>NZ_CP162142.1:741666-1112500 GCF_040833965.1 Leptospira sp. WS39.C2
ATCGCAGCGATTTTGTATTTTCCACTCATTCGAGAACAATACGGCGTGGGTGAGTCTGCATTCCATCTCACCATGATTGTTTTGCCTCTTGTTCTTTTTAATTATCTAGTTGTTTACATTATGTCGAGGCCACTTGCTGAAGAACTTGATATCAGTTATTTTTTGTTAGATTTAGAAAAACAAAAAGCAGATGAAGAGAGAGAAAAGGCACTCATTGCACAAGACAAAGCAGAAGAAGCAAGAGAAGAATCTGAGAAACTTTTATTAAACATCTTACCTTACAAAGTAGCACAAGAACTGAAATCAAAGGGAAGTGTGAATCCTGTTCGTTTTGAAAATGCTACTGTATTATTCACAGACTTCAAAGGTTTTACGAAAGTAGCAGAAGGGATGGATGAACAAAGTCTCATTGAGGAACTTGATGCTTGTTTCACACAATTTGATGAAATCATCCTTCGTAATAATTTAGAGAAACTAAAAACCATCGGAGACAGTTATATGTGTGCTGGTGGTTTGCCTGTGGAAAACCGAACCAGTGCCATTGACGCTTGTTTGGCGGCTCTCGAAATCCAAAGTTTTATGAACCAATTGAAAGAAATCAAAACTGCCTTAAACCTTCCCTTTTGGGAATTACGATTGGGAATCCATACGGGTCCTGTTGTCGCAGGGGTTGTAGGCCGGTTTAAGTTTGCCTATGACATTTGGGGTGATACGGTGAACACAGCATCACGAATGGAGTCAGGTGGGGAAACTGGAAAAATCAATGTTTCCAAAGAAACCTATGAGCTTGTGAAGTATTTTTTTGAAACGGATTACCGAGGGAAAATCCATGGGAAAAATAAGGGTGATTTGGATATGTACTTTGTCCACCGCCTAAGGCCTCGTTATTCGCAAGACCCAGACGGTAAGGCACCTAACCAATACTTCCGAGAAGTATATGCTCGGATTTCTCGTGGTGCCAATATACGTTGGAAAAAAGAATCCTAACGGTTACTTGTTAAAGTATCAGTTAACTTAAGTTTGTTCCTCTTCTGCAAGCCATGTTCGCAGTAGCTGAGCCACATCCTCTGGTTTTTCTTTTGCCAAGTTGATCGCATTTTCGAGAAGTTCTCGTCTGAGTTTTTCGTCGAGGGAGAGTTCGACTTCAGCTCCCCCTTCGTCCATCACTCGGAGTGCTGCTTCCCTCATCATTTGTTGTTGGGCAGCAAGTTCTTCTTCTCGGAGTCTTCTTCTTCTTGCGATTTCTTTTTTGATCGCACGATACACTAAAATGGCAAGGATGAGTAAGATGAGAATCACAAGGGATGCAATCACCATGTTACGGATTGCACGTTGTCTTTGGAATTCTTCATCTTCTAAACGGAATTGTTCGGTTCTATCTTTTGGGATAGTGATGACACTTATTTGGTCACCACGTGATCTTGTGTAACCAATGGCTGCTTCTAAGTTTTTACGAATGAGTTTAAGGTCTGGTTCCGCAACAGGGATGTACTTACGATCATAACCCATTCCGTCTTCTCTTTCTTTACGTTCCCAAACTCCATCCACAACCACAGACAAACCAATTTTTTCGATTTTCCATGGTTGGCGTTTGATGTCTTTCACACGTTTGTTGAATTCGTAGTTATTGATATTTTCGTCTTTGGAATACTCAGCTTTTTGGTAGTCTGTATCTTTGTATCCAGGAGGAAGGTTTGGTTCCGTACCTGCAGGTCCATCAGGAGTAAATCCTCTTCCTTTAAAGGATTCTTTTGTTTCTTTGGAAGATACTTTTAACGAATAACCATCAACAAGCTTTCGTTCGTTATACGGTGTATCTGGGTTATCTTCTTCAGCAACAACTGGTAATACTTCATTTTCTGTTAAGGATTCTTGGTCCCAGTTAAAAGAATATTCAAATCGAGTGATATCCACTCGGTCTTCTCCACCCAAATACCAACGTAAAGTGTTACGGATGTCGATGAGGCGTTTGACACGTTCCTCTTCTTCGATCCTTAGTTTCTCTTGGACAATTCGTAATTCTAATCTTTCTTTTTCTAAGTCTTCTTCAAAATCAGATATGATTTTTCCATCTGGATCTGCAACACTTACGTTTTCTGGTTTGAGTTTAGGAACTGCTCTTGCAACTAAGTTCACAATCCCTTTGATTTCTTTTTTGCTAATGCCTTCCACACCTGGACGGAAATGTAAGATCACACTGGCTTTTACAGGGTAGGAGTTTGATTCAAACAAATCCCCCTCTGGGATGGCAATGTTCACATCTGCTTTTTCAATCGGTCGTAAGGTGTTAAGCGACTTCTCAATCGCTCCCTTTAAAGCTCTATATTTTTTGATGTCTTTATCAAACTGAGTCTCTGTGAATTTTTCAATATCAAAGAGTTCCCAACCAGTGACACCAGCTGGAATTAGATTCTCTTGTGCGAGTTTGGTTACAATTTCTTGCCTTTGGTCGGGATCCACTGTGATAACACTTGTTTCGCTAGAACCATAGGAATAACCAAGGGCATCTAATTTTTTTGTGACTTCAGAGAAGTCTTTAGAATCCAAGTCTTTGAAAAGAACCACTCGGTTCCTTTGGGAGGAGACATTGGAGAGAATGATGACGGCCACCACTACCACTGCAAGCACCCCAGCCAAAATCATTTTTTTGGTTTTGTCGAGTTTGTTGAATAACTCTTTTAGATTGTCGATGATCTTTTGCAGTGGTTCAGGCATAGTTCGGGCCTCGTAGAGATTTGAGACATAATGCCATGAAATCCCCGAAATGTACAAGTACTTTTCGGGGGGAAGGTGGGAATTGAACGGGTGAATGTGAATTTGCATAGGAGATTGTGGAGTTCCAATTCCTGGGTTCCATTGTCCGAAACGTCTGTAGTAAGCAGAGGTGGTTTAGTTAAATCCTCCATGGGAAGGATAATTAATTTTTGACGAATCGGACATACTATCGTATGCTAAATCGTATGAAGGTAACTGCAATTCTCCCTGATGATTTAATCACTGACGTTCAAAAATACACTCAAGGTAAAAATATTACAGATTCCTTGCAAAAGGCACTTTCTGAGTGGGTCAAACTTGCAAAGGTAAAAAAGCTGAATGAAAAATTGAAAAAAAAACCACTGAGTTTTTCAGAAGATTTTTCGGCGGAAACAATTAGAAAAATGAATCGATCACAATGATTTTAGTAGATACATCGGTTTGGATTGAATTTTTTCGGGGGAAGGAACCTTTTTTATCTGAATTGATCACTTTGATTGAAACATCTGAAGTGTTTGCTCATGAAGTTGTATTTGGTGAAATTTTACAAGGATGTAAAAATAAAACGGAACTCGAGTTTGTATTAGAGTATTGGGAAAGTTTAAATCGGATTGTATCCAATGGTTCCTTTATCAACGCAGGATCCCTTTCATTTGAAAAAAAATATTTTGAATATGAAATTGGATTGGTTGATTCAATCTTAATATATGAAACCAAAATGAGAAATTGTAAACTTTGGACACTCGATAAAAAATTACTTAAAGTCTTGGATGTTTCCTATATTTACCAAAGGCCGTAATTGCTGTGTAAAACAGCAATTACATGATGTGCTTCGGAAATTTACTTAAGGATTCCTACACACCTTCCACTTTTTGGAACACTCGGTCAAAACGTTTGATTGCATCATCAATCACTTCATCCGTATCTGAGGCGCTTGTATACAACCTGCTTCCAGCAAGGGTCACAAGTCCCTCTGACATGTAAGCGGCTCCCATTTCTTCCATCGCATGTTTGCGTTTGTGGGCTTCTGCAATGGTTTTTTTGATGGTCCAAAATTTCTTGATATCAATATCGAGTAACATCGTACCAACAGTTTCGAGATGGCAAATGGAACCTTGGTTGAAGGCAACAAAAGGTAGATCATATTTTTTGATGAGTTTTTGTAATCCTTTTGTGAGGCGGTCACCAGCTTTTCCCGATTTTTCACAGGCTTTTGTTTTTTCCATTTCACAAAGTGTGAAGTAACCGGCAAGGGAACTAAGTGGGTTTGCTGCCATCGTTCCACCGATTAACGCCTTTTTGGTGCCCGTTTGTAATCCTGCAGATACATACTTCATGTATTCTTTTTTACCACCAAGCCCACCAGCAGATGGATAACCACCAGCGACAACCTTTCCAAACACAGTGAGATCTGGGTCTACACCAAAGTACCCTTGTGCTCCACTAAGACCAATTCGAAATGCTGTTACCACTTCATCAAAGATAAGTAGGGCACCATATTTGTTACAAAGTTCTCTTACACCTTTGTTAAAGTTGAGATCAAGTGGTCTTGTTCCACTCTCTGGGCCAACTGGTTCAATGAGAACAGCAGCGGTTCCACCAAAAAAACGATTTCGTTTGAGAACAGATTCGAGAGAGTTCAAATCGTTCGGATAAAATTCTTGTGTGTATTTGAAAATAGATCTTGGTACACCATTGGCTTCAAAATGCCTTGTACCAGGGATCCGAAGGCCATAAGCGAGTTGGTCACTCCATCCATGGTATGCACCACCCATCTTCACGATGTTTTTTTTCTTTGTCGCAAGCCTTGCCACTCGGATGGAAGCCATACAAGCTTCGGTTCCGGAACCTAACATGCGAAACATTTCCACAGAAGGAACGAGTTCGACAATTTTTTCGGCGAGTTTGTATTCGTATTCATGGAAAAGCCCAGTCACGGGTCCTGTTGAATCTAAGAGTTCGATTACTTTTTTACGAACACTTGCGGGGTTACTGCCGAGGACTGTGGGTCCACCTGCTTGTAAAAAGTCGATGTATTTGTTTCCATCCAAATCATAGAGGTAAGCACCCGAAGCTTTTGTGAACACAAGAGGGAATGGAAAATTGAACGACAAGTTGTGTTGGACACCACCTGGGATGTATTCCGAAGCCTTTGTGATCATGGCTTTGGACTTACTACATTTTTTTTCAAAGTAGTTTTGGTTGATGTTTTCCATTTCGTCTTTGCGAATGGAACGGATCGGTAGGGAAACTAATTTCCGTAAGTCTTTGTAAACTTGGTCTACATTGGGGTATTCATTGATGGAAAAGCCTGTGGCCATACGATTGTTTCCTCGTCAGGGTTCTTTTGACTTGACAATGAGTGAGTCATCACTCATTGTCAAGAAGGAAATAGAAATTTTAGAAAGTTTCTGAGATTCTTTGGGAATTGCGATCAATATCCTTGAGAAATCCAGCCTTTTTTCATTTATAGGACGAAAGATGAGTATGGCAGACACAAAACATTTCAATCAAAGTTTCGAACGGATTTCGGAAGAAAAACGGACTCGGATTTTATCCATTGCCATTTCTGAGTTTGCCAACCGAGGTTTTACCAGTGCCAATACCAATACCATCGCCCAAAAAGCGGGGATTAGTGTCGGTTCCCTCTACAAATACTTCGAAACCAAAGAGGATTTTTTCTTAACTGTTGTCGATTATGGGATCAGCCAATTGGAAAAAACTTTAGAAACCGTTTTGTCTATGGAATTGGATTTTTTTGGGAAGGTAGAAAAGATTGTTCGCATCATCCAAAACCATTCTCGGATGAACCAAGACATCATTCGTCTCTACAATGAAATGACAACGGAAAGTAATTATGAACTCATTACACGCCTGTCAGGTGAACTTGAATCCTTATCAGCAAAATGTTATATCGATATGATTAGTTCTGCTAAAAAAGAAGGAACCATTGCCAGCGATGTGGATAGTAACTTGTCTGCTTTTTTACTCGATAATATCTTTATGACCTTACAGTTCTCCTATGCCACCGTGTATTACAAAGAACGCATGAAAATTTATTTGGGGGACGGCGTATTTGAAGATGATGAAGCAGTTGTCAAAGCTGTCATGAAATTCATCAGACGTGCCTTAGGCGGTTAGGGTTCCATAAACGGACTTTCTTTCAATTGGAAGACAAGTGCCAGTGTAAGTACTGTTAACGCAAGTAACACATATAAAAACGATACCATTCCAAAAAAATTAAGCCCTAAGATAAAAACAATCCCTGAGACTTGGCCCACAAGGAGTAGTAACCCTTGTGAGGTGGACTCTGGGGCAGGGGATGTGATCTCTGCACAGTATTGGAATCCAATGGGTGCACCAATTCCTAGTAAAAAAAATCCAATCACTATCGAACCAATGAGTAAGGGGATAAATCCTTGGAACAAAACAAAAACAGAGAGTCCTAATAAAAATCCAACCATCGCGATGACTAAAAATAGTTTTCTTTTTTGGAATTTGTCAGAGAGGGGAGGAATGATAATGCCACCAACGATCCCTGCGATGAGCATCACCCCACCCACAAGTCCAGACTCTTCTGTGTTCAAACCTTTGATTTCACAAATCTGATCGATACAAGTACTCACAGCATTAAACACACCAAGCCCAATCAGAAACAAAAATAGAATCTTTTTCATGTCGGCTTGTTTCCATAAAAAACGAATCCCATCGATAAAGGAGAGTTCATGGTCTTCACCGTGTGTACTCGGTGAGGTGGGAGGTTTTTCTCTTACGAGAAGTAAAAAAAGAATCGCACTCCCCATGGAAACAAACCCATAGACCATCATCACTTCAGGGATCGTGTTTCCGCTATGTAAGAGTATGGGAGTCAGGATCATAACAAGGATGATTCCGAGGAACTGGGCGAGAGTTCCTAAGGCAACGGATGTGGCACGTTCGTGGATGGGAAACCACAACACACTGATTTTTGTCACGGCATTGAGTAAGAAAGGTTGGGCAATGGCAAGACCCAATTGGCAAATGAGAACCACAGTATAATCCGAAGCATACATCCCTTTGAGTAACCCGCAAACACCTGTTAGGATAGCGCCAATCCCAACACCAATTTTGATTCCATAGGTATCAATCACATACGAAGCAGGGATGGCGATGAAAACAAAAACAGCTAAAAACACTAAAGACAAAAGATCGATTTGGAGGGGGGAAACCATATAAAACTCTTTTGCTTCCCTGGCAATAGGAGCAAATGACAACCATTGCAAACAAATGGTCGCTGTGATCACGATGTAGGCAAATAATACCACCCAACGGTATCCATAGACTTTTACTGGCATTTGGCTCATACGACTCTCTCCCTTGTTTTCCCATTGGCAAAGATTTCCCAAAAAAGAGACCCACAGAAATCCTTTCGGAAAAGGAAGAGGGTGAGGAAAAATCGATTGCCAACGGAGCTGATCCTACTAAATCCTTGTGAGTGATCACTCACTTTTTTATTCTTTTGGCAGAAAAACTCCAAAAAATGGCAAAGTTAGCCTAAAATTGGTGAAAACCGGGGTGGTGGCACCCAAAGCGAAGGAGATTCCATGGATTCAGACTGTATTTTAGCCTACGACATTGGCACCACAGGTGTGAAAACCTGTCTTTTCCGGATGACGTCCACACTCACACTCGTGGCATCAGCCACAAAAGAATACCCAATCCAACTTTTGACAAACGGTGGGGCCGAACAAAATCCAGAGGACTTTTGGGAGGCGATGAAGTTTACCACTGAGCTCGTGTTAAATGATGCCAAGGTTTCCAAAGAAAACATCCAAGGCATTTCCTTTTGTTCACAAATGCAAGGACTTGTGCTTGTGGATGAAATGTTTCGACCTGTCCGAAATGCCATGAGTTATATGGACCAAAGGGCCACAAAAGAAATGAAGGCCGGCATCGAATATGGATTTAAAATTGAAGGCATCAATGCATTTAAACTTTTGGTATCCCTTTGGATTACTGGCGCAGTGGCAGCAAGTGTAAAAGATCCAATTTGGAAATACAAATGGGTTGAGAAAAATGAACCAGATAACTTTAGTAAGGTGAGATGGTGGTTTGATGTCAAAGAATATTTAATCGCTAGGTGTACAAACCAAGCAGTGATGACAAGAGATTCTGCTTTTGCTACATTTTTATACAACTCTAGAAAAGGAAAAGGAAACTGGAGTCCTTTTCTTTGTAAGTTATTTGGTGTTAGGAAGGAACATTTGCCAAAACTGATCAATGCCGAAGAAAAAGTGGGAGGACTCACAAACGAAGCGGCAGAGTTTTTGGGTCTTGAAGCCGGCACACCCGTGTTTGGTGGTGGAGGAGATGCATCTCTTATCGGTGTAGGTGCAGGTGCAGTATCAGAAGGAGACACTCATATTTATGCGGGGACATCTGGATGGATCGGTACTGTTACCAAAAAGAGGACTGTTGACATCAATGCAAGAATTGCATCGATTGTGGGCAGTCGAGAAGGTTATTATAATTATTTTGGGGAACAAGAAACATCGGGTAAGTGTTTGCAATGGGTGAAAGACCATTTGGCTCTAGATGAAATTGATTTGTACTTAGAAAAAAAGAAAATCACAGATGGCCCTGATGCTGTATATGAAAGTTTATTCGAATTTATGTTTGATTCTATCAAAGATACAGAACCTGGTTCCCAAGGAGTGATTTTCACACCTTGGTTACATGGAAACCGGTGTCCTTTTGAAGATCCAAAAGCAAGAGGGATCTTTTTTAATATCAGCTTACATACGGGAAAACGTATTTTAATCCGATCTGTGATTGAAGGAATTTTGTTCCACAAACGATGGATATTAGAACTATCCAACGCTAAAGTTCCAACTTCGAAAAACATTCGATTTGTAGGTGGAGTGGCCCGTTCAAGTTTCATCTGTCAAATGTTAGCTGACATTACAGGAAAAACCATCGAACGTGTTGTCCATCCTGAAAACGTTGGAGCGATTGGAGCGGCTGCCATTGTTGCTTTGGGTCTTGGAAAAATTAAAAAGTACGAAGACATCAAACAAATGATTCCTGTAGACAAAACTTGGATTCCGAATCCAAGTTTAAAACCAGTGTATGATAAAAACTTTTCAGTCTTTCAAAAATTATATAAAACAAATCAAAAACATTTTGCGGTTCTCAATTCTTAAATCAAAGCAGGCATAAAAATGAATTCATCTATAGAACAAAACTTAGAAAATTTGGGTGTTCCTTTTGCGATCGGCAGGTCAGCAGATTTGTATGATTTACCGAACAACCAAGTTTTAAAACTCTTTTTCCCTTCGGCAAACCCAAAAGAAATTGAAGCTGAATATGAAAACACACTAGAAGTGAGCCGTTTACAGGTGACGAAGATGCATTGTTATGGAAAAGTAAAAGTCGGAGAACGATTAGGCATTGTCTTTGATCGTTTGGATGGAATTTCCTTAACCAAATTGCCTGACAAAAATCCAATCGAACTTTTTCGCATTGCGAATACATTAGCGAACTTACACTTCAAAATGCACCAAACCAAAAGTCAAAAACTTAGAGACATCAAACAAATATTAAATGATTGTTTGGAGGCAAAACCTTTGGAGTTTCTCAGTAAAGATGAGAAAAAAATCATTAGTGAATACATCAAAAACTTACCAGAGGGAGACTCTGTCCTCCACTTGGATTTTCACCCAGAGAATGTCATAGTAAAGGGTAAGGAACCAATAGTCATTGACTGGATGACGGCGGCAAAGGGGAATCCTTGTGCTGATGTTTCCTTCACACAACTTTTATTTACCGATGGAGAGTTGTGGCCAGGAACTCCAAAGTTAAAAATCCTATTTTATACTCTGATTCGAAAGTTCATTTTAAGTGGTTATCTCAAATCTTACAAACACCTAAGTGGTCTGACCAATGCGGATCTAAATCGTTGGAGGTTGTCTTCCCTTTTGTTAAGGCTTGGGCTATGGGACATTCAAAGTGAACGAGAGAATTTGAAACAACAAATCAAACTTTGGCTTTCAAAAGGAGGGAACGTTTGACTCTGAAATTAAATCGATTCATTGAAACTTATGATGGGGAATCATTTGATGTTACCATTATCGGTGGTGGGATTACTGGGGCGGCACTTGCTTATGAAGTGGCCAGCCGAGGTTATAGTGTTTGTTTGTTGGAAAAAAAAGATTTTGGTGGCGCCACATCTGCAGCAACCGGAAAACTCATCCATGGTGGTCTTCGGTATTTAAAACAGTTTGAAATTGGACTTGTAAGAGAAGCTCTAAAAGAAAGAAGAAATTTGTCGAATATTGCACCTAACTTGGTGTATCCGTATCCCATGATCCTTCCAAAACCGGGAATCGTTGCAAGGCTTGGTTTGTTTGTCTATGACCTTTTGTCCTTTGATAAAACTTGGACTTGGGATATATCAAAAAAAATTCCGAATCACAAATACCTCAAACGAAACGAACTACTCAAACAAAATTTAGGCGATTATGAAGACGCCGCTTATTTCTACGATGCCATCTGCCTAAGCCCAGAACGTTTGACTCTTAGTTTTTTGAAATCAGCTGTTTTGTTTGGTGGGAAAATATCCAATTATACGGAAGTGAAAGAATTGTTATGGGAAGGTAGTCGCGTAGTGGGTGTGACTGCCGTAGACAAAATCACAAAAAAGGAAGTAACGATCCGCTCCCAAGTCACAATCAATGCTTCGGGACCTTGGAGCCAAGATGTATTGGCTAAATCAAAAAAAACAGAAACAAGTTTCCCAAAACAACGTTCCGAAGGGATTTATATCATCACGAAACAATTATCACCTATTATGACCTTGTTTGTTGGCAAAAAAGGGCATTTTAGTTTTGCTCCTTGGCGAGGGCATTCGATGATTGGGCCAACAGAAAAGTCTTACTTCGGTAAGGTGGAAGATTGGAAACTCACCAAAGAAAGTATTTTGGAATTTATTGATTATATCAACGAGACTTCTTACCTAAAAGAAAAACTAAAACTGGAAGATGTTTTATTCTCCTACGGTGGGTTACGTCCACTAGCAGAGTCAAGTGATGATACGTATTCTGCTTCTAGGAAATCAGAATTGTATGACCATATTAGAGATGGAATTGAAGGACTCATCACTGCTGCAGGTGGAAAATACACAACAAGCCGTCATTTTGCAGAAACGATCTTTCGTTCTATTCAGAAAAAAATTAAAAAACGATCAAGTCAAAGTATTTCCGCCAAACAACATTTATATGGAAGTAATATTCTTGATATAGAAGCTTTCATTACAGAAGCAAAAGAAAAACAGAAAGGATTTTTGCCTCAAACGATTGATTATCTCATTCGCCATTATGGATTAGAGTATGAAACAATTTTAGACATTGTGAGAGTGGACCCAAATTTAGGCTCTGTACTAAATGAAGATGGAGAGATCCTTGCAGAAGTTGTGTATTCGATTCGATTTGAAATGGCAAAAACCCTACCTGATATTTTTTTACGTCGTACGGGACTTGGAACTCTAGGCCTACTTCCAAAGTATTCTATGGAGAAAATCATCCAAACTGCTGCGAAGGAATGGGGTTGGTCAGAGTCACGTATCAAAGAAGAAACAAAATCAATCGAAGATCGGTTACGTTTGCCTCTTTAAGATTTTTTTCTGATTAGAATTTAAGCTGACAAAGTGGTTCCTTAGACCCATAGTGTATGACTATGGGATCTTTTATTACCATTGATACGGAATATGCAAATTTAAGACAGGTTGCTTCTGCTTATCTCATCGAAGAGGAAGGGCATGGAATCGTTGTTGAAACCAATACAACCCATGCGATTCCAAAAATTCTTTCTGAGATGGGCAAACAGAATGTCAGTCCACAAAACTTAGATTATATTATTGTCACCCATGTACACTTAGACCATGCGGGTGGAGCGTGGGCGTTACTCGAATCTTGCCCGAATGCAGTGTTACTTGCCCATCCGAAAACTGCAAAACATCTGATCGATCCAAACCTACTTATCAAAAGTGCAACTTCTGTTTATGGAAAAGAAAATTTCCATAAACTCTATGGAGAGATCAAACCCATCCCAAAAGAACGAGTGAGAGTGATAGAGGATGGAGAATTTTTGGATTGGAGAGGCCATAGTTTCGAGTTCATTTACACCAAAGGCCATGCCAACCATCACTTCTGCATTTATGACAAAAAACTAAATGGTGTATTTACAGGCGATTCGTTTGGAATCTCATACCCTCACTTGGAAAACGGAAAATCATTTATTTTTCCCACCACAACCCCAACAGACTTTGATGCGAATGAGGCCATTCATTCCATTGATTTAATTTTAGGAACTGGGGCTAATGTTTGTTATTTGACTCATTATGGTGAGATTCAAAATCTAAAACAAAATGCAGAAGATTTGAAAATCGGCTTACAACTCTGCCAAAAAGCTATACTTGAGCTAAAAAATGTACCAAAAGAAAATCGACTTTCTTTTATGGAAAATCAAGTGGAGTCAATGATTATCTCTTTGGCCAATCGAAATGCTGTTACACTTACAGAGAAAGATTGGTCCCTTTTGAAGTTGGATGTGAATTTGAATGCACAAGGATTGGTGTATGCATTTGAGAGAAATGAAAAACGATGATAAAACTTTATTAATGAAAAAACAGTTTTTAAATACTTTCCATTTGGTTATGATTGTACCATTCGTTTTATTTCTTTTTATGAATTGTATTTCTTCTCATTCTCCATATAAAACCAAAGAACCAGAAATTCGTATCCAATTTCTATCGAAGGAGTTTGAAGAATTCAAAACAGTCCCATCATCCTTATTTGAAAAAAAGGATTTACTTTTCCTTCTCGCAGAATTTTCCAAAAAGGAAGACCCTTCCATGCGTTTTATCTCCACAAACAGAACAGAAGAAATCATGGAAGTGAATGGAATTCGAAATTCTTGGGATGCCGGTTGGGTGGTATATGTCAATGGAGAACGAATGGACGGAGTCCAAATGAAACGAGGGGTGAAGGTGGGACCAAACGACAAAATCCAAATTCGTTACGAAACCGTAGAACGAGTGTTTGGTCGCCCTATCAATTGAATGATAGGACAACAAACAAAGGATACAATAGTTTAAATTATCTTAACGTTGTGAGTTCTCTGTAAGCTCTTACAAAACCATCTGACATGGTTTTTGCGAAGGTGAGGGAGATCCTAGCTTTTTCAGCAGCAATCATCACGTCATGTAGTTCCACTGAGTTTGGATCAAACACAATCTTTTGAGTGAGTTCGTCTGCTTCCACTTGTTGTTCATTCACTTGTTCGAAAGCCTTTTTTAAAGCATCAGCAAATGTTCCTGCCACTTCATCAGGGGATTTGGCTTCATTGGTTTTGCCGTAGTGGCGATCATCAGAACGAAGGATTCCCACTTTGTCTCCTTGGGGGAGAAGGGAATGGGGTTTGTAAGTTTGAGAGGAGAGTGAAGTGATGCGGTCAATGGACATGGGTGATTCCTCTTTCAAATCATCGGTATAAGTTCAAAAACCTAAAGAAAAAAATTATGTCTCATAAAAAAAAGAGAACCAAAAACGACCGAAACTTAGGCTCGGCCGATTTCCATGGCTTTGTTCATCATGGCTTTTGACCCGTTGATGAGTTGGACATTGGCTTCGTAAGAACGGGAAGCAGAGATCATATCCGTCATCTCTGTGACGATGTTGATATTCGGAAGTTCCACATACCCTTTTTTTGGTCCTGTTTGGATGGCATCGGGGTGAGTGGGGTCATAGGTCAAACGAAGAGGGCTCATGTCCTTCTCAATTTTCATCACCTTCACCCCTTTCCCTTCGCCAGGAGCCACACCAAATGGATACACAGGACTTTTCCATTGGGTGCGTAGGTTAATCGGTGTTAGGATGACACGGTCACGTCTAAAAGGGCCATCTCCATTGGTATTTCTCGTTGTTGTTGAGTTAGCAATGTTATTGGAGATCACATCCATTCGGAGCCTTTGTGCGGAAAGACCAGTTGCAGAAATATTAATCGAATCAAACATACCCATCGTTTACTCCTTAGTTGGTTCTCATCACAATGTTGAGTAGACGGTTGTTTTGGTTCAACCGATCAATCATGATATTATAACTCATTTGGTTTTGGTTGGCTTCAACCACTTCCTTTTCGATGTCTACGTTGTTTCCATCAGGTCTCATCGTAGTGAGGTAATCCAAATTGGTTTTTGGTTTGGCATCGCGGTAATCGAGAGGTTTAAAAAATTCTATATGACGGTCGTTTGTGATTTTTGTTGGAACAGCCTTGTCTTTTTCAATTTTTTCAGATTCAATGGCTCGTTTTAACATGGATTCAAATACTACTTCGGATCGTTTGAAATTAGGAACATCCGCATTGGCAATGTTATCGGAGATCACCTTCCGTCTTTGTGACGCCGCGCCAAGCCCTCGTTCCAAAAGGTCTTGAGTTTTCATGAAATGTGTTGCTTCAAACATATTCCTCTTCCTCTCTACTTTCCCTTTCGGACGGTTTTCCTTCCTCCTAAAGACATTTATGTCGCAAAAGATGAAAAAATTGAATGGGAGTGGGGAGCCGGGTGAAATGGAATTTTAGTAGAGGGATTGAGGTTTTATGAACAGATCACAACATTTTGGCTTCTTCGAAAAATGCAGATGGCATAGGGTATTGTAATTCCCAAATCATAGACATCGGTCTTTCTCCAGAAGTTTCCAAAAGTGACTTAGCAGGGCCAAGAAATAGAAAAGGAGCTGTTTCTCCTTCGATGCTCTTTTTAACTCGAGCAAAAAACAAGATTGTATAACCCAATTGTTCGAAGTTGAGATAGTTTTTTGCAGTAGGGCTATCCATTGATATTTTTGATTGGCTTTCCCAATGGATTTTAGTTTTACTGATTGGATAGTCTTTATACAAAGTTGTGAGTGAAAAATCTCGTTCTTCTTTTTGGAACGTAACAAGGTGGATATATAACTTTTGTTCCTCGCTATGAATGACTCCCTGTCCAGTTGGTCCTGGCTTCTCTATAGTTGCCAGACCGAGGTACGCCTTAATTTCACTAGAACCCACAAACGAGTGTAATTCGAGGTCACATAGAAATGGTGCGAAGATTGTTTTAGGTTTGAATTCTAAAGATGATAAGCGCCATTGTGCAATTTCTTTTGCATCATTTACTAAACTAGGATTCTTTTTCCATTTAACTAACGAGTCATTCCAAGTATGGATACCTATACTAACTCCCTTTTCTCCCCACATCAAATAATGAAGACTAGTTTTCAAACCTTCGTCAGATTCTATATACGAATCATCTCCGTTTGCGATGGCTATAAATGCATTTAGAATCTTACTGGAAGATCTGAGGGTAAGACGAAGAAGAGCGGATTTCCCTTTCTGAATGTCTGGATCTAACAGGTCTGGGCGTTTATCGGCGATACATTTCCATTGGGACCAAGTGAATTTTTTTAATATTGTTATCGGAGATAAGGAGGTTTCTTTGATAAAATTGGAGAAGGTTAAGTCTCCCATTTTGGAGTATGACCAAGTTTCAATTGTCTCTGGGATAAAATGATTAAGATCGTTATAAACTTGTTTAATTTTATTTATAATTGTTTCTCTAGCAATTCGTTCTAGTTGGATGGCGCAACCTGTTGGTAAATTCGGGAAATCTGACTGAACTTCTTCAAGTAACTGACTTCTATTCTTTTTTAAGAGAGCAATGAATTTTCTATCGATTCGATACTTTTTATGTGTTTGGCCTATAAAATCTAAAACAGTCAGTGCATCCTTGTTAGGTGCATGTCTCAAACCGCGACCCAATTGTTGTAAGAATATAGTTAAACTCTCAGTTGGTCTTAGAAATAAGACTGTATTGATTTCAGGAATATCAACACCTTCGTTGAATATATCAACTGTAAATAGGATTTTAATTTTGTTTTCTTTGAATTCTTTGATTCTTTGAGTACGCTCAAACGATGGAGTATCACCGAGTATTGTTTCTGCAGCAATACCAAATTTTTGAAAACTCTCGGCCATGAATTTTGCATGTTTTACACTCACACAAAATCCGACTGCTTTTAAAGTTTCCCAATTTGCTTGGTAATGATTGATTGAATCAAAGACAAGTTTTACTCTTTGCTTAGCTTTTATGTCGTCGCCAGTATAAACTTTCTCGATTTCACCCAGATCAAATTTGCCACTTTTCCAAAAATGGTCAAGCTCGAGATGAATATTATCGCTAATGCCAAAGTAATGGAATGGACATAACAATTTTTCTTCTAAGGCTTCCGGAAGACGTATTTCGGATGTTATGCGGTAATTGAAATCTGGTAAAATAGAGTCTCCATCCATTCTTTCTGGAGTAGCTGTTAGACCAAGTAATATCTCAGGGGAAAATTCAGTAAATATTGGCCTGTAACTAGATGCACTACTGTGGTGAACTTCATCGATAACAATGTACTGAAAAAAAGTTTTCCCTAACCTTTCCCATATTTGTTTCGAATTAATGCTTTGAATGGAGGCAAAAATATGAGAGGGTTTGTCTGTTTCGGAAAAAGGATCAATCCCATCCACAAATAGAAATCCAAAGTTTTGATCCTGTAATGTCATTCGAAAACAAGCTAAAGCTTGTTCTAAGATCTCTTTTCTATGTGCAATGTATAATAGGGAAGGTTTGGACTTAGTTTCGATGCAATATCTTTTATAATCGAAAGCAGAAATTACTGTTTTTCCTGTTCCAGTGGCAGCAACGAGTAAGTTTTTTCGGTTCCCACTCATTCTCTCTGTTGCTAATTCTTCAAGAATTCTTTCTTGGTAGACTCGCGGAGTTAATTCTGCAAAAAAAGGAGTTTGAGATTGGCTGAGTTGATGATAGGAATTTAAAACTCTTTTGAAACGAGCAAAGTCGAGGTCAGAAACGAAAGCTTTGTATTCTGGGCTTTCCCAGTAGGTTTCAAATTCAGCAGTGAATCTCTCTAAAATATGAGGCATATCTTGTGCCGTTACTTTGACAGTCCATTCGAGACCTTCTGTCATTGCAGCATGAGTCATATTTGCAGATCCAATATAAGCAGTTGAAAATCCAGAGTTTCTATGAAAGTGGTATGCTTTTGCATGCAATCTTGTTTTGTCTGGATCGTAGGAAACTCGGATGGTTACATTTTTAAGATATGCTAATTTTCGTAAGGCTTCTGGTTCGCTCACCCCCATATAACTTGTGGAAATGATTCGAACGGGAATATTCCGTTCGGCTAAGATTTCAAACGATGGATAGAGTAATCGTAAACCAGACCATTTGATAAAGGAAACGAGGATATCGACTTTGTCTGCGGTCGCTAGTTCTAATCTAAGTTCATGATTGAGTGGTGGATCGTTCCCCTGACCAGTTAATAGTGAACTGATATAAAGCGGAGTAGATGGTCTTTTCCAAGATTCATTTGATGATAATAACAGTTTTGTGGGTGGATCCTTGAGAATTTTTTTTCGTTCTAGGTATTTGTCTCCATCTGTGGAAGACAATACATCGATGATTTTATTGAAAATTAGAATTTGATCGATTGGTTTTAATGTTCTTAATTTTTGTTTTAGAATCTTTGCAAGAAATAATGAATAAACAGATGGCGATTCTTCATCATCAATCTTTCTGAAAATTGGCTTTAGATCGGAAGAATTTAAAACATCTTCTAATTCTTGGTCGATAATTCTATCATAAACACCAGGAATAAGCTCGGACATCTTTTCAATGGAATAGAAGAAATGTCCGCATTACAAGAAAAATACTATGTTGGTACGCTTAGAATATGATTCTTTTCCTTCGATTGTAACTCTTTTTCACTTCGATTCCTTTCCCTCTCACCTACCACTTGTTCGTAATACGTTTCGTAATTAGGAAAGTTAGTCCCCATAATTCGGTCCCAAACATTAAAATACAATGAATAGTTTCCTTGGAACTTTTGGTGGTGTTGGTTGTGGTGGGTTGAAGTATTGATCCATTTTGTGATTGGATGTGATGCCCAACCTTTTGGGAAAAATTCATAACCAAGGTGCCACCAAATATTTAGGATCATGGCATAAAAGGTGTGGAAAAGAACTACATAAAAATGAACGGGAACAAACATCACGAAGGGAACAATATAAATTGCTTCTAAAAATGCTTCCGTAGCTTGGAACCTGTAGGCAGCGAGTGGGGAAGGATTGACTGATTGGTGGTGTTCCGAGTGAACATGGGGGTATACTTTTTTCAAATGAGCAAACCGGTGCATCCAATAAAACCATGTCTCATGCCATATTGTAATAAGAAGGAAACTGATAATAATGTAACTCACTTCCCAGACACCAGAAACAGGACCAAAGTACACAGCACTAGGTGTGATCTTTGCTTTCATGAGAGTGATGTTTGTGACAGCTATTAGCGTAAAAACTAATAAGGTTACAGCAGATTGACGAAACTCTTTCCAAACTTTTTCTGCTTTTGGATACAATTTTTGGATTCGGTAGGATTCGAAATAATCCTTTCGCCAAACATAGAATAGGAGGAAAGCCAATCCTGCGATTGGATAATAACGTAAAATATTTAATACACCTTGGGCAAACCCAATTTTGGATACACAATCGAGAACCAATTCACATTGAACGGGACCACCAAACATATTTTTCTCCTGACCAAACTTAGACTGGGTTCAGTTTACCCTTTATATGGAATCGAATCGACCGAATCGGTCAATTCGGAATGAAAAAAGATTCCGATTCGGTCCATTCGTTTTATTTTTTCAGATTCTTGCGGTATTCACTCGGGCTTTGTCCCAGTTCCCTTTTGAATGCATCATAAAATGTAGATTTGGAAGGAAATCCAACTTCATAGGCGATTGTTAAAATATTTTTTTCGGGAAAATTGGCGAATAAAGTTTTGGCTTCTTTGATACGGTAATGGTTTAGTATTTGGAAGAAACTTTTTTTCAAATGTGAATTGAGAAATTCAGAAAGTTGGTGTTCTGACAAATTCATTTGTTTTGCCAATTTTTCCAAATTGATTGTTTCATCTAAATATACTTTTTTGTTTTCCATTAAATGTTTGAATCGATTGTGAAGGTCTTCTAAATCAAAAGATCCTAATTGCGAAGTTTGGTATTTTTTCTCTTCGCTGACAATCCTTTGCACTTCACCCCATAGTTCAGGACTTTTTTGACGCAAAATATAAACACTGATGATAAGACAAGATAAGAAAAAAGACACAATTTGTAATCCATGCCTCGCATGAAAAAATAAAGTATAAACTCCAATCGCACTCACTAAAGCACCAAATCCAACAACAAGTCCCACCAAACGGAGGTGTGCTGATTTTTTAAAGGATTCCCATCGAATGTAAAGAAACATGTTTGAAAATACGTAGTACGCCGAATAAAAAATAGGTAAAACCGCTAATAAAATGATGATTTGAAACTTGAGAGGGACTCCTCTTTCTAAATAAGCTTTGTGGATCGCAATTTTTTCATCTGCAGGTGAAATATAAAAAGGAAACATTAAACTTAATACCAAAAACGCGGGAACCAATTCCCAGTAAGAAAATTCATTTTTGTTTGGGCTTTCATTCCATAATTCAGAAAAATAATGTTTTAAGAGTGAGCCAATACAAGCTGTGAATGGTAGATGGACCAAATACAAATGGGGAACCAATTGATACAGCTCTGTGCAGGTTAAGTAGGTGTGGAACTGGAAAAAAGCCGCAAATAAAAATAAAAATCCTTGGACTTGAATTTGCCTACTCGCATTTTTCCTAAGAAATTCGCCTACACCAAACAAGAAGGATAACCCTGCTGAAAATGCTATTAAGTAGTTCATTACATAGCCCATTATAATAGAAGGTTCTAAAGAATGCGTTAGAATGTAAAATAAAATCACTTGCCTAGTGTTCGTTCCGAATTAGTTTTACGTTTGAAACGTGGAATCTAACCAAAGACAATCTTCATTTTTGTGGGAAGGGAATACCTTAGAGATTCATTTGCCCGAAATTTTTAATACACAGGAAGTTTCAATAGATTGGGTCAGTTTTATGGAGTTAATTTCAAAAAACTCTCCGAGAAATATCTCTATTTTTGCTCAAAAATTAAAGGAATCAGACTCATCAGGAATTTCTTTTTTAAAATTGGTTAGAACGGAATGTGATTCTAGAAAGATACAATTCGCCTTGCACGGATTAGATGAAAAATTTCAATATAGACTGAATATCACAAACGATGATAGTAAAAAATACAAAGAACAACTTGCCGTTGCTTTAAGAAAATCGGAACAAATTGGTAAGTTGACAATTGATTCCTTATTGGAATTCAAATACTTAGTCACCTTTACAGGTGAACTTACTGTATCTTTTTGGCGTTCCTTTTTACACCCATCCAAAATCAGATGGAAAGATAGTTTCCGTGTTGCTGAATCTATGGGTGTGAATGCATTTCCTATCATTGCGATGATAGGATTTTTACTTGGTCTCATCATGTCTTTCCAATCTGCCATTCCTATGAGGAAATTTGGTGCAGAAATTTTTGTCGCAAACCTTGTTGGATTATCTTTGTTTCGAGAACTCGGCCCACTCATGACGGCATTTATTTTATCAGGAAGGTCTGGTTCTGCGTTTGCTGCGGAACTGGGAACTATGAAAGTATCCGAAGAAATTGATGCCTTAACTACGATGGGTTTACCCCCGGTGCAATTTCTCATCATTCCAAGGCTTGTCGCATCTCTTATTGTCACTCCACTACTCACAATCGTATTCAATTTATTTGGTCTCATTGGTGGGGCAGTGGTGCTCGTGAGTTTTGGTTTTCCACTCATTACTTTTGTGAATCAGGTGAACATTGCGGTTGGACTTTCCGATATTCTAGGAGGACTGCTAAAATCTTATTTTTTCGGGATGATCATCGCTTCCATTGGTTGTTACCGTGGATTAAAAACTGCTTCTGGTGCAGGAGCCGTTGGCGAATCCACCACATCGGCTGTGGTTGGTTCGATCATCTTAGTTTCCATCTTAGATGGAATTTTTTCCGTCTTATATTTTTACTTACGAATATGAAAGATAAACCAATAATTCGTGTTGAACATCTAACAACTGGATACGGTCACTCTGTAATCATGGAAGATATTTCTTTTGATGTATATAAAGGAGAGATCTTTGGAATTTTAGGTGGTTCAGGTTGCGGCAAATCAACAGTCTTAAAAAATATGATCGGATTAACAAAACCTTTCAGTGGTCGAATTTGGATCGATGAAGATGATATAGTTTTAGCACAGGGAAAACAAAAAGTAAAAATTTGGAACCGGATCGGAGTGATGTACCAACAAAGTGCTTTGTTTGGATCAATGTCACTTCTTGAAAATGTTCGTTTGCCTTTGGAAGAATTTACAAATCTACCCATCCCCATCATGAACGAAATTGTTATGACAAAATTAAAAATGGTGGGACTATTTCCTTTTTCCCATCTCAGTCCGTCTGAGTTATCAGGGGGAATGAAAAAAAGAGCTGCCATCGCAAGGGCTATGGCCATGGATCCTGAAATTATTTTTTTAGACGAACCAAGTGCAGGCCTTGATCCCATCACAAGTGTGGAACTTGATCATTTAATCATCCGTTTGTCGAGGACCTTAGGTGTTACCTTTGTGATCGTCACACACGAATTGCCATCAGTGTTTACGATGGCAGACCGTGTCATCGTGTTAGATAAATCCAAAAAGGGAATCATCGCGGAAGGGAAACCAAAAGATCTAAAAGAGAAATCAAAAGATCCATTTGTTAGGCAATTTTTCAACCGAATTCCACAGGAGAGTGCTCCCTTATGAACCAATCTAATAAAATTTATTTTAAAGTTGGAGTATTTGTTTTAGTAAGTTTTTTTACTTTAATCCTTTTTCTCATTGTATTCACTGCTGGGAATATTTTCCAAAGGTCAGTGAGTTTGGAAACTTACTTTGATGAGTCGGTACAAGGTTTAGATATAGGATCACCTGTGAAACACCGTGGCGTAAAAGTAGGTACTGTCCAAGAAATCACATTTGTGCAAAACGAATACGCCGACAAATTAAACGAAGATACAGCACTACGGTATGGACGATATGTCCTTATTAAAATGTCTGTCCCTGATTTTATAAAAGGTGTATATGGGAATGACTTAAAAAAAACCGTTGAAAGGATGATCCAAAGTGGGCTTCGTGTTCGTCTCGCCTCACAAGGATTAACTGGAACTGCATATTTGGAAGTGGATTATTTAAATCCTGAAAAAAACCCACCTCTTTCAATAGAATGGGAGCCAAAAACAGTTTATATTCCATCAGCCCCAAGTACCATCTCCAGGTTTACCGCTTCGGTAGATAAGTTTTTTGATAAAGTGGAAAAAGCTGATGTTGATAAAATTTTGATGGGAGTTGGTGATTTGATTAAAAACTTAAACCAAACCATCTTAGATGCAAGGTTAGGTGATCTTTCGAGAGAGGCTACGTCCTTACTTGTAGATTTAAGAAAAACGAATGGTGAAGTAAAAGCACTTATTGCAAGTCCAGAAACACAAAATCTCCCTAAAAAATTGGACCAAACTGTCGTCCAATTACAAACAACTCTCAAACGTTTGGATACCTTGCTTGCTTCCAACCAAGGGGATATTTCTACATCAATTGAAAATTTACGCATTGCTTCCGAAGATTTGAAAGAAGTCACTGCGAATGCAAAAAAATACCCATCGCAATTCCTATTTGGAGATGCGCCAAACAAATCTAAACTTTGGAAATAATTTTCATGAAATTTTTTATACGTTTATTTATCATTACTATATTCAGTTTTTTATTCACTCAGTGTTTTGGTGTGAATAAAACTTTCCCTGAAAAAAGATTTTTTTTAATTGAAGCATCGGAAAACAAACAATTGTTTTCTCCACCTAAACCTAGAACATTTTTAGTCAGAAAGGTTTTTATCTCTCAGAGATTTGAAGGAAAAGAGTTTGTTTACAGAAAAGACAATGTTGTTTATGAATCTGATTTTTATAATGGATTTTTTATACCTCCATCTCATAACTTCAAAGAAGAATTTTCAAAATCATTAATTCGTTCCGGTAATTTTGAATGGGATGCCAATCTTCATACAAGACTGAATGTAACACATTTTATTGAACTCAATTTATCGCAGTTATATGGAGATTTCAGGTCAAAAGAACCAAAAGCTGTTATTGAATTTGAAGTAGTGGTTTATGAAGATAAAGATAGTATTTCATCCCCTGTGTTTCGTAAAACTTATAAACAAAATATAACAATCGAAAAAAAAGATGCAGAAGCCCTCGTGATAGGGTGGAACTCCGCAGTCACAAATGTTTTGAACGAAATGAATTTGGACCTTAGCAAACAATTGAAATAATTTTATCGTTCGTTATTGGATAGTTTGTCCTTTCAAAAACGAACAACTTTAAAAAGATACCTCACTTAGTTTCGATTCTATAATAAATTTGAATCCAAATCAAAAATCATAGGAAAGGTACTTGCATTCCTTCGTCTTTTCCTATCGATTGAATCATCTTTAAGGTAAGTTTATGAGACTGATTGAATCGATTGCACCTTTTTATTTTTTATTCATGATCGTTGAGATTGTTTACACACGAATCAAAAAAAAAGAATTTTATTTTTACGAAGACTCACTTGCAGATTTGAGCTTAGGTGTGCTCAGCCGAATCTTTGATGGTTTGGTTTTACTTGGCTTAGTTTTTGTTTATGACAAATTATACAATTTATCCTTTGGTGTAGAATTACTTTCCAAACTTTATTTGGCTCCCAGTTCAATATTACACTGGATATTTTTATTTGTTCTTTTGGATTTTTTGTTTTATGTAGCTCATCGTTATAGCCATGAAATCAAAATTTTATGGGCTTCCCATGTGGTTCACCATTCAAGCGAAGAGTTTAATTTGTCC
This sequence comes from Leptospira sp. WS39.C2, assembly GCF_040833965.1. Classification (NCBI taxonomy): domain Bacteria; kingdom Pseudomonadati; phylum Spirochaetota; class Leptospiria; order Leptospirales; family Leptospiraceae; genus Leptospira; species Leptospira iowaensis. The sequence continues at coordinate 765,372 of NZ_CP162142.1, forward strand.
GTGGCACTTAGACAATCCTTCATTCGGAATATTGGAATTGGTATGTTTTATTTACCACTTGCCCTACTTGGATTTCCTGTAGAGTCTTATCTGATCATTGATGCACTAAATCGGACTTATCAATTTTGGGTGCATACTCGAACGATTAAAAAGTTACCTAGTTGGTTTGAGTCTATATTTGTCACTCCTTCTCACCATCGAGTGCACCACGCGATGAACCCAGAGTATATTGATAAAAACTATGGTGGTGTATTTATTGTTTGGGATAAGTTGTTTGGAACATATTGTGAAGAAACAATTGAACCTAGGTATGGGCTCACTACCCAATTACAAAATTATGATCCAATTCATGCCAATTTACACGTATTAAAAGATTTGTTTTCTGATTTGATCCATACAAAAAATAAATGGCAGGGCATCCTTTCTTTTGTTTCTTATCCATCCGTTCGCCCTGATGATTTGCAATTAGTAATGGATCGTGGAATCAGGAATCCCAAAGTTTGGTTGTCCCACCATCGTTTGGAATTGACAAACAAAGTACACAACCCTGTCCATAGAAATGCCTCGGGTACGAAATTATACCGTGTGTTTTTATTATCCCAATTCATCATTCCAACTGGATTCACAATGTATTTTTTAAAACGAATGCATTTGTATGGTCTTTTAGAAGTAAGTTCTGTTTTCATCTTACTTGTTTTTTCCTTCTACTCACTTGGAAAATTATTAGAAGGAAAAAAAGAATGGATTTCTGTTGAAATTCCTAAGTATTTCTCTTGGCTATTTTTGCTCTTATATTTTTTTAAATCTTAAGAGTTCTATTCGATGAAATACTTACATACAATGATTCGAGTTCAAAATTTGGAGAAGGCTCTCCACTTTTTTGTTACAATTTTGGGATTAAAAGTTTCCAGGCAAAAAGATTACCCAGAAGGAAAATTCACACTTGTTTTTTTAACCACAGGTGGACCCGAGTCTTCCGAAATTGAACTTACATATAACTGGGATCAGGCGGAGTCATATTCGGTAGGAAGGAATTTTGGTCATTTAGCGTATGAAGTTGACAATATATACGATACTTGTGAAAAAATCCAATCGATGGGTGTTGTGATAGCGAGACCTCCTCGGGATGGTCGTATGGCGTTTGTTAGGTCACCTGATCTAATCTCCATTGAATTATTACAGAAAGGGAGTCCTTTACCTCCAAAAGAACCATGGATTTCAATGCCAAATTCGGGAGAGTGGTAAACTTTGGGTAAAATACCCAAAATTGCAGTCATTGGTGCCGGTGCATCTGGTTGTTTTGTTGCCCTTCAAATTTTTGAATCATTACATGGGAACACATCCATTCAAATCTTCGAAAGGAGTAAGGAAGCATTGTCAAAACTCCGAGTGTCTGGCGGAGGGCGTTGTAATGTCACTCATCAATTATTTGATCCAGAACTCCTTTCCCTTCGTTACCCTCGTGGCCAAAAGGAATTACGTTGGGCCTTTGAACGTTTCCAACCAAAAGATACGATTGAATGGTTTTCAAAACGAGGTGTAACTCTAAAAGCAGAAGCGGATGGACGGATGTTTCCTACCACTGACAAATCGGATACCATCATCGAATGTTTTTTGAATGAACTAAAAAAAAATAAAATCCCAATTCACTTTGAACAAGGGTTAGTCGGAATTTATAAATCAGATAAACCAACAGAATCTTTTCGACTATTATGGGAAGGTGGTAAAGAGGAATATTTTGATGCCGTTGTTGTGGCTACTGGTTCAAATCGTAAAGTTTGGACGATCGTTGAAAAACTGGGTCACTCAATTGTAAATCCAGTCCCTTCATTATTCACCTTAACATTAACTAATACAAATTTAATGGAATTGACAGGTCTTGTAATTCCAAATGCAGAAATCAAAATTCTACCAAAAGGAAAAGCACAAACAGGTCCCTTACTCATAACCCATTGGGGTCTTAGTGGTCCCAGTGCGCTTAAACTTTCTGCATGGGAGGCTCGGACTTTATTTGATGCCAATTACCAAGTAGAACTTTCAGTAAACTGGGTTTTGGGTGAAACTACACAAAAGGTCGAAGAATATTATCTAAAAAGAAAAGAATCATCACCAAGTGAAAAAATTTCCCAAAATCCCAATTGGAAATTACCTTCTAGATTTTTTGATTGGGTATTATTGGAATCAAAAATACAAGCAAACAAACGTTATTCGGATCTTACAAAGGCGGAAATTCGAGTTTTATCTTTAAATTTAACGCAAAAAAGATTACAAATGGTGGCCAAAGGAGTGTTTAAAGAAGAGTTTGTCACAGCTGGGGGAGTTGATCGTAAAGAAATCCAATTCCAAACTATGGAAAGTAAAATTTGCCCTGGTTTGTATTTTGTTGGTGAAGTGATCGATGTTGATGGAATCACAGGTGGATTCAATTTTCAAAATGCTTGGACGACAAGTGTGATTGCCGCCCAAGGGATTCGTAAAACATTTGTTACTTGATCTTGTGGATTTGTATAAAATCGACTGTTTGTGCCACAGATCCTGGTGCACCCGATAAAATAACAACCGTATCTCCCGATTTTAGTTTTCCTTCTGATTTTAATGTTTTACTCATAAAAGCAATCATATCAGGAAACTTATCCATCATCGGCATCACATAAGAATCCACTCCCCAAAACAATTGCATCTTCCTTGCTGTTCCTAAAAACGGTGTGAAAGAATAAATTGGATTTAATGGACGAAACTCAGAAGATAATAGGGAAGAATACCCTGACCTTGTAAAGTTGATGATGGCTTTTGCATGGATGGATCTGGAGATTGATTCCGCAGCACTTCCAAGTGCTGTTCGTTCCACTTCAAATTCAGTACGATCCATACTCCTTAAGTGTGATAAATATATTTCAGATTCTTCAGCTGCTTGGATGATACTTGTCATGGTTTTTACTGTTTCAACTGGATATTTTCCAGATGCTGTTTCCCCAGATAACATCACTGCGTCAGTTCCATCCATCACAGCGTTTGCCACATCACTTGCTTCGGCCCTAGTAGGTCTTGGATTATCAATCATTGTCTCTAACATTTGTGTGGCGGTAATGACTGGTTTTCCTCTTTGGTTCAGTTTGGTGATCATTTCTTTTTGGATAATGGGAACATATTGGGTATCTAGTTCCACACCTAGGTCACCTCTCGCAATCATGATACCATCACAATGGTCGATGATTTCTTCGATATTTTGTATCGCTTCTGGTCTTTCGATTTTTGCGATCAGGCCTGCATAACTGTCCTTCATAAATTGCCGAGCCATTTCTAAGTCACTTGCTCGTCTAACAAATGATAATGCAATGTAATCAACTCCCAAAGATAAGGCAAATTGTAAATCTTCAATGTCTTTTTCAGATAGGGCTGGGGCGGAAATCGGGGTGCCTGGTAAATTGATCCCTTTATTATCTTTTAAAACTCCACCAATCACTGTTTCCAAAACAGCTTTTTCTTTTGTTTTGGATTTTACGACAAAAGCAAGTTTTCCATCATCAATGAGAATTTTGTGCCCAACATCAATATCGTTCAATATGTATTGGTATGTACAACCTATCTCTTCTTTGGATCCAAGAAAATCTGCTTGGTTATTGATTGTGATTTGGTCACCCGATTTGAGTTCGATAGGTCCTGAACCTAATTTTCCTGTACGGATTTTTGGGCCTTGTAAATCGGCCAAAATTCCAATTGATTTTCCAGATTCTTGTTCACATTCCCGGAGTAATTCAAAGATTTCTTTGTGGTATTCGTGTGTGGAATGAGAGAAATTCATACGAGCAAGGTCCATGCCCGCATAAATTAAGTTGAGAATGGTTTCCCGATTCGCTGAGGCAGGTCCAATGGTACATATAATTTTAGTGCGTTTTTTGGGGATTTTATCATCTTCCAGCATAGACCCTAAACTTGGCTTTTTTGTTTTTTCCTGCAAGTAAATTGTATGGATTGAATTGACTTGTGTCATTTTTCGCAAAAATATCAATTTAATGGCATCAAATGCACTTGCTCTCATTTACCATTCTTCGTACAACCTCGAATTGCCTGGTCATGTTTTCCCTGCACATAAGTATTCTCATCTTTATAACCGTGTGAAAAGAGATCCAGTTTATGCTTCATGGGATATCCTCTTACCAAAAAAAGCAGATGATGGCGACTTAGAACTTGTACATACCAAGGAATATTTAGACGATTTGTTCAGTTATGAACACACAACTCGCACGATGTATTCCGAATTACCGTTAAATCGAAGTATTGTGGAAAGTTTTATATATGGAGTAGGTGGAACGATTCTTGCGAGTGAACTTTCCGACAAACACCAATTTGCTTTTAATATGGGCGGTGGTTATCACCACAGTTTTCCAGACAGAGCTGAAGGTTTTTGTTATTTAAATGACGTTGCCATTGCAATACGAAAACAAAAAGAAACAAAACCAGACATGAATGCACTTATCATCGATTTAGACTTACACCAAGGGAATGGCAATTCGTACATTTTCCAATATGATGACAAAGTTTACACATTTTCGATGCACCAAGGTAATCTTTACCCTAAGAAAGAAATATCTAACTTGGATGTGAACTTAGAGCCAAATACAAAGGATGATGAATACTTATCTATTCTTGAATCTTCGTTAAATCAAATCCGAAAAGATTTTGATTCCAATATAATTTATTATGTTGCAGGTGCTGATCCTTATGAAGATGATTCACTCGGAGAACTAAAAATATCCATGAAAGGACTAAAAGAAAGAGATTCAATGGTCAGAAAATTTGCTGAATCACAAAACATTCCATGTGTTGTGACATTAGCAGGTGGATATGCAAGAGACTTTCGTGATACAGTTGAAATTCATTTTAACACAATCACAGCATTTGGTGAAAAATAATGGGAGTCTTTTCATCTACAGACAAAAAGAAAAACCAAACAGATTGGTTAAATTTAGATGATTTGTCTTTAGTAGATGTTTCAAAGGAATTAAACACTTCCTTAAATATGGAACCAAAATTATTCAATCGTTTCACTCATTACGAAGTGGAACAATTGTTAGTAAGCTCGGGTATGATTTCTGCAGTGGAAAAACGTGGTTTTCATAATCCTATCATTGAGCTCGAAATTCTAAATGATTTTGATAATCGTATTTATATCAAAACAGAATCTAAAAAGATTTTAGTCCACACACGTCTCAAAGTTTCACAATTCCAATTGAAAGGTGATGATGAACAGTTCCCGATGATTTATATCGATTGGTTACTTACACAGAACATCAATTTTGAACCAGGTGACATTAAAAAAGAATTGTACTTTGGACAGGAATACCCAGGTCTCAATGTTCTGAATGAGTTCACAGATTTCATTCGTGTTTTGTCCAAACGTTTGGGTACATCAGGTGCCTTTAATGTGCCTGAGTACTTTCATGATGCAGTTTTGTTTTCACGAAAGTTCAGATTCATTGACCCTGAAAAAGAGGGTACATTTCGTGCGCTTGTTAAAATTTTCCGCGGAACTAACCTACGAAGTTTATCATCCCAAATCCACCAAAACAGAGTTCAGTATGAAAATGGTGAAACTTACGAATGGAAATATGGTGAAATGATATCTTGTACAGACCCCTATTTAGAAAAAAAAGTCTTTCACGAAGCATATTTTCGTCGTGTTGATGAGGTAAAAGAAAAACTAAAATTCCGTTTGGTCTCAAAATAGACTGATTTGATTCCGATAATCATAGTAGATGTCCGAATATTCTTTTAAGCCTGAAATTCTCATCATAGATGATGATACTGAAATCTGTGAAACTTTAGAATTGATTGTAAATGGTTTAGGATACTTTGTACGGTATTTTACAAATCCCTTACAAGGATTAGAATACTTCGAAAGGGAAAAAAATCCTATAGTTTTCTTAGATGTAAACATGCCACAAACATCTGGTTTGGAAGTTTTACCAAAAATCAAAGCAATCGATTCAAAAACCCAAGTGTTAATGATGACGGGAGAACATGACATTCAAACTGTTGTTTCTTCTTTGTACCATAGAGCATCTGATTTTATATTAAAACCATTTCATACTAAATCAATTGAAGCTGCGATTTCAAGAGCATTTGAGTATTATAATTTTCTAAAAGACAAAGAGTCAATGGATGAATCGATCAAACGTGATCTAAGGCTTGCTGCCAAAATTCAGTCAAAAACAATGAATTTGCCAACTTTGAAAAAGAAAATTTATTCTGAAATCAAACCAGTCAGTTTTGTCTCAGGTGATTTTTTCCAAGTATTACCACTCGATGAAAACAGAACCTTAATCCTGATGGGAGATATTGAAGGTCATGGTGTGACATCTGGACTCATTGCAATTCTTATGACGACCATTCATAAAGAACTGGCTCGGACAACAACAATAGCGCCATCAGAGTTATTGTCTCGGTTAAATCGCGAATTGTGTAACGAAATTGGTACTCATAGTATGACAGCGATTAGTATCATCGTCAATCATCTTGAGAAAAAAATTACTTATGCAAGGGGTGGTCATCCCTTTCCAATTGTATTCCAAAAAGACAGTCGTGCCCCTATGATTTTACAGGACCAATCTGGCCAAATTTTAGGGATACTAAAGGATATGGAGTTTGCGGAAAACCAAACCCAAGTAGATGTTGGAGACATTCTATTTTTGTATTCGGATGGACTTCTTGCATCTAGCACACATCCCCTTGTGCAAACTTTAGTCCAATTGCCAGGTGGTGACAATCGAATTGATGCAATGAAAACTGAAATATCGAATTACATCCAATATTTGGAAACATCATCTAAAGCATCGGATGACATATCCTATTTGCTTCTAGAGATTTAAGATACAATACGTTCGTTTTTGTCGCATCTGTTAGAAATAGATTAAGTTTTTCTTTTGATTTAAAAGTTCCATTTAAAAATCCTTCTCTCCAGTGTTTACGATGAAGTTTCATTGATTGGATGAGGGATTCTTTTTCACTAAAATCACACAACTGTTTGGTGATGTATTCTCCTTTAAAAAAAAGAAAATCACCTTTTGCAAAAAACTTTTTATCCTCTTTTGGTAAACTTTGAATAAAAGTTTGATTTTGGTTTGTATATGTTGTGATTGCTTTTTTTGTTATTTGCCAAACCAAATCATCTTTGGCATTAGATTTTGAGAGTTCCATCGCAGATACCATAACTAAAGTTACACAACAAAGGAGGAGTGGGATCCATTCCATTGAAATTGTTGGATTCTCTTTCCAATACAAAAATGCCAAAAATGTAATTGGTAACCAGTAAAATCCCATGAGATCCCAATCAGCAGGGAATCCTAATTGTGGGTTATGAAAAAAACCATGTAGGAAAAAAGAAAAAATGACCACTAACAAAAGTTTGTGATTCGGTTGGTTGCGAAACTGGTTCCAAGAGTTTTTCTGGAATTTCCATTGGTAGATTAAATAATAAACAGAGAAAAAAACATTCCAATACACTACCGATAAAATCTCTTTGAAGTGATTTGCCGAAAACCATCGTTTGATCGGATAAAAAGGTGGGTGGATGAGATGGGTGCTATTTTTATCCACTGTTGGATCATGGAAGACACTAAAATACAAAAACCATGGGAAAAGGATGGAAGAACCAAGAATTGTACAAATTAGCAAATGTTTGATTTTTTTCTCTTTTGGTGAGTGGTAAATCCATAAATACACAAGATAAACTACCAAGTATCCTGAAACTAGATGGAATAACATCGATAATGCGACAATGATAGTGCTTCCATACAAGAGAATATCATTGTCCTCTTTATTTTTTGAAAATTTATTTAGGAATAAATATAAAAATAAGTGTGCCGCCGAAACTAATGTATAATTTTCAGCGTAACCAAACGTGAGTAAAATTCCACCTGAAGAAAGTAAAATTAGAATGGATAAATCTCTTGGTTTGTTTTTTCCCAAAAACAAAAATCCAAACAAAAAGAATACTCCTACAAGATAGGAAAAAATCGAATAAGAAAAAATCGGATCTTCTTCTAGTTGGAAATAGGGAAGGATTGTAGTGAGTTTGCTATGCAAAATACTTTCCAATATTTCATCTAAGGTGAATTGAAATCCGAAAAGTTTTGTTTCTAAAAGATTGGTTTCGAGTAACAAAATCCCATCACCCCAACTCCGATTGAGGATTGGGTAACACAACATAAATAAAAAATAAAAACTCGCAATGATCCAGTTAGGTGGTAAAAATTTTCTGATCTTAGATTCTACTAGGAATTTTTTTTTGATCCCAATTAGGAATATTGTTTGTAGAAACATAAAGAATACAAAAATCAAAAGATAAGTAGTTTTTTCGCCTGGCAGAAACCAAAGTCTGGTGGGAAAAAGGGCCAACAGGAATAACAAAAAGTATGGTAAATATAGAAATAAATAATTCATTGAGACTCTTCTTTTAGGTAATACTCTTGTGGAATTTCTTCAGCTGCTATCAATGGAAAATGACCTTTGCGAATATTAAAGAAAAAAAGTTCAGGCAAACTATAAAAGATAATTTCCGTTCCCTTTGAAAAATCCTTACCTTTGTCGATTGGAGATTTGATAATACCAAAACCTGAATACCCAACACCATATACCACATTGGCAAAACCTAAGATGGGGCGACTCCAAATGGATTCTTCCGTAAAAAACAAAAATGGATGGTCCATTGGATTGGAACGGTAAATTTGAGAAGTGGGTACAAAACGTTCTTTTATATGTTTTTTGGTCCAATCGTTTAAATGATTCCGTTTTAAGTTTCGATAAGAAGGATAAAGTTTAAAGTTTTTTGTATAACTGCTATTACTTAATTTGAAAGCGGCGATGGACGGAATAAAATTGAAACCAAAAACATTTTGTGTGAGTGGGTCCCAAAATGGTTCTCCATTAATTTTCCCATCAGGGAACATCAATTGCAGATAAAAAAATAATTCGTTTGTACAGTTTTGTAAGATCAGATGGTATGAGTATAGGTTTTGGATTTTTTTTGTATACGTTTCCCATAATCGTTTTTTGGAATCAGGGGAATTATGCGAAAATAGATTTTTTGATTTGGATCGAAGATTAGAATATGGATTTTTTCCTATCCAATTGAATTCGATTCCTTCGGTAAATGATTTTCCTTCCATAAAACTTTGGTAATGTGATAAAAAAGTTTCCCAATTATAAAACTGGATGGGATGATACACCTTCCCGAATTCTTTCCTTTTTTCGATAAACAACTGTGCATATTCTTTTTGTTTGTTGTTCATTATTACTTCAGGTAGTTCGGTATATTCTAAGTAAGAAAATCCTGTAAAATTCTTTTTTGGGAAAACTATTTGTCTACTTTCAATGGATTTATGTAAGTATAAAATCCTGAGTAATAAAGTCATTTCTTCCCAGTCTTGGCATTCGTTCTTATAAATGCAGGATTTTAATTCCGATATTAATTTTGTTCGATAACCTTTCCAAGTAGAAATTTCTTCGTTAGAAAGTGTAAATTCTTTTCCTTCAAGAGTGACAAATGCTTGTTCATAAAGTAACACTGGTTCGATTAAAAACTTTCGGACAAAAATTTTGCGATCTTTTTCTATCCGGAAGTTTGTTTCGGTTTGGATGCTTGGGACAAGTCGAAGAGGGGAAGAATTGTCAGATAAAATGTCCAAATCTGAAGTTGAATTAGTATCGGTTTGTATTTTCGATAGTTCAGATACAAGGTATTGAATATTTGTTTTGATGGATTTTATTTCTTCCTTTTGGAAGGAAAACAGTTTTGGGATGGGAGAGCTCAGGTCTTGGAAACTAGTAAAATATCCAAATCCCGAAATACTTTCTTGGTATGTATTTTCTTTGGATTGAGAATCATTCCATTCCCAATCTTCTTCTAATAGTTTTTGGTTTTGGATGTGGGTTTCTTGGACCAAATACAATTCATTCCATTTTTGGCGTAATGTTTGTTTGGCGCTATCGGACAGTTTCCATTCATAAAGCTCAATATTTCTGTTTTCAACAACACCATATTGAAAACGAAAATCGTCCCAATTTTCTCTTACGATATGAAAGATTTTGTCTTCAAAGGAATATTGTAAGTGATATACCCGATCACCTAAAAGAAGTGCAGAGTGGCCTCCACTGGACTGACCGGAATTGGCATCGATGTACAAAAATCCGTAACTATTTAGTTTGGATGTTTTTGGTAAAATGGGAATTGAAAAAAATAGAAAAAAACAAATTAGGAAAAGGGTTTTGGATAGGGCGGAAAAATTCCGCCCAAAAAACAAGTGGATTATAAATTGTATCCTTTTGATACGAGTTTAGCAACTGTTACGTTTTGTTTTGCAACATCTTCTGTAACTAATTTCATTTCAGAAGGAGTTAGGTTTGCTTGTTTTAAACCTTGTCCGATGGCGATGTATGTAGAAGGATTGGATCTCCACGCAACTACGCCATGTTTTTTAGCAATTAAGGATAGTTGGTTTTCCAATTCTTGTTTTTGGTTTTCATATCGAATTTGAAGGGCAACACTTGCAATGATGTCTTCTTTGTATTCATTCATCGCTTTTTCTTTTTCACTTTCAGAAATAGAAGAAATACTTTTTGAAATTGATTTCACAAGTGCAGAAGTGGAATCAGAAACGGAAACTCCTAATCTGCTTACACTTCCTGAAGCAGAATCTAAAATAGAACAATTGTTAACCGCAATGAACACAACCATTGCCGAAATCAAAGTAAACACTTTTAAGGAACGCATAAAAAACCTCTTACGTAGAATTGCAAAAATTCTAAGTTTTTTTTGAAAACCGTCAATGAATTTTCTTTTCTAAACAGATACCACAACAGAACCAAAAGCTGGTAAAGTTGTTTCAAAGCCACCCTCGACAGGTTGTAATTCCACTCTTGTGCCTGTCCAAAAATCCAAAAAAGGAGCCTTGGTTTTGACGCCAGGAGGGAGTTGGATCCGAACCGTTTTTTCTTCTTCCGTTGGATTCCAAATTCCTAAATACCCACCAGGGTTGTAGAGGGCAAGAGGGAACTCATTTTCAAAAATACCGAGAGGAATGGGTGTGTATGCTTGGCATTCTCTATTCAATTGGAATGCTTTTTTTAAGAGATCCAATCGATCCATTTCTAATTTTGTCAAATCATCAGAAACAAGTAACATCCCACCTGACACTGCCATAACGGATGCCATGAGTTTGGTTTGTGCTTCGTTCATTTTGTTTTTTTTCTTTCGCACAAGTAAACAATCCGGATCATTGAGCCACAAATGCCTATGCATGGATGACCTTGTAATGTCATTGATGAGAGCTTTTTTTGTACAAAGAGCATTTCTATCTTTTAAAAAGATACGCAAACGTTCTGGATTCCAAAACGGAGCCACATCACATGAGATCCTCATTCCATCAAAAAATCCAATGGAAGGCAACATGGGCGCGCCACATCCAAGTAAAAAAGTATTTTTACCAACAACTTTACGAATAAGTTTTAGTGCATTTTGGTAACGTGCTTGTGGTGATAACGTTTTATCATACACATCACCTGGTAATAATCCAGCATACAAAAAGTCGAGTTTTAGATACGGATAACCCCATTCTTTGACAAGGGTACTAAACACTTTTTCTAGATACGATAAAGCTGTTGGATGCGTGATATCGAGTGCATACGTATACCCACTTCCCCAAAGTGGTTGGTATAAGGCAGGTACTGGTTTTCCATTTTGGTCTTTCAAAATGGCTTCTGGGTACTTTCGGAAAAATTCCGATTTTTTTCTGACTAGGAAAGGGGCAAGCCATATCCCGGGTTTAAGTCCAACTCGTTTGATTTCGTCAGCAAGGATACGCATCCCACCTGGGAATTTATCATTGGGTAGGAGCCAATCCCCAATTTCTTTTTGGTACCCATCATCAATTTGGAAAAACTCAAAAGGAAGGTTTAGTTCTCTAACTTTTGTTAGATTTTCTAAAATAGTTTTTTGGTCGATATTGGTATAATAATAATACCAGGAACACCAACCCGTAGGAACTTTTTTAGGTAAATTGTTTGGACCTTCTTTTTTTCCTAGTTCTTCAAAGTATTTTAATAACTTTGTCTCAGGTGAACCTTTAAAAAACAATACTTTGATTTTTGAAATATTGAGTTTTGTATTCGGACGTAAATCAGGTAAACAAAATATATCGTAAATAACTTTAACGGAAGTTACATTCCCTTCATTTCCAAATACAACCTCAAACTTGGTTCCAAATTCACCAGCCTCTAGTGGTGCGTATAATACACCATTTTGGTTTTCTTTGTTATAAAGAAGGGTGAGGTATTCGGAGATAAATTTTCCCTGCTTTGATTCGTTTTTAGAATACACATTTTCTTGGGAATATTTTAAGAAAGCTAAAAGAGGAGGCCGATCCAGATCAGAATGATCCACTTTTCTTGAGATAGACCAAGATTGGTATCCGTGTTGGAAGAGATCAAACCCATTCCCTTTGGGAAGGTCAGTGAGTTCTAACTCAAGGTGGTCAACAGAAAACCCAACTTCTGGCCTAGTGTTTTCTCTCCAAATCAATTTTGGGCTTAGCACAGTACCTAGTTTTGAGTCCTTTGTTGTACTCAGTAAAAGTTCGAATTTTTTACATTCGGATTGGAATACACCTGCTTTCACAGGGAGGAAATTGGAAATGGTGACGGAATTATGAACTCTATATTGAATTTTCATCTTGGAAAAATCTATTTGATGATTTTGTTAGGGTAGTTTCCATAGTAAGCCATTATGACCCAAAAACGTTCAACTATAAAACCAGTCGTTTTACAAGGAGATCTAAACGAAGATTTTTTTGAAGCATTTAAAAAAGATGACCGGTTAGCAGTGGATTGTGAAATGATGGGGCTCAATCCCAGAAGGGACAGGCTATGTGTCGTTCAAATATCCGATTCTAAAAATAAAGTCGCTCTCGTACAAATCCTCCCTGGCCAAAAAGAAGCCCCTCACATCCAAAAATTATTCGAATCAAAAGACATTACCAAAATATTCCATTTTGCTCGAATGGACATGACCTTCCTTCGCGCAAGGCTCGGAATCAAAGTACAAAATGTATTTTGTACAAAAATCGCAAGTAAACTTGCACGTACATATACCGATAAACACGGGTTAAAGGAACTGATCCGAGAATTTTTTGAAGAAAACATCGATAAAAAAAACCAAAGTTCGGATTGGGGTAAAAAAATCCTCACGAAAGACCAAGTGGATTATGCTTCGACTGATGTACGGTTTTTGATTTCTCTTGAATCCACTTTAACGGAGATGATGATCCGAGAAAATCGATTTGCCATTGCTGAAAAATGTTTTGGATTTTTAGAAACACAAGTGGAACTTGATTTACTCGAAGTATACAATTTATTCGAACATTGATGGCAAAAAAACAACTCCCTCAATACCAATGTAAGGCCTGCGGAGATACATTTAGTCGGTGGGCAGGCAAATGCCCATCGTGTGGTGAATGGAACCAAATTGAAGAAGTCTCTAACACTTCCCAAGGAAGGTTCGATTCCCCAGTTTCTTTAAAACCAAGGGACAGAAAGTATACAGAACCAAAATCCATTGGCTCCGTTGTGAGTGACGCTCACACAAGAACACAAACAGGATTTAGCGAACTTGATTTGGTTCTTGGTGGAGGGATTGTTCCAGGAAGTTTGGTGTTAGTCGGAGGCGAACCAGGTGTGGGAAAATCCACCTTGGTATTGGAAATTGCAAAAAACATTGCAGACCAAGGAAAAGTTTTGTACATCTCAGGAGAAGAGTCAGCTTCTCAGATTGGACTTCGTGCCAAACGAATGGGAGTTTCTTCGGAGAATATCCTACTCTCTTCCGAAGTGTATGTTGAAAACATTTCCCAAATGATTACGGACTTAGAACCAAAAGTAGTTTTTATTGATTCCATCCAAACCATTTTAAAAGAAAGCCTGGTGAACCAAGCAGGTACCATCACCCAACTTAGAGAATCTTCTCAGATTTTTTTAGAGACCGCCAAACGTACGTCAGTTCCCATTTTTCTCATTGGACATATCACAAAAGAAGGACAAATTGCAGGGCCAAAAGTATTGGAACATTTGGTGGATACTGTATTGTATTTTGAAGGTGATCGCTTTAATTATTACCGCATTTTACGTGCTGTAAAAAATCGATTTGGGGCAGTTGGAGATACAGCTATCTTTGAGATGGTGCTAGGTGGACTCAAACAAGTCCTCGACCGGCATAGACTTTTCATCTCACCGGAAACGGAAGAGCGATCTGGGAGTGTTCTCTCTTCTGTGATGGAAGGATCCCGTGCCATTAGTGTCGAAGTACAAGCACTCGTTACCAAATCTGCGTTTGGCCAAGCAAGGCGTATGGCAGAAGGCCTCGATAACCGCCGTGTGATTTTACTTTCTGCTGTGATAGAAAAATATTTGGGTCTTCCCCTTTCCGAGTCAGATATTTTTAGCAATTTGGCAGGTGGACTCAGTGTGGATGAACCAAGTTTAGACCTCGCCATCACTGCCTCCATAGTTTCTTCCTTTCGAGACAAACCAATCTCGCGTGAAACTGGTTACCTCGGAGAAGTAGGACTCTCTGGGGAAGTGAGAAGTGTAGGCCAAATCAGTTTGCGCATCAAAGAACTCGCGGGGATTGGGATCAGTCATATTTATATCCCACATGGCAATTGGAAAGAAGTGGATGGTATGTTTCCTTCCATCAAACTTTCCCCCATAAAACATTTACAAGAATTGGGTTTATAGATTTGTTCTGATTCCTTTGGTGAAGGAGTATTTTACAATTCGACTTTAGGGTTAACCGTCACAAAAAGTGGTTACCACCTAAAAGTATTATCCTTTGGAGAAAGGAAATTTGCTCATATAGAACACTGTTCCGAAACATTTGCCATATAGTTGCCATAAATTATTGACTTGTGGCAATGGTGTGGGGTAATTTAGCCAAAAACATAGAAAGTTCAGGTACTATATGAAAAAGAAAATTGCGATTGGGTTTTTAGCGACCCTTCTCTCCATCCCCACATCAGGTTTGTTTGCTGGTCCTTTGGATGGCCAATGCATCGCCCTCGTACACGGGATCCTTGGTTTTGACGACACACAAGGGCTCGCTGGTGGTCTTGTAAAATATTGGGGAGGCCTTGATGGATACCTTCGAAGCCAAGGTGCAAAAGTAACTACACCTGGAAGTTCTGCAACTAATTCCATTCCAACTCGTGCAAGCCAAATCCAATCTTCAGTCAATACTTGGATGACAGCAAACGGTTGTTCTAAGGTTCATTTGATGGGCCATAGCCAAGGTGGACTTGTCATTCGTTATATGGTTTCCAATTTAGGTTTCTCTGGAAAAACACAAACTGTCACAACCATTAACTCACTCCACCAGGGAGCTCCAATGGCTGATATCGTTCTCGCTGTGATCCCAGGATGGTTACAACCTTTCGCAAACTCAGCTCTTAGCCTACTTGCAAAATTGGTATACCGTGATGGTCGCCCACAAGATGTAATTGCGATGGGAAAATCACTAACTGTTAGTTATGTGAAAACATTCAACGCTAACTCTCCCAACAAATCAGGAATCAAATACTATTCTTACGGTAGCCAAATGGCTTGGGCTGACCTCATCCAACACCCGATTATGGCACTCACTCACCCAATCACTTGGGCTGGTGGATTGTTTTATGGTTTAGGGGGAGGTAATGACGGAGTGGTTCCACTCAATTCCCAAAAATGGGGAGCTTGGAAAGGAACTCCTTCTTCCTACTGGTTTGCAACTGGAATTGACCACCTCCAAGCAACAAACTTGGCATGGAGTGGACAAAACTTTTTTGATGTGCAAGGTTGGTACTTAAACATCGCAAAAAATGCAAAAGCTGGATTATAAATAATTTATAATTCGGAAACAAAAAGCCGGTGGAAACATCGGCTTTTTCAATTTAGAATCGATTCTCGTTTTACTTCATCAAATGATTTCATGACTTCCTAAGGTTCTTTCATTAACACAAATGGATTTTAAAAAAATTATTCTCATCATCATTCTTTTCTTTGTACTTTTCTTAAGTTTACTTTATTTTCTAAACTCCAATGATTCAAAAATTGGATCTAATCAAACACTCTCTCCAGAAGAACAAATGGTGTCGGATCGAATTTCTCCTTTGGGCAATGGAGAAGGATTTTGGGATGAAGCCATTTCACCTTTTCGGGAAGATCGGACAAAACCGTATTTAGAATTACTCGATGATTTGAAATCGGGGAAAATTAATTTTGTTTGGGAAGTTTGGGCATTACGCCGCAAATGTAAACCTGACTTTACACCTGACCAGTGTAATGCGACAATCCTTGCTTATATTGATTCCGAATACGATTCTCCAGACAAAGAAAAGGTAAAAGATCTTTTTGTTTCTTACTTTCGATACGAAGAAGAATATAGAAAATGGGAACAACCTTCAGACCTTCCATTTTTAGAATTATACGAAAAAATCAAATCAAAACGAAAGGAAATTCTTTCCGACAAAGCAGAATTGATATTTGGAATGGAAGAAGCACAGGTTTCTTTTTTAGAAGGGACAAACAATTTTCTAAAACAAACTAACAATGTTCCAACAGAACAAAGGGTCAAACAGTTTGAAGATTTTAAGAAAAGAACCTATGGAAATTATTATGATTCTTTAGTGTCTAGAGAAGATAAATTTGACCATTACCAAATGGAAATGTCTCTGCGAGAGAAAGAATTAAATTCAATCAATGATCCAAAGGAAAAAGAAAAATACCTTTTGAAGATTGAAACAAAATATTTTGGAAAAGAAAAAGCAGAGAACTTGGCAAATGAGAGGAAAAAAGAATCCAAACTTTCTGAATCCATATCTACTTATGAATCCAAAGAAAAAGAATTTTTGAAAGAAAATGCAAATCTTTCCCAAGTAGAGAAAGATAAAAAATTAAAAGATCTTCGTATCCAAATCTTAGGATCGGAGGAAGAAGCGGATGCTTATTTAAGGAGAAAGAATATAGAGGAAGCAGGGAAATAATAACCTGCTTGGAATGGATCTGATTCTTTTTGTTTCTAAAATTTTTAATCAATGGAAAACAAAAAGAATCGTACAGAGACAGTAATTTGAATTATAAATTACTCATTTTTGGTCTGGTTATTTTGATTCGGGGTTGGTTCTTTTTTATATTTTTCATACGCATTCATGGTTTCTAAGTATTCGTTTCCTGCGTTCCATACAATAAATCCGTGACCTTGGGAGTCTCTTGCTCCTTGCATTTGTACTTTGATGTAATCAGTATAAGTTAATTTACTTGGACCTACCATCATATTAAAACCTTGTACCCAGGCGATGGCTTTTGTTCCTTGTTTGGCTCGTTTCACAGTTAAATCGAGTCCATCTTTTATGGTTCCATAAGGATCTGCAACACGTTTGGTCAGTCCATAAAAATGTGATGGATAGAGCATAGGATAAAGGCCATCCAGTTCCTCGCTAAATGGTTCTACTTTTTGGCCAATCACATCGTTTTCGATAAAAGGCACCCTTCCAAAAACATCGGCCGTCCATTTGGTACCACTTGGACAACTGCTTTTTGTTTTTTCCTTATGGTCTTTAATGATACCTAAAATCGACTCATAACGTTTTTCATAACTCATGCTGAAGTTAGTTCCACCATCAGCATAACGAATGTAATCGAGTTGGATTTCAGGAAAACCCAATTCACAAGCTTTGCGGATTGATTTTTGTATGGATGCCATTAAACTTGTGTTTGGTGTCTTTTCTGTGAGTCCACCTTCAAAGTTTACCACTCGTGCTACCATATAAATCCCAAGTGTTTTGGCTTCAGCTACTTGTTCGGGAGTTGGAGGATGGGGTTGCATATCCACAACAGCCGTATTCATCCCAGCGTCTTTCATCACTTGGAAGAGTAGGGTCCAACGTTTTTTATCTCGAATGGTTTTGGTATTGATGTAAAGTCCTTCTATGAATTCAGGAGGTTCGTTTACGGAACCAGATCTTTCTTGGCCCTTGGTCTGGGAAATGGATTGGCAAGAGACAAATACAAATAATAAGAGAAATGAAAATAGTGGTTTCATAGCAGTTATGACAAGTTTTTTCCCAGCGAATGAAAATTCAAATCGAATCGATTGACGAAATTCCCTCGGTTTCCTAAAATTTGGGCATGATTGAAATCTCAAATGACTTCCAAATCAAATCGTACGGTCGTTTCCCAGAAGTACTTTCGGAACAAACACAATTCAAAGACCGGATGGTGGAAGTATCACGACTTTACAAAGCGATGGGTGAGTCCTACTTACAACATTTAGGGGATGATGCCAAAATCAGTGGATCGGAAAAAAAGGAATTAAACGAATACTTAGAAAATATCTTACTTGTCCTTGTGATGTTACGGAAACTTGATTTTTCACAAGCCGATGAGGAAATTTACATTCGTAAAGACAGAGGATTGTTTGAATTACGATTGCGTTTTGGAGAAGGGGGGATTTGGGAACTCACTGGTGGCATCAGACCTGAATACAAAATGAAACAACGAGTTTTCAAAGATTGGTTTAATACTGAATTTTCAAACGAAATCAAAACGTTTTATGCTGTGTATGGAAATGCAGGACTCGACAAAACCATATCTCCTGATGATAAAGTACAAATCACAAAACAAATTGATCGTACCATTGCTGAAATTGTAGAAATGATTGTCTACATCGAACGGTTTATGTTATTCCAATGAAAACTGGCATCTCCACTCACGAATCATTTTTAAAACACAATACTGGTCAAGGTCATCCAGAAACACATGTTCGACTGGAATCAATTTTGGATAAAATTTCAGACCTTCCAACTAACCACTTCCAATGGAAAACATCATTTAAGGAAGCACCTTTGTCTCTTATTTCAACGATCCATGATCCAAATTATGTTCGTTTGGTGGGGCGAGTTTGTGAAGAAAAAGGATCTGGTTATTTGGATGGTGATACTGTTTTTTCGCCGCAATCTTATATGGCCGCAAGCCTTGCAGTTGGTGCTGGTGTGTCACTCGCACAAGACATTCTGGATGGAGAAATCAAAAATGGAATGGCACTGGTTCGGCCACCAGGCCATCACGCAGAATCTGATTTTGCAATGGGATTTTGTTTGTTTAATAATATTGCAATCACAGCCAAGTACTTACAAACCCAAGGGATCAAACGAGTTTTGATTTTGGATTGGGATGTCCATCATGGGAACGGCACCGAGCACCAGTTTTACGAAGATGATTCTGTCTATTTTGTGTCTCTCCACCAATTCCCTTTTTACCCAGGAACAGGTTCTGCAAGTGAAAGGGGGAGTGGGAAGGGGCTTGGTTATACACTCAATTTGCCAATGGCAAGGGGTGGCGAAGAAAAGGATTATTTGGATCAGTTTTCAATCATCCATAAGGAAATGGAATCCTTCCAACCAGAATTTGTTTTGGTATCAGCTGGGTTTGATGCCCACATACGGGACCCACTTGCAGGGATGAACTTAAATACATCATCTTATGAAAAATTAACAAAAGAAGTGCTCCGGATTGCAAACACTTATGCATCGGGTAAGTTACTTTCTTTTTTGGAAGGTGGGTATGATTTCCAAGCACTTTCCGAATCTGTGAAAGTGCATTTGGAAACACTGGCATCTTAGGGTTCTGGCGCCACTCCCAATACAACTTTTACCCAATGGATGAGTGGACGGGAACTGATGATGGAAAAATGGTTATGTTTTTTTAATTCTAAGGTACGTAGCGCGGGGTTTGTTTTTTTATCGAACACTTTGTCCGTTAGGTAAGTTAGACTTTTTTTCTCCACAATCCCATCTCCTAAAAAATTTTGTAATGGGTTTTCTGGTCCTTCCATCAGAGCATACGCTTGGTATACATCCAAATCATCCAATTCACCGAAATAAGTTTCTGCAAAGTAACCAGAGATGGTTTCCTTCCATCCTTTTTCCTCTTTTCGGATGAGCCCAAACGATAAATCTTTGATGGCATCACTCCTTAGATTTCCGATCATTCCAATAATTTTCATGGCTACATTAGGACTTTTTTCGAATAAAAACCCTAACCAAAATCCAATTTTTTCGAGATACGAACCTTTGTTTGGTGCCGCAATAAGAGTGATTTTTCCAAATCTTTTGATCCAAGGTTTGTTTTCTTGTTTTGCATAATACAAACACGATCGAAAGATGAGGCATCCCAAACTATAACAGATGATATCTGGGTGAATCTCTGTATTTTCTTCAAAAAATACATCCAGAAGGTGCATGAGTTTTTTTCCATTTTCATGGATGGGAAGGCCATGGTTATAACGAAGGTAAAAAGAATAATAACCACATTCAGCAAGTTCAGTGGCAAGACCAGGTGAAGTAATCTGCCTATTTTTGTATTCAACTGTTTGTTCTTGCCAAACTGTTTCATCAGTAAAAAGACCTGGCAAAAATAAAACTGATTTGGTTTTGCCTGAGTTTAAGTATTCGGTGATGGTTTCTTTGGCTGTGATGTCTTTTCCAAAGGTGCGAAAACTCATATCAATTTTTGTGAGTTTGAATTTTTGGTTATGGGAACTACCTATAATACTGGAGACCATTCGGTTATCAAAAACCATATCATCACTTTTTTTGGCAGTGAGTTCTACTTTGAAAAGAGCTTTGTCAAACGCTTGGTTTGTGAGTTCGATTGTTTTTTGTAATTCCTCATTGGAACGAAGTCCTGTATCTCGTACTTGGACACCCAATTTCTGCAAGGCCTCACGCCATTCTGGTTTGTAAAAAAATGCATTTGATAAAAGATCCAAACCATCGCCAGTTGATGTGAGACTTCCTTTAATTAGAAATTGAACTCCTTTTAATAAGGAGTCTGTTGTTTTTTGGGTGAGGGATACGGTTTTCCCGGCAAGGGAATTGATTAGGATTTGGATCACGGTGGGAAAGTGTAATGGAATTTTTTAGGAAAGCGAGTAGAAAATGCTTGGGAAAGATTGTTTTTAAATAAGACTTTATCGAGTTTATTCAAATCCTACAATTTAGGACAGATAATTTGTCATACAAAATATGAATCATCTATTGTGTCACTGGTATGTTTAGAAAATTGAATTTCTTTCCTGGTTGATTAGAATCGCCATCTACTGTTCTACGCAGACTATATGGTTTAGAGAGTCACATGAAACTCCACTGGATCCATTTCGGAAAGCCGTGTAATCTGTCGCATTAGAATTTCCTACCCTTCCACCATTACTTGTAGGAGCAGTTGCAGCCGCGCTTGTCCAATTTGAACAATGAAAGGTTGATGCCGCAGAAGCTACTCTCCATTGATCCGAAGGAGAAGTAGATAAACCTGTCCAGTATGTTTTTAAAGCACCCGAATCAAATGCGTGACTCATTGTGTAAGGATTTGTTGAGAACGAAGTGAGTGTGGCAGGTAATATTCCTGCAGAGTTAGGAGTGAATAAAAATGCAGAATCGTTTGCACGAATGTAATTTCTACCGAGTTGAAATACCCAATCAATATTTTCACCTATATTTGTGCAATTTGCAGTTGAATCACATGCTCTTCTATTGACTCCACCATCTGTTAACATAGCCTTAAAAGTCCCCGTGGCAGGTTTGTTTGCATCTGCATTACATTTTGCATCAGCACCAGCTGGACCGTTAGCTGCAGCACCTTGGAGATTTCCATTGTACGAAGATGCTGTAACAAAAACTTTATAAACCGTTGTTTGAATTTGAATCGATATGGTTTCAGTATCTGAAATGGTTCCATTCGTTGCGCTAATTGTATAATTGATACTTCCTTGTGTATCAGTAGGTGTTCCAGATATAACACAAGTTGTGGGATTTAAACTAAGCCCATTTGGAAGTGAAGGACTTACCGTACAAGAAGTGTATGGGAATCCTCCATAAGGTGTCAAACTTGGCATCACATTATCTTCTCTTAACAAAAAAGAACTGCCAGAATAAAACATAACTCTATGACGAATTGCAATAGAACCCGAGATGTTGTCAAAATTTGTGTCAATGCTTGAAGAAGATACTGTCAAACTTGATGTTGTTGGTGTTGTCGCAAGCGATGAAAATGTTATTATTTGTGGAATATTGTAATTAGCTGGTGTAAATGTTAGATGAGCTGTAAGCGGTGTTGTCACATTGCCATCAATGGAAAGTTTACTTGTATCAAATGATAAATTAATTGTGACATTTGAGGTTGGAGCGACACCAAGTGTGATTCCGAAAGTTTGAGTTGTGCCGTATGTCAAAACTACACTAGCGCTTGTTACATTGATTTTGGAAGATGGTCCAATTAAGAATGTATTCGTAGATGTAGTAGAATTCAATCCATTGATAAGGGTAAATAGAAACTCATCCCTTTGGTTCACAGGGTTACAGGAGAGGAAATGGATTGTGAAAAGGAAGGCTAAAAATCCATTCCAACGCATGTTCTTACCCCTCCCTAATGGAAATAACAAATTAGGGAAACCCCTTTCTCAAAGATCGGAGAAAAGAATCGAACTTACAAGTTAAATTCTTGTGAGAGGTATCGTGAACTGTTTGTCTTCAGTACTTCTCCTAGAAGATTACGTCCCTTATCATTATCTTTTAAGCTAACCACTGTGCGTAAGGAAAAAACACGAAGGGCATCTGATACAGATAGAGTTCCGTCTGCTGAATCTTTTCTTCCTGAAAAGGGAAACACATCGGGACCACGTTGGCACTGCGCGTTCCAATTCACTCGAGCTACTTGGTTCACAAGGGTATCAATGAGTTTGCCAATAGTTTTTGGGTCTTCACCAAACACACTGGCTTGTTGTCCCATATTGGAGTTTATGATGTATTCCATTGGTTCTTCGATCGAAGTGTATGGAACAATGGGAACCAGTGGCCCAAATTGTTCTTCATGATACAGACGTGCGTTAGGTGAGACGGGCGAAAGGATAGCAGGAGTCATAAAGGATTCTGTAATTTCCCCACCACCATCGTTTAAGATTTTTGCCCCATGTTGTACTGCATCATCCAAAAGTTCTTTGAGCCATTTGGTTTTCCCTTCTTCAGGGAGTGGAGTGAAATTGACATCTTTCTCCCAAGGCATTCCCGCCTTCCATTTGGAAAATTCTTCCAAATACAATTTGGTAAACTCATCCAAAATGTCTTTGTGGACAAAAAGGATTTTTAAAGCAGTACACCTTTGTCCATTGTATGATAAGGATCCAGAAACAATTTCAGGAACCATTGTTTTTAAATCGGTATCAGGAAGTATGATGGCAGGGTTTTTGGCATTGAGTCCGAGAACAGACCTTAGGCGGTTGAGCTTTGGATGTTTTTTTGTAATGAGATTTGCGGTTTGGCTCGAACCAATAAAAGCAAACACATCAATTTTACCTGATTCCATAATGGGTGAAATGACTTTCGCTCCATCACCATACACCGTATTGATCACACCTGCAGGGAAGGCTTTTTGGAAACATTCGAGGAGTGGTTCTAAAAGCAAAACACCATACTTTGCTGGTTTGAAAACAACTGTATTTCCCATAAGGATTGCAGGGATTAACGTGCAAAAAGTCTCGTTTAACGGATAGTTAAATGGCCCCATACACAAAACCACTCCATAAGGGGAACGTTTGATTTGGGCAATGAGTCCACTTTCCTGGATGTATTTTGAGGAATTGGATTCAAGTTCAAGGAGTGCGTCTACTGTATCTTCTAAGTATTCGATGGTGCGATCAAATTCTTTTGTGGCATCTTTTTCTGTTTTTCCGATTTCCCACATGAGAAGTAATATGATTTGGTATCGTTTTTCTTTCATGAGAGAAACAAAATGGTTCACGGCTAAAATCCGTTCCTGTGGTGTGGATGTAGGCCAAACGCCTGTTCCGTGGTTGTAAGCTTTCACTGCGGCATCAAGTGCCTTTAGGCTTTGTGAAACATCAAAACTAGGGTAGGAACCGAGGACCACCTGTTCTAATTTTCCGTTCCTTTCGAGAAACACCGGAGACTTTACGATTTGTGTTTCTCCTTTCCATTCCAGAATTTCGCCACCGAGAAGGTATTTGGTTTGGTGGATGGGTGAAATGCGGTAAGCAGGGGGAATGGAATCTTCTGTCGGAAAAACAAAGCTCATGATCCATGAATCGAATGTGCACAGGACTAAAAAAGCAACATTTTACGGAAAAGATCCGCCGATAGATAAATTATGGAACCATGGATGGTAGAGAACCAGGAAGAGTGGGAGGCTTTGACCTTACGACTCTTTCGCCGAGTGGAAGAATTGGAATTACTGATGGAAGAAGTACGCAGTGATTTGACAAGATACCGCGCGGTTCGGGAAGAATGGTATCTTTGGCACAGCGCTTGGAAGGAGGAATACGCCAAACGAGCGACCGGATGAGCTGGAAAAATCGTTTTCGGTAGGACCTCTCTTGGAAAATTAGTCCTATCCCATTCGAAAAAGGAATTCCCATGGTCGAAAAATCAGTGTCCCCCTTTGGTGAGTTAGCTCCCAAAACCCCTGCCTCTCTCTCAGACATCAAGAAGAACATCTACGGACGATACCTCGAAGAATTCAATGTCGGTGATATTTACGTTCACCCTCGCCAATTCACAGTCGACAGAAGTTTTGCCCAAGAATTTGCCACTGTGTTTATGGATGCCAATCCACTTTACTTATCCAGTGAATATGCAAAAGCACATGGGTTCCAAGACTTACTTGTCCACCCACTCATGGTGTTTAACTTAGCACTTTCCATTGGTGTTCAGAATAACAGTGAAAAGGCGCTTGCTAACCTTGGTTATTACAATGCACAATTTTTAATGCCAGTGTATCCTGGTGATACTTTGTCTTCTCGCACAAAAATTTTGGCAGTGGATGACAAAGGGCCTGATAAACCAGGAATCGTAAGTGTGAGAACCCTTTGCCTCAACCAAAAAAACGAAGTGGTGTTACAATACGAACGTAAGATCATGATTTACCAGTCCAATGGAAAACCAAAAGGAAATCCAAAACCAGGTGATGCTTCTGCTTTTTTTCCAGAGTCGAAAACTCCAGCACTCAAACTTCCTAACCTCAAATTCCCAACTGAGATGAAAGATGTCACTTGGGGGCATACTTACTTTGAAAACTTCAAACCAGGGCAAATTTATGTGCACCAAAATGGTCGAACAATCACAGACGAACACTACCAATGGACTTACCGAGTAGGGAATACACACCCACTCCATTATGATAAATTGTATTCTGCTGGAATCTCAGGCCCAATGGGTGGAGAACCAGTGGTGTATGGCGGACTCGTATTTGGTTGGTTAGCTGGTATGGCATCTCGTGATATTTCTGAAAATGCGATTTGGGAACTTGGATTCACAGAAGGATACCATACACAACCTGCATTCTCTGGTGATACGGTAACCTGTATTTCTCGTATCCTCACAACAGAAGACAAAGGAACAGAATACGGAATCCCTGCGGGAGAAGTACAAATCCAGTTTATTGGACTTAAAAACATCAAAGCAAATGATGCGTTAGATAAATTTGGTGCTGATCTTTTCCTTAAAGAGAATGACAAAAAGAAATTGGGAAAAGAAAAAATCCCTGAAAAAATCTTCGAAATTGAAAGAAGATTGATCATCAAAAAACAACCATAAGGTGAAACTTTGAAAGTAACCATCCCTAAACGAATTCCTGAGATGGAGGACATTGGGGATGGTATCTTCAAAATTGTTTTGCCCCAACCATTTTACGCACCAAATAACATCTATTTGTATGAAGGAAACGATGGACTCACCCTGATTGATTCAGGATACATTGAGTCCATTCCTATGTTACAAGCATCCCTAAAAACCAAGGGATTTTCTTTCAAAGACATCCGTCATATCATTTACACTCACAACCACCTGGATCATATTTCTTCAGCCTTAGTTCTCAAGTCCTATGCCAAAAATGTAACTTATTATGGATACCGTGCCATGGCAGATGGAGTTGGGAATTATTTGGAATCGATGTTACTCTTTGAAGAAGCCACAGAAGATTTATTCCACAAAGCCTTTGGTGACAAAGAAGAACTGGGTCGTATCCTAACGGAATCTCGTAAGGGTTGGCGCCAATTTTTTAGTAAGTTTGGAGAAACTAAAAAAGGAGATCCAGTCCTACGCATTGATGTGGCAATTGATCATAATGATAGTTTGGAATTAGGTGGAAGGCTCTTTCGGTTTTTACACACACCTGGTCATAATTTATACCATATCACACCTGTTGATCCAAAGGCAGGGGTATACTTTTCGGGAGACCTTATCATTGCCAATCTCACTGCGATTTATTCGGAGATGGATGGGAGCTTGGGGGATTATTATTTTACTCTTTCTAAATTGTTAGAAGAACCCATCAAACGAATGTTACCTGCCCATGGGAACGAAATCGAAGATCCCAAAAAAACGATCACTCTTGTGAAAAAAACTCTGAGTATCTTAGAGAAAGGCGTGTTACGTAGGTTACGGGAAGGGGAATCCGATTTAAAAGTATTAATGGAAGCGGCGATTGGAAAAAAAGTACATAATGGTGGCCACCTGCCAACGGCCCTTGGCCTTGTGTATAGCATCATCCAAAAACTGGTGTTAGAAGGACAAATCCGTATCGATAAAAGAGACAATGGATATGAAGTGTTTCATATTGTTACGTAAATGTATCCAATTGATTGAATACACAAATAAAGTGGGTTATATTATTCCTCACTAGATCCTTTTGATTTCATAGAGTGTGTGTTCTGCGTAACCCAAGTTTCGGATGGAAGATGGACTTCCGATTCTACTGCGTCAGTTTCCAAACCTCTATCTGTTTTCCTTGCCAAATTTTCTGATACTCCAGTGTTTTTGACTCGGCAAAGGTTTCGAGAATGCGTTGTTTCGGCCAAAGAATTGTGTCAGTTAACTCTGGAGCCATAACCACATAACAAAGAGTTGTTTGGTCGCAGATTTCCTTTTTGTTCTGTAGCTTTTCTAGCGGATAGAGTTTCACTTTCTCTGTGATGAAAAACGAAAGATTGTATTGGGAAAATACAATTTGTTCTATTGATTGATTGGTTATGTTACTTGAAACTTTACCCGCCTCAGTTTGTAAGATTCCATTGGCATAAGGTAAGTCTTCTCTTACCTCATTTTGGACCTTCGGATCATACCAATTTTGTTTTGATTGGGCTTCGAGCGGGAAATTTTGGTCCATGGAATTTTTCCAAAACAAACAAGCTAAGATGAGATAAACAATGGGAAGGGAAATTTCTTTTTTTGACTTAAGCCATACAATCCCACTGTAGAGTAAAAAGGGAAGTAGGGAATAACTATAATAGGAATACATTTCATGGTGCCAAGGTCTTGTGGAGACCAGATGGGTTAAGTATATCAAACTGATGCCAAGGAGTTCAGGAATGAGTTGGATCATTCCAAGTCCTCCACTGATGAGTACTTCCAAATAGATTTGTATGGATTTAGAAACACTTGTCACTTGTTTGAATGACGAGTGGTAGCCTTGTCGCAAAACATGGGTCCATCCAAAAATCGAATCGGAACCATTTAAGAATGGGAAAACAAAAAAAACAAAACCTAAATATAGAACTGTGGTAAAAAGAATCCCCAAAATAAGGAAACCATCTCTGTTTTTTAGGGCATCTAAAATTCCTTTGAGTGAATGGTTGCGAACAAAATCGATAAGAGAAACCAGAAAAACCGGAAGGAAAAACAAACATAGGTAAAATCCAATGTCTTCTTTTTGAGAAAGGAATAAAATAAGAAATAAACCTAACAAAAATAAGTGTTTGGTGAATTTGGTTTCGCCTTCTGCAATGAGAGTTTTGCATCGTTCCCAGTTGTAAAAGAAGAAAAATCCAATAAAGACTACAAGGATTTCAAAATGATAACTGGATCCAATCCGATACAAATACATTTGATTGGTAAGTATCACCCAAATCAATAAAAACTTTAAATCAACATTTGATTTACTTTTTATCGAAACTTGATATGCCCATGCTAACCATAAAATCGTTGTCAGCTGGTAACAGAAAAACACTCCAACTGCTAATCCATAACGATTTGGAATCCACTGGACAAAAGGAGAAAGAAAAAACATCCCTGGCGCAAAATGATGGTTTAGATAACTACCATTACCTGAATCACTATAATAATGGCTCTCAAACCAATTTCCTTCCGCTATCGATTGTAATACATCGGAGATGCCAATATAATCAGCATCATGGAATAAAAATGAGTCAACAAAAGTTTGAGTGAGTAGGTAGGCATGATAAGAGCTTGTTATTATAAAACAGAGTCCACTTAGATAAACCAAATAGGGAAGGATCTTGTTTTGATTTTGCCAACTGAAAACTTTTTGAATTGATACAATAGATTGAAACTTACTCTTCTGTTTCCAATAACTGTATACGAATAGAAGTAGGAAAAAAAGAGATACCCCCTTTTGAAAGGGGGCATGAAAGTGTTTAGGAGAAACAAAAAGAAAGGAAGTAACTAAACTAAAAAGAAAAAATAAATAAACCACTTAACGAATGAAATACAATACCTTTCTTTCACCGATTCGTTCTCTATTGATCTCAACTCGGTTTCTATAATAGTATCCTTTTTCAGGAAAGGTTTTGGAAAAAAATTCAAACAAGTCCATTTCGAATACTAACATACATTCTGCGATGTCAGCCGCCCCAATTTTCATGGCTTCTTTTGTATCAACCATGATGTGTCTGGAATTGATATAGTCAGGTTGAATTTCATTTGCAATGAGTTCAAAATTAGTTTTGGTAATGGTTCCACCAACTGAAGTTTTTTTCCCACGGCTCTTTGCTTCCAAGATGATTTTTTTGGCAACACGAGTGACTTCTTTATCATCTGGTTTTTTGTCCATGGACGCACTTAAGTCAGATCTAGCAGCTGTTACTTGCTCTAATTCCTGGAAGGAAGGAGAATCGAAGATATCCATTAGATTGCGGTAACCAGTAATGGTTTCCATATTGATGGATTTGTTATAAGATTCAAATTCAGAAGGAGTGAGGAGGTTTTTCATCGTTTGGATGAAATTTTTTAGTGCATATTCTGATTCCACCATAGGAGCAGAAATCCCCGACACACCTATCCTTTGGCAAATACGTATATCATTACGTGCCTCAGGCCCACCAATTTTAACATAGAGTGGTAAAATCCCTGAAGTGATTGTTTTTAAGAGAGCAATTTCTTCCTCTCCCATATCTTCCGTTTCTGTTCCCGTTTTTACACAGACAAAAGAATAGTTTTCCTTCATCTCTAGTAGAGTTTTACGTAATCCACGGATTGATGTTTCCATAAGCAGAAGATCTCCATGTATGGTATCGTCGATTCCCGAAAATAGTACAAGTCTTTTGCGCTTTTTTTCC
This sequence comes from Leptospira sp. WS39.C2, assembly GCF_040833965.1. NCBI lineage: Bacteria > Pseudomonadati > Spirochaetota > Leptospiria > Leptospirales > Leptospiraceae > Leptospira > Leptospira iowaensis. The sequence goes on from NZ_CP162142.1 coordinate 794,815, forward strand.
CCCTTTCTTGACAGAAAATTCCAATTCTTTAGCTTCGAACTATGGGATTATTCTCCTCTATCTTCAAGACCGCTCCAAAACCAGAATCCAAAGAACCAGAAAAGGAAGGGGCTGTCGCTTCAAGTATATCCTTTGGAATCATCGTTGTCCTAGTATTCGCTTTCAAATCATCCATATTAGATGCAAATAATATCCCTTCAGGGTCGATGATCCCCACTTTAAAAATTGGGGACTTTTTGTTTGTGAATAAAATGCGTTATTCCTTTCGGATGCCTTTCACAGAAAAAGAACTCTTTCGTATTGATGACCCTAAACGTGGAGACATCGTTACGTTTATTCCTCCGGCAACGGCACTTGGCCAAGAAGAATCCCGCTCTGGAATTTTTGCAAAACGCTTCGTAAAACGTGTAGTTGGTTTACCTGGGGATACCATTCGGATCACAAGAAAATTCATCGAAACTAAGGATAGAGGTAGAGTACACTTTGCACTCGTTGAGTACAAAGAAAAAGGTGCCACTGAATTCCAATCCTATAGTCCAAAAGAAGTTCCCATTGGTAAGGAACTTTCCGATTTAGATAATTTAGAAGCAACACAAAGAGCTCTTTTTAAGGAAGTAAAACCTGGATTTGAACATTATATCTTAGAAGGATTTGAGGACGATAGAAGAGCTCATATCTTTGAGTATTGTGATTTTTTACATGGTTGCGAAATCCCTGAAGGACAGTACATGGTGATGGGAGACAATCGAGATGATTCCCATGACTCCCGTGCTTGGGGTTTTGTAAAACGTGAAGATATTTTGGGAAAAGCACTCATCATTTATTTTTCCATTGATTGGAAAGATGCGACTTGTGAATACAAAGATGGACAAGAATTAGCAGAGAAAGGACCCGAGATTGCAGAACGGTATGATGGAGATGCTTTAGAAAGAAGATGCCATTATTCGGAAGTATTTTCTTCACATAATGCGCGTTATTATGGTGAGGAATCTCGTTTTGGTTGGATCGAAAGAACCCTTCGTTACCGATTGTGGAGGCTTAGCGTACGGTTTGATCGTATTGGTCGTATTCTACAGTGACAAACGAATCGCCAAAAACTCCTCCAAACAAGGGAGATAAATCTCCTTTGGCTATGGCAGGAGCAGGTTTCGAATTTGTATCCTCGATCGTCTTTTTTGTCATTGGGGGGTATTACTTAGATGAATACTTACAATCAGAACCACTTTGGTTACTCATTGGATTTTTTTTGGGATTTGTTTTTGCATTTTACGCTCTCATCAAACGTGCGAAAGAAAACGAATGAAAATCATTTTCAAATAAATTCTTGACTGGATTGTTTGATCAAAAATAAAAGAAAGTGAACATGGAAACTCTGGCAAAATCATACTCAATTGGAAAAAATTCCAGTTTTGCAATGGGAATGCCTTCCTATGTACTCACCACTCTCGTTCTAGTCGTCGTCTCTTTTTACATACGTAGCTTTCTGTCATAATCCTCCTATAGTTTCCTCGGTCGACAGAAAGCACAAGTCGACGGGGAAACCATCCAAGGAGAACATGTATGTGGGAAACAATCACGGTAAGTCAATATATCATTCAATTTTTAGAATCAAAAGGAATCCAGTGGATTGCGGGAGTTCCAGGTGGGACTATTTTGCCATTATACGAAAGTTTGGCGGCATCAAATATCAAACATGTTCTCGCAAGACATGAACAAGGAGCTGGATTCATTGCGCAAGGGATCGCACGGAGCACAGGGGAAGTAAGTGCCGTTTTTGTTTCCTCTGGACCTGGTGTTGCCAACCTCATTACAGCAGTAGCCGATGCCCAGAGAGATTCAGTTCCAATGTTAGTTTTTTCTGGCCAAGTACCAACTCACTTAAAAGGAACTGATGCATTCCAAGAATTGGATACAGAACGAATCGTTTCCTCGATGGTTAAAAAAATATATTCGATTGAAGATCCAAATTTGATCCCATCTGTTTTGCGAGAGGCATATAATATTGCATCGGAAGGTAAAAAAGGTCCAGTTTGGATTGATCTTCCAAAAGACATCCAAACAGAAACGATATTGAATTTGCCAAATCTATTGATGGAAAGTGAAGGGCATATACCTGATTCTAATGAAGAATTAATTCCATTCGAAAGAGAAACTTCGACAACTCTTGATTTATTTTTAAGCGAATGGAAAGAATACTTAGCAAAAGCAAAGTTTCCTTTGTTCTATATAGGTGGGGGAGCAAAAAAAGAATACAAACGTTTACGTAAATTGATTCAGTATTACCAAATCCCAGCGGTAACAACTCTTATGGGTCTTGGAATCTTCGAAAAAAATGATCCGTTAAATTTGGGCATGATGGGAATGCATGGAACTATTGGTGCTAATGAAGCGTTGGGTGTTTGTGATTTACTAATTGCAATTGGTGTTCGATTTGATGACCGAGCTATTGGAAATAAAGAATTGTTCTGCCCCAATGCAAATATCATTCATATTGATATTGATGCAAATGAAATTGGGAAAATTAGAAAACCGAATTTAAGTTTAAAAAAAGATATTTCTGAAGTAATCAATTTTTTATTCATAAATCCATTTGAAAATTCAAATGATATGGAAAAAGAAATCATAGGAAAAAATGATCAAATGCAAATTGGAGTTTGGAAAAGTATTCCAGAAATCCATCCAGCAAAAGAATTGATCCAAACCTTTGCTTCACTAATACCAAATGGAGAACATTTTGTCATCACAGATGTTGGGCAACACCAAATGTGGGTTGCGCAGTATTATCCTTTTAAAGAACCAAATTCTTGGATCACTTCCGGTGGGCAAGGTACGATGGGATTCGGATTGCCAACATCCATTGGTGTATCTTTGGCAAATTCTAATAAACAAGTATATTGTTTCACAGGTGATGGTTCGATCATGATGAATTTACAAGAGTTGGCTACACTGAGGGAACAAAACCTCAATGTAAAAATCATTTTGATGAATAATGGCCATCTAGGCTTAGTCAAACAACAACAAGATTTGTTTTATGGGAATGTTTATTCAGGTTCAAAATTTTATTATCATCCTGACTTCTCGATATTAAGTGCAGCGTTTGGAATACCGTATTTGATTTGGGAAAAAGATGGAAATGATTATGAATTAGAAACTTTAATAGGTAAACCCGGACCAGCTTTTGTGGAAATCAAAATCCCTCCAGATTGGGGAGTTTATCCATTCGTCCCAGGAGGAAAGTCTAACCAAGATTATATCTTGGATTTGGCAAAAACGTAAATGTAAACTCCCATAGAATTGGTATTATTTCTATGGGAGTTATTTTCTCGAATTTAAATGGCTTTGTTCCCTCGTTCGCCACTTCGAATGCGGATCACTTCTTCCAATGGCATTACGAAAATTTTTCCATCGCCAATTTTACCTTCGGGTCCAGTTTTTGCTGCTTTTAAAATCGCATCAACTGTTGGTTTAACAAATTCATCGTTCACTGCAATTTCCAAACGAACTTTTCTCAGTAAGTTAACTTGGTATTCATGACCACGGAACACTTCTGTTTTTCCTTTTTGTTGGCCATAACCTTGAACATCACTCACTGTTAATCTATAGATTTCATTTTTAGTGAGTTCGTTTTTGACTTCTTCTAATTTATGTGGTTGTATAATCGCGATTACTAATTTCATATTTTTTACCTAATATCATATCCTTTTTCACCATGGATCTCTTGGTCGAGTCCTGTGATTTCCTTGTCTTCTTCGATTCTGAATCCTATTGTTTTATCTATGACTAATGCAAGTATATATGAAATGACAAAGGAATAAAAACCAGTCGCCACAACACTAATGACTTGGGCGATCATTTGACTTTCAAATGTCATTCCTTCTGCCAATTCTAATGCGAAAATTCCAGTTAATATGGCACCAAATGCTCCTCCAGCACCGTGGATTCCAAATGCATCTAAAGTATCATCATACTTGAGTTTACCTTTGAAAAGAATCGCCAAATAACAAATAGGTGAAACAAGTGCTCCCATGATAAGTGCTCCTTTTACTCCAACAAAACCAGAAGCTGGTGTGATCACAACAAGTCCTGCTACAATCCCAGATGCAGCACCTAAGGCAGTTGCTTTTTTAGTGTGATAATACTCGATGAGTAACCAACTAGCGCCTGCAGCTGCTGGTGCAATTAAGGTTACTAAAAATGCTCTTGCGGCAAGACCATTAACTGCTAAACCTGATCCTGCATTGAATCCGAACCAACCAAACCATAACAATCCAGAGCCGAGTAGCGTATATGTCATGTTATTCGGATGGGTGAGTAGTCCTGGATCTCCTTTCCGTTTCCCAATTACAATTGCTGCCGAAAGACCAGCGATCCCTGAGATTAAATGAACAACAGTTCCTCCAGCAAAATCTAAAGCATTCATTTTGAATAACCAACCTGAATCTGCCCATACCCAGTGAGCTACTGGATCATAAACTAACGTAGACCAAACGAGTATGAAAACTATATATGCTGATAGTTTAATTCGTTCGGCAATTGCACCTGAAATTAGAGCAGGTGTGATGAGTGCAAACATTCCTTGGAATAAAAAATGCACATAAGTAGGTATTGAACCTTTGGTAGAATTGATATCTATTCCATCCAAAAACGCTAAGTCAAAATTTCCAATGTATGGGTTTTCGCCAGAAAATGCGAAGCTATATCCAAAAATAGTCCACTGTAATGTCATTACGATCATCGCAATAAAACTATGCATCATTGTTGATAACACATTTTTGGAACGGACAATTCCTCCGTAAAACAAGGAAAGCCCAGGAATCATAAAAAATACTAAAGCAGATGAAACTAACATCCAAGTTGTATCTGATTTATCGATTGGATTTGTGGTTACAGTTTCTCCGTCTGCCATAATGAGAGTTGGCAATAAGAAGAGAAAACATAGTAAAATAGGTCGTAAGACCATTTGTAAATTCATAAATGACTCCAAAGTGAATAGATTCAATTTCAGAAATAAAATTCGTATTATTGGAATTGGCTAGAGTATGAAAGCGAGTAAAAATCTTCGGAAAGATGAACTTTTTTTAAGAAAAATTTTGGATTCGAAATAGGGATTTGGCAAAAGAAAGAAGGTATGGTAGGAGGTTGTCATTGGGAGGCGGGTCTAGTTCCCCACCCTAATTAGGGCGGGGTGAGTATATTCACAAAATACCCCCCCCTCAAACACATTTTTTATCCAAATTTTACATAAAAAGGTTGAACAAAATTAAATTGTGCACAATCTAAATGGAGACACAGGAGTTAACTATGGCAGAAGAATTCTATAATATTAAGGTCAAACGCGGATCAGAAGAAGTCCCAATGGAACAGTTTAAAGATAAAGTATTGTTAATTGTAAACACCGCAAGCCAATGTGGATTTACTCCTCAATACAAAGGTCTACAAGAAACCTACGATCGTTGGAAAGGAAAAGGGTTTGAAATTTTGGCTTTCCCGTGCAATCAGTTTGGGGAACAAGAACCTGGATCTGACTCTGATATAAAATTATTCTGTGAAAGAACATTTTCCACTACCTTCCCTATTTTTTCAAAACTTGAAGTGAATGGACCAAATACAGATCCACTTTACTCACACTTAAAAAAGAGTGCACCAGGAATCTTCGGTTCACTTGATATCAAATGGAATTTTACAAAATTCTTAATCGATAAATATGGGAAGGTTGTTAAACGTTATGCACCAATTACAAAACCAGAAGCAATTGAAAAGGATATAGAGAAACTTGTCCAAGGTTAAGTCACAGAAAGAAGAGGTTCTTTTGTTAAAGAACCAAATTTGTTTTTCGATGTATTCTTCAATGCATCGATTGATGAAACTCTATCGTCCGCTTCTGGCGGACATAGGGTTAACTTACCCACAATACCTGGTAATGCTTGTTATGTGGGAAGAAAAGGAAACAACTGTAAGTAAACTTGGTGAAAAATTAGAGTTGGATTCTGGCACTTTAACACCACTATTGAAAAGACTAGAATTGGCAGGGTATCTTCAAAGGACACGCAGTATCGAAGATGAAAGAATGGTGATTCTGTCGCTTACGAAAAATGGAAAACAGTTACGAGAAAAGGCGAAAAACATTCCTGAGCAAATATTTTGTTTATCGGGAATAAAAGAAAACCAAGCAGTTCAATTGAAGGCTATTTTGGACGAAATCGGTTAGGGAGAATCGTTAAGATTAGTAGAAATATCGAAAGTTTTGCTTGACGATGTTAGACTGTATAAAAATGTTCTAACAACGTTTAGGTTTAATAGAAACCTATACAACGTAAGTGAAGGTGCAACTAAGGTATGCTAAAGCTGTTTAAGTCCCTTTGCTTTTCCATTCTATTTTTTTCGGTTTCATGTAAGGCTTCCGAATTTGAGAATTTTTGTGATCCCCTTGGGAATAAGTTTTTAGACACTTTGCTTTTTAAATGGGCAACCTCCGACAATAGCTCAACTTGCGGTAAAGTTTACCTCCCTTCCATTCCAAAAGAAATATTAGAATACTCCATCCCGAGTTTAGGTGTTGTAGGTATCATTACAAACAATCAAATTGTAATCACTTCTGAAACCATTGTTTCGATTTCATCTTATGTTGCTAGTTTTAAGACAAACGGTGTTTCTGTCTCAGTCAATGGAGTCCAACAAACGAGTGGTGAGACTTTAAATGACTATAATTCTGCACTAAAGTACGTTGTGACGGGAGCAGATGGGAGCACAAATGAATACACTGTGCAAATGGTAGCACCCCGAGTTGTGGGATCTGGTTCTCTTCGTCTTTGGTTTAAGGCAGACCAACTAACGCTAAATGATGGAGATCCAGTATTGACTTGGTCTGATGTCAGTGGTTATGGAAATCATGTAACGCAAGCAGCATACCCGACAGTGCATACACTATTTCGAAAAGGTCAAGTCAATGGATACCCAATAGCAGAATTTAGAAGTTCTGATAAATCTCGAATGGAGTTAGTTACGGGAGCTACAGGACTTTATGTTAATGCGAGCGGAAGTGTTTTTTTTGTGATGAAATTGATTCAGACAGTAGGGGGCGGTGTTACATTGCTGAATTTAGATGGATCGGGGGGAAGAGAAATTGCAATCAACAATCCTGTATCTGATTACTTTATATGTAAAAATGCTGGTACCTGTGTCTCTTTATCTGGGTTACCAATCCCAATATCCAAGTTTTTAGCCATTGGATCAGTTCAGATATTAACTACCAATGTTCGTATCTACTGGAATGGGATCTTAAAAGGCCAACTGCCGATTACAACTGATTATGGCGGTGCGAATCCCAATTCTCTTTATTTAGGCAACGGGAATTTAGATATTGATCTAGCCGAAATGTTATACTTCAATACGGATCTTTCGGAAGCTGAAGTGGAAAAAGTGTTCTTTTATTTGAATACTAAGTATGGGCTGACTGCATTATAAAATTAAATTTTGTTATTATTTGATGTTTTATCAAAAACGTGAACTTTCTCTCCAAAAAATTTATAGTGTTGAAATTCTCCTTCACAAACCGACAAACGTATGATAAATGGAAGTCATTGGGTGGCGGGTGGATAACCCCACCCAGTTCGATTAGGGCGGGGATCTATACCATCCTATCCCCCAAATCACCCCCCCAATCCTACTTGCCCCCATAACCCTACAAACCAAACTACAACCAATGGATCTAAGTACCATCAATCTCAAGAAGTTCCATCTACACTATTTTACTTATTTATTCGTGATTCTAGTTCTAAGTATCCCACTAACAATAGGTTTGGTGGAGGAAGGATTTAGAATCCTGTTTTATATTGGAGGTGCCATTTCCTTTTCTGTGCAAATGGCAATCTTACAATTACGATTCCTACCACGTAAAATACCTGCATTATCAGAGTCAGGCTTCCCACTTTTCACAGTATTCCTCTCGTTTTTTCTAAATCTAGGCATTTTGACTGCGTTTCAGGTCTTAGATTACCCTTTTGAGGCAACTTCTGGATTTTTAATTGCCTATTTCGTCCACCTTCTTTTCCTTGTATTTGCGAGCTATTTCAGTGGAAAATAAGTCTAAATATCGGTTTTTTTTATCATTTTTATTAGTTTTTTCCCTTAGTTTTACGAATGTTTTTGCAAACGATTCGGAAGGGCACAGCTCTGATGAGGGCTTCGATTTCAGCGAAGTGATGGCGCACCACTTAGGTGACGCTCCCATCTTCCCTTTGAACTTCGGGGGCACAATCGTAACGGAAGGCCAACCTGGTTTCGATTCTGAAAATCATGATGTCTTTGTAAACCATGACGGTGTGAAATACCACTACGTTGGTGGTTTAGACATGCACATCACCAAACGAGTGACCATGATGTGGATCGCTTGTTTTTTTATGTTCATTATCTTTATCCCTGCAGCGAACCTCATTTCCAAAAACCCGAAAAAAGTGCATAACAAATTCACTTCGGGTGTGGAAGCGTTCGTGAATTATTTAAAAGAAAACGTTGTAGATGCATCGCTTGACCACCACGGACATTCTTACTACCACTATATCTTCTCTTTGTTTTTCTTCATTCTGTTCTGTAACTTGTTTGGACTTATCCCATCGATCGGGGAGCTGACTGTTGCCGCTTCAGATGGACTTGTAGCACTTGGAGTTTTTGAACACACACCACATTCCCTTCATACCTTTGGAGAAATCTGGTCAGGGATCACTCCTACTGGGGACATCAGTGTCACTCTTTCTCTTGCATCCATCACCTTACTTACGATATACGGAACTGCATTTACATACCAAGGCATTTCCTTCGTAGCACATGCGGTTCCAAAGGGAGTTCCACTCCCACTCTGGCCACTTATGTGGGTATTAGAATTTATTGTTACTCATATTGCACGATCTTTTGCATTAACCATGAGGTTACTTGCCAACATGACAGCAGGACACGTTATGATCCTTGCTTTACTTGGGTTTATTTTTATGAGTGAAAATTGGTTCATTGCACCTGTATCTGTTCTCAGTTCAGTGCTAATCTACTTTTTAGAACTACTTGTAGCTTTTTTACAAGCGTTCATTTTCTCTCTGCTCACAACCGTGTTCATCGGAACTGTGATGCATAGACATTAACATTGGTTTTATTTATATTATAAAACACACAGGAGTGAAACGAAAACAATGGAATTCGGTTTAGGATACATCGCAGTAGGACTCGCAGCAGGACTTGCATTACTTGGTGCAGGAATCGGTATTGGTAGAATTGGTGGATCAGTGGCAGAAAGCATTAGCCGCCAACCAGAAGCAGCTGGAAAGATCCAACTCGTTCTTTACGTAGCAGCAGGTATGATTGAAGGTGCAGCACTTTTCGCAGTGGTAATCGCTCTTCTTATCGCGCTCAAACTCAATGGCTCAATTGACAAAACAATTGGTGCTGGTGCCACTAAAGTAGAACAAGGACAATAGTCTTGGTACTCCTCGCGGCTTCCGGCTTCAATTTGCTGAAAGTCAATCCGGGTCTGGTCATCTGGACCCTGGTCACTTTCTCAGTTGTTGTCTTCGTTCTTAAAAAATTTGCATGGGACAAGATCCTTCATGCTCTCGAAGAACGTGCTTCCGGCATCCAAGGTGATATCAACAAAGCGGAATCTCTTCGTGTTGAAGCAGAAAAGTCTTTAAAAGAATACAAAGACCAACTCTTCAAAGCAACAGAAGAAGCACACAGAATTGTCGATGAAGCTAAGAAAGATGCAGTTGCTCTCCGCACAAAATTGACGGAAGAAGCACACAATGAAGTAAAAGGAATCAAAGACAGTGCTGTTCGAGAAATCGAACTTGCAAAAGGCAGAGCCTTGTCTGAGTTACAAAACCAAATTGTGGAAATGTCCGTTCTCATCGCGAGTGAGATCTTGGAGAAACAATTGAAGAAGGAAGACTATGCTTCCTTTGTTGAAAAAGAGATCGCAAAACTCGATAAACTTAAAATAAAATGAGTCTGAACCAAATTTCAAAGGTTTACGCAACGGCACTTTTGGAGTTAGCTCAGGAAGCTAACTCACTTGAGTCAACGGAAGAGGAATTATCAAGCTTAGTTGATGTTTTCTTTTCCGATGATTCGATTCGCCATTATTTTCTTTCTCCATTGGTTGATCCTTCAGAGAAAGAACAAACTGCCGCAAAGTCAGTTCAAGGGAAGGCATCAGAAATTGTTGCCAACTTCATTACACTTGTGGTTCGCAAAAACAGGTTCCTTTACCTAAAAGATATTTTGGAAGCTTACCGTGCAGGTGTGGACCGACTTAAAAATCGTAGTTCCCTTCGTATCGTTTCCAAAGAATCATTAGGCAAAGAATCAGTGGATCGAATTACGAAGTCCATCGCTTCCAAGTTCGGACGTGAAATTCGTGTCACGGAACAAATGGATCCAGCCCTCATTGGTGGGTTCAAAATCTATATAGACGACTTTTTAATCGATGCCTCAATCCGTGCAAAACTTGCCGGAACAAGAGAGGCTCTCCTCCAAAAGAAAATCCCAGTCGGAGCATTTGAATGAAAATTAAAACAGACGAAGTTACGTCGGTACTAAAACAAGAAATTAAAAACTTCAAGAAAGACCTTCAAGTTGAAGAAGTCGGAACAGTTCTCGAAGTCGGGGACGGGATTGCGAGAGTTTACGGACTCACAAACGTAATGTCAGGAGAGCTCGTTGAATTCCAAAACGGAGTTCGAGGCCAAGCCTTCAACTTAGAAGAAAATTCAGTTGGGGTTGTTATCTTTGGTGATTATATTAAAATCGAAGAAGGTTTCACAGTTAAACGTGTGGGAAAAATCTTCGAAGTTCCAGTGGGACCAGAACTTCTCGGTCGTGTGCTTAACCCGCTTGGGGAAGTGATCGACGGAAAAGGACCTCTCAACGCGAAAAAAACAAGACCAGTTGAGTCTCCAGCTCCTGGAATCGCGATGAGAAAATCAGTTCACGAACCGATGCAAACAGGTATCAAAGCGATTGATGCAATGATCCCAATTGGACGTGGACAAAGAGAGCTCATCATTGGTGACCGTGGAACAGGAAAAACTTCCATCGCGATCGACACCATCATCAACCAAAAAGGGAAAGGTGTGATTTGCGTTTACGTAGCGATTGGACAAAAAGCATCAACAGTTGCTTCCACCATCGAAATGTTACGCGAAAAAGGTGCTCTTGAGTATACGATCATCGTATCAGCAAACGCATCGGAACCTGCTCCTATGTTATACATTGCTCCTTACTCAGGTGCAACAATGGCTGAATACTTTATGTATGAAGAAGGGAAAGCAACTCTCGTTGTTTACGATGACCTTTCCAAACAAGCCGTAGCATACCGACAAATGTCACTTCTACTTCGCCGCCCACCAGGTCGTGAAGCATATCCTGGGGACGTATTCTACCTTCACTCTCGCCTCCTTGAAAGAGCAGCGAAACTCGATGATAAATTTGGTGGTGGGTCTATGACTGCACTTCCAATCATTGAAACACAAGAAGGGGAAGTATCAGCATACATTCCTACAAACGTAATTTCCATCACAGATGGTCAGATTTACCTTCAATCCAATTTATTTGCATCGGGCCTTCGCCCTGCGGTGGATGTGGGAATTTCTGTATCACGGGTTGGATCTGCAGCGCAAATCAAAGCGATGAAAAAAGTAGCGGGAACACTCAAGTCAGACCTTGCACAGTTCCGTGACTTAGAAGCGTTTGCACAGTTAGGAACGGAACTCGATCCAGTGACACAAGCACAGCTTGATCGTGGATACCGAGTTCTTGAAATTTTAAAACAACCAAACAACTCTCCAACACCAGTGGAAGAACAAGTGATTTCGATCTTTGCTGTGACAAAAGGATTTATGGATACAATTCCTACTGCAAAAGTAAGAGAATTCGAAGCCTTCCTTTTGAAAACAATGAGAGAGCAACACCCAGAAATTTTGGAAGAAATCAGAACTGCCAAAGAAGTAAAACAAGAAGCAGCTCTGCAAAAAACAATCAAATCGATTGTAGAACATTTTTTAGCAAAGAATAACTAAGGGGAAAGATCTTGGCGACACCGCGTGAGATAAAAAAGAGGATTAACTCGGTTAAAAACACGAGAAAAATCACTCGAACCATGGAGATGGTCTCCACGGCTAAGGCAAAAAAAGCCACTAACAAAGTGAATGCGGCGAAACCATACGCTGACTTAACACGTGAGTTAGTATCTTCTTTGTCTAGCCTTGCAGGGATCATTCACAGCCCTTACTTAAGGAAGCCGGATAAAATCCGTAAAGTTGCTATCCTTGCTATCGCCGCAAATCGTGGGTTATGCGGTGGTTTTAACTCCAACCTTCTTCGTATGGTAAAAAACCGTATTGAAGAGTTGAAGTCAAAAGGTGTGGAAGTAGAAGTCCACGCTGTAGGGAAAAAGGCGATCTCTTTCTTTAAATTTGCTAAAGTTGAATTGGTAACTTCATACACCAACATCGATGACAAAGCCGGAAGTAAAGAGGCAAACGATCTTGCTTCTTATTTTATGGAACGTTTTGCCAACGAATCGGTGGATTCTGTTGAAATCATTTCCACTCATTATTATTCAGCAGCAAATCAAAAACCTGAGATTACCACAGTTCTTCCACTTCAAATGGAAGAATCGGGATCCAAGGGATCTACGGGACCGGATGTATTGTACGAACCAGACCCAAAAACCATCTTAGAAAACTTACTTCCAATGGTGATTAAAACAACTTTTGTTAAAATCATTTTGGAGTCAGTTGCTTCCGAACACATTGCACGTAGAGTGGCGATGAAGGCAGCTACAGATGCCGCTGGTGAGATGATTAAACTTCTGACTCGTGGATACAACAGAGTTCGTCAGGCAAAAATTACGCAGGAAATTTCAGAAATCGTAGGGGGAGCGGAAGCCATCTCCTAACAAAGGTCTTTCGGAGTATATATGAATAAAGGTAAAATTAAACAAATCATCGGTTCGGTATTGGACATCAGTTTTGATTCCGGGAATATGCCTGAGATCTACAATGCAGTAGAGATTCAATCGAAAGTAAACGGCAAAGATGTTACCATCACTGCAGAAGTGCAACAACACATTGGAGATAACACAGTTCGTGCGATTTCCCTTCAATCCACAGATGGTTTAAAACGTGGTTTAGAAGTGGTTGATACAGGAATTCCAATTTCTGTTCCAGTAGGAACAAAAACACTTGGTAGAATTTTTAACGTACTTGGTGAGGCAATCGACGAACTCGGTGACCTTCCAAAAGACGTAAAGAAGATGCCAATCCATAGAAATGCTCCTTCTTACGAAGAAATTAAACCTAAAACTGAGATCTTTGAAACAGGGATCAAGGTTATCGACCTTCTTGCTCCTTACATCAAAGGGGGAAAAACAGGACTCTTCGGTGGTGCTGGGGTTGGTAAAACCGTTCTTATCCAAGAGCTTATCAACAACATCGCTAAACAACATGGTGGTTACTCTGTGTTCGCTGGTGTGGGTGAAAGGACTCGTGAAGGAAACGACCTTTGGAACGAGATGAAGGAATCTGGAGTTATCGACAAAACTGTTCTTTGTTTTGGTCAGATGAACGAACCACCAGGTGCTCGTCTTCGTATCGCACTTTCTGCATTAACTATGGCAGAAAACTTCCGCGATGAATCCGGATCAGACATTTTACTTTTCGTAGATAATATCTTCCGTTTCTCTCAAGCTGGTTCTGAAGTATCGGCCCTTCTTGGTCGTATGCCATCAGCGGTAGGATACCAACCAACTCTTTCCACAGAGATGGGGGGATTACAAGAACGGATTACTTCTACGGTTCGTGGTTCCATCACTTCGGTGCAAGCGATCTACGTTCCTGCCGACGACTTAACTGACCCGGCTCCTGCAACTGCGTTTGCTCACTTAGATGCAACAACGACATTGTCTCGTGCGATTTCTGAAAAAGGGATTTATCCTGCTGTGGATCCACTTGATTCCACATCACGTATCATGAACCCACAAATCGTTGGGGAAGAACACTACAACACAGCTCGTGAAGTACAAAGAATTCTTCAAAGATACAAAGACCTCCAAGATATCATCGCGATTCTTGGTATGGACGAACTTTCTGAGGATGACAAAATTCTAGTATCTCGTGCTCGTCGTTTGGAAAAATTCCTCTCCCAACCATTCCACGTGGCAGAACAGTTCACTGGTCGACCTGGAAAGTATGTGAAGTTAGAAGATACCATCCGTTCCTTCAAAGGAATCATTGAAGGTAAGTATGACACTCTTCCAGAACAAGCATTCTACATGGTCGGATCAATCGACGAAGTGATTGAAGCGGCTAAACAACTCAAAGGTTAATTCGGATGAGTAAAGAACTGACTTTAACAGTCATCTCTCCTGACAAAATCCTTTACCAGGGCAAGGCGGAATCAGTGATTCTGCCAGGTTCTGTGGGTTATTTTGGAATTTTACCAGGCCATGCAACTTTAGTCTCCCAACTTGATTTTGGGCTCATCAAATTGCACACGTCTGGTAAAGAATTCCGAATCGCCATTGATGGTGGGTTCTCTGAAGTGAGAAATGACCAAATCCGAGTGCTCACTGAGGGTGGGGAATCCGAGGACGATTTATCCCATGACCACGCCATCGAACTCTTACAGGAAGCGGAAGCACTCCCAACCTCGAAAGAGAAAGAAAATCTCCTAAAGAAAGCAAAAGTTCGCATTTTACTGCACGAACGTTAATTTTTTTCCCCCCTTCTTGCCGAAAATATACCAGAGGGGGATTTCCTTTGAATTCAATCTGGATCAGACGAATGGTATTCTTTATTGTACTATTGTCTGGATTGGTTTACTTAAAGGAAAACCCTGATTTGCGAAAAAGAATCTATTCGGAAGCACCGATTCGTGTTAAAATTGAGGGACCAGTTGTGAACCCTGGAGTTTATACATTAGAAGCAGGTTCCAATGGAAACGATTTAATTGAGATCGCTGGTGGAACATTACCAGGTGCGCAAATCAAAACGGAGGACAGTATCTTGGAACAGCCGTTAGAGGATGGCCAGATACTAAATTTGGGAAAACGGTAATCGAGGCGAATGGCGGATCAAGAAAAGAATAAAAACGAAGATCTAGATAACATCGAACCTATACTCGATGAAGACTCGTTTTCGTTAGATTTGGATGATTTTGATATTGGTGATGAGGATTTAGATGTCTCACCAGGGATTGAAGCTCCAAACTTAGATGATATTTCCGCCTTTGATGATGAAGACGATTCCATTTCAGGTATGGTTGCTTCGTCTGATGATTATGATGATATATTAGATATAGACTTAGATTCCGATTTAAATTTACTCGGGGAAGAAGACCCCATTTTACACGATGAGGACATTCAGGCTGATTTTTCAGACTATGAAGATGACTCAGATACAGTTCCACACACACAACAACCATCCCATTCGAATCAAAACAATGGTATTGAAGACGAAGAACTCGAATTAGAATTTGATGATGATTTAATTGATCTCGATAAAGAGATTGAATCCATTCTCAATGGCGAAGATGGAATTTTATCATCTAAAAAACAATCTCCATCCGTGGATGAAGATGAAGATGGCCCAATTTCTCTTTCATTGGAAGAGTTGGAAAACATTACAGGTTCACTTCCTGAAGAAGAACACTCTGGACTTCCAGAACGAAATCAAAACATCGAAGATGATACATTCGGTGAACATGCGTTAATTGATGAACATTCTGATTTAGATTTGGATTTGGATGACTCTGAAATTGATACATCCTTGTCCTTCGATGAAGATGGAAAACCGCAGTTTGATCTTACTGACTACGATAACGAAGAAACATTTGTTCCTCAAGATGACTTAGGTCCAGGCGGAGAAGAAGGATCTAATTTCCAATCATTAGTAGATCCAGAAGAAGAAGAATTATTCGGTCATAATAAAGAAGATGAAAATCTTACGTTATCTGATGAAGAACTTGGTAGTATCCTCGGTGCAGGTGGTGAAGCAAGTTTAGAGGAAACCTTAGCATCCGAAGAAGAATTTTTTACCACAGATGATCATTCTGAATTACCAAGTTTTGCCGATGATGAGGAAGGTGGATTCGACCTATTAGGTGGTGAGTTTGAACCGCTTGAAGAAAAATCAAGTGAATCTGATGGAGAAGACGAAGAAGGTCCACTCACACTTTCACTCGAAGAACTAGAAAATATTTCAGGTGGTGTAGATCTCGATGGTATGGAAGAACCATCTTCTGACCTTCTAAGTGAAGTGATCGAAGATGAATCCATTACTTTAAGCGCTGACGAACTTGGAAGTATCATCGCCAATGATCCCATCGAAGAAGAAGATGCGGAAGAAGTACACCATGAACTTGATACAGATTTAGGTGATGATTTTGGATTTGATTTTGGTGAACCAGAATCTGATGTTTCAGAACCTACGGTAGAAGGATTAGAAGGTGAAATGGAAGGATTTGAATCTTCTTCGGAAGAAGAAGATGATGAAGGTCCAATTGCCCTTTCCCTAGAAGAATTAGATTCCATTGCAGCAGAAGCAGAAGAAGTTTCTGACGAAGAATTAGTAGATAGTTTAGACAGGGCACCTCTCCCTTATGAGGAAGACCTAACTCCTAAATCGGATTTATTGGCAGAAGAAGAAGAGGACGAATCCATCGCTCTTTCTATGGAAGAGTTAGAAAATATCACTGCCTTAGAAGAAGAGGAAGGGATTTCCGATTTAGGTGGAGCTGGTTCTTTAGAAGCAGAGATCGAAGAAGAAGATGTTACACTTTCTCCTGAAAGTTTAGATGCGATACTTGGAGAGGAACTCCCAGGGGAAGGATTGGAAGACATTGCCAACCTCCCAGAAGAAGAAGAGTTTACACTTTCAGAACAAATTGAAGACGAACCAATTTCTGATTTTACGTTCGACTCTTCCGAAGATGATTCTACTTCCGATTTTACTATGGAACCGATGGAAGACATCGATTTAGTTGAACACGAAGGAGAATCAAACTTCGGTGACCTTGCCACTGAAACAACGATTGATGATAGCTTTGATTTAACTCATGATCTTTCATCTGAAGTTAGAACACCAACCCTTGCTTCCGATGATTCATTAGAATTTGAAGTTGATTTAGATGAATATGCGATGGAAGGAAAACTTTCTCCTCTCGAAGAACTTCGTAAGTCAGATGTTTCCGTGCCTGATTCTAATAAAGAATCCGCAGATGCATTTGCAGAAGCAGGTGGAGATCAATTATCAGTTGGGGATCGAAAGAAAGTATTAGGTTATCTTGACAACTTACTTGGAAACTTACCAGATGAGGTTATCCGAGAATTCTCGAAGTCACAATATTTCGAGTTATACAAAAAAATGATGAAAGAACTGGAGTTATAAAGTGGGACTTCTCGATAGAGCCGAAGAGATTAAAAAAACTTCGGAAACAAAAGTATCCCCAACTCCTTCTGCTAAAAAAGATTCACCTTCCTTACTAAAAAAAGCAGAACATTTTCTTGAGACAGAACCAGTCAAAAATCAAAATACTCCTGAGTCTATTCCTGTCTCTGATTCCGACTCAGATTGGTTAGACGAAGCTATTTCTGATACTTTAGCTACTGAAATTGGTGATTTGCCAAGTCCAGATGGAGAAGAAGAGTTTGACCTAAGTGATATTCCCGAATTAACAGATTCTGATTTTGGAGATTTGAGTGAGAGTCACGAAGATTGGAATGAGAATCCCATTTCAAATTTGGAAGATGATTTGGATTCTCTACATGAAGAATCCAATCCGTACGAACCGGTTACTTCCGAATCTGATTCCGATTTAGAATCAAATCAAAATTCTGATCACGAACCCGAAATTCCTGAACTTGATGGAATCGAAGAACCTGAGCCTATCCAAAATACGGACCAAGAACCAGAATTAGGTGATGATTTAGTTGAACGAGATTATCATGATGATTTAGATGAACCAGATGTCCCTCTCCCTGAAGTAAATTTATTTGATGAATGGGAAAATGAGGCAAAAAAAGAAGCAGCCAAACAACCGTTACGACCTTCAAAGGAAGACCCAGCTCCAATCGGGGAAGAGGTATTATTTGATGATGAGTCCGATTTCGGTACTGCACCAATCTCTTATCATCTTGCTTCTAAAAAACGAATCGAAAATTACCAAGCAATCTTTGAGATAACAAAAGAAATTGCATCTTCAAAAGAATTTTCTGATTTTTTTGATAACTTAGTATACAGCTTAATTGGTCAAGTTGGTTGTCATTCCGTTGTTGTTTTAACTTCAACAAATCCTAAAAATACAAAATGGGAAGCAATCGCTGCACAAGGGATCCAATCTAAGGACTCTTGGTATATATCACCAGGTGATGAAATATATGCAAGGATCTCAGATTCTGAGACAGTGATATATGCGGGGGAATTTAAATCCTCTAGATTACCGAATCGAGAATTAAGTTTACTGAATGAAATGGGAGCTGAGATTCTTGTTCCCATCCGACATGGAGAAAAATGTTTTGGAGTTTTATCCCTCGGTAAACTCATCAATGGAGAAGAATACATCACGGATGATTTAGAATTTGCAAAAATAGTAGGTGATATTGCAGGTTCTGTTTTTGAAAGAGTTTCTGAATTTGAAGCAATTAATGATGAATTATTGCATACAAAAGAAATCATAGAAATCAATGAGTCTGTCCTACAGTTTGCCAGAGACTTTTCAAAAGTTCGAAAAATGGACGAAGCGTATGATTTCCTGATTGATAGTATCAAAAACAAATTAGGTGTTAAACAGTTTTCCTTTTTAGTTTTAGATTCTGAAACAAGATCCGATTATATCGTATTTGGTTCTAACTTTATATTGCCAGAACGTACAAAAGATTTCCGACTCAGTAAAGATTCTGATATAGTTGGTATGGTTTCGAATGTTTCAGGTGTATACAAATTGGAAAATTTTCGAGAGGATGCCGAACTTAAATCAATTTTTACGAATGATGAGTTAGGAATCATGAGCGAATTTACAATACTTCCAATCATCAATTTAAATTGGTTGGTTGGGATGGTAATCATACATTCAACTGGTTCTTCTTGGACTGACACAACTCGTGACGTGGCAGTCTCAATGTTAGAAACATCAGCTCCTGTTTTTGCAAATTTACTCATCCTCCAAGAGAAAGAAGCACTCTTTAGAAATCCATTTAATCCATTAGAATCTCGAATCCTAACAGAAATCGAAAAAGCATCCTCCTTAAAGGCATCCTTTACAGTTTCATTGTTTAAAATACAAAACGTTTCTCGGATGATCCACTTGGTTGGAACAGGAACGTTTGCAAGATATGCAGATACATTAAGAAAAACAATGATGGACCATATCAGTGAATTAGATTTTTTCACAAGGGTTGGACAAGGAAAATTTGTTTTAGTACTTCATGGTAAAGACAAAGAAGAAACTGATGTTGTGATTAAAAAAATCAAATCTTCCTTTGCTAAAAAAGAAGAAACAATCATTGGTAATTTCCGAGCAAGTTATAGAGTATTAACACTCGCATACCCTCATGATACAAAGGATAAAAACCAATTTTTGGAAATGGTTGAAGAAGCCTAACGACTTTTTGTGTTATTTAATTCATTAACCTTCCTTTTACATTTTTCCGTATTTTATCTTTTTTATTATTACTCTTCATTTTTTTTTAGAAAAATCTTATTACTTCTTTTTGGTGTTTATTTTTATTCGCAGTGGGGGATTGGCGGAACTTTATTACTTTTCCTTTCCATTTTTTTTAATTATACGATAGCGATCCTTGTCGATAAAAATTCCGAATCAAAACGAAGGACATTCTTCTTAATTGGAATTGTTTCTAATATATTATATCTAGGGGTATTTAAATACTTTTTATTTGTTTGGGGGGTGATGTCGGATCTAAACAATGCAATGGTTGGTGAACCATTGCATTGGGAACCAAATATATTATTACCAATTGGAATTTCTTTTTACACTTTTCATAACATAAGTTATTTGATCGAAGTTTTTGATAAAAAAATCCCTGTATGTAGAAACATTTTTACATTTGTTTTATACGATATGTTTTTCCCGTTATTGTTACTTGGTCCAATTGAAAGACCAGGGAATTTGATCCCACAACTAGAATCACCTCGTGTCATTTCAAAAGAAAAAATCTGGAACGGTATTTCTTTGTTTTGTTTTGGTGTGTTTATTAAATCAAGTATAGCGGATCCATTGGCGCGTTATGTGGGATTAACTACAACTTCATTTGATACATTGGAGCCTGGTATATTGTGGATTGTGGCACCTAGTATCGCATTTCAAGTGTATGCAGATTTTTTTGGGTATTCTTTGTGTGCGATGGGCCTTGCGGAAACATTAGGTTTTGAATTAATGAACAATTTCAAAAGACCATTTTTTGCATCTAATCCTTCTGAGTTTTGGTCGAAGTGGCATATTTCCCTTTCAACTTGGTTACGAGATTACGTCTATATTAAGTTAGGTGGAAATCGTTATGGATTTATACGGGAGAATTTTAATTTATTATTTGTTTGGTTTTTAACAGGGATTTGGCATGGAGCAGGGTATGGATTTATCATTTGGGGATTTTATTTAGGAATTTGTTTAATTTTATACCGGATTCTCAAACATACTGGATTCACAACTTACCAAAATCTTATTTTGAAAGGGTTGGGTATTGTTTTTACTTTTTATACATTTTCGTTAGGTCTATTGTTGTTTCGCATCGTTTCCCCAGCGGATACATTACTAATCATAAAAAACTTAAAATCCATTCCGAGTATTTCTCTTTTCCCTTTTTCGCTTATATTCATTATATTACCTTTAGTTTTGTTTGATATTTGGCAGGAATGGAATCAAACTGAAAGGCCAACATTTTTCATTTCATCACGTCCTTATCTCTTTTGGATCCTTTTTACAATCTGTTTTTGTTGGTTTTCGTTAGTTTCTCCGTTTGCCAAGGAAGACTTTTTTTATTTCCAATTTTAAGTATCAATGATGGAGGCTTAATTCTTGAAACTTCGATATTTAACTTTTACGATGTTTTGTATTTCCATTTTGATGCACTTTACATGGGGGTATTTGATCCCGTTTTGTGAAACAACTTCCATCTATTGGTATTTTGCAAAAAGTCGGCAATGGAATCCTAATGCTAAAATATTAGTGTTAGGTGATAGCCAGATTGTGAGTGGGATTTTACCAGAAACCATCGCAGAAATTGAAGGATTACAAAAAGAGGAAATTATATTCCTTCCAAAACCAAGCCAACAACCAGAAGGAATTTTGTTGGATACTCTTAGTTTGGTGGGAAAACTCCCACATCTGAGAAAAATTTATGTGAATATTTCGCCACTGAATACAAGCAAAAATTCAATTACTGATGCGCATAAACAATTGTATTATTCATTCATAAGACCAGAGTTTTTTCACTTCACTGAACCACTCATTCGAAAAGCATATTATAACCAATTAGCGGATGTATGTTGGAAGTTGGTAATCCAAATTTTCCCTTACTTCGGTTTGAGTTCGAATACCAATCGTATTTTTTATGATCCCATAACAAAAGAAGATTTAAGCCGAAGAAGGTCCGAATTTGTATCCATTCAAAAAAGTATGGAATCACAAAGTGGGGCTTGGATATGGAAATCTTTAGATGATGTTCCCACTCTAGTAGAAGGCGAATCTTTTCCTAATTTAGATACCACGGTTCTTTCTGGAAAAAGAGATTTATCGATCCAATTGTGGGTTCAATGTTTGAGTGAATGGGAGAAACGAAAGTTAGATGTTGTTGTTTTGCGAATTCC
This sequence comes from Leptospira sp. WS39.C2, assembly GCF_040833965.1. Lineage (NCBI taxonomy): Bacteria > Pseudomonadati > Spirochaetota > Leptospiria > Leptospirales > Leptospiraceae > Leptospira > Leptospira iowaensis. The sequence continues at coordinate 816,681 of NZ_CP162142.1, forward strand.
ATTTTCCCCTCAAATGGAAAAAGATTTGGCAGAAAAAAATGCGAATCGTGTGACCGATTCTATTTTGGAATTGATGGCAAATACTCCCTTCCAAAACAAAGGGGTTGTTTTTGATTTTAAAACTGTATTTTTAAAAGATTATGGTTATTTTGCAGATTTGACGCACCTCAACCAAAAAGGAAGAGATGCATTTGGAAACTTATTAAAGGAAAACTTACTTAATCACTCCAACTCTTCTGCCAAGGGCATGTAAGTTGATCCCCCAACCAATTCCAAAAAATTGTTTTGGAGTGAGAATCTCTTCTGTACTTGGATCCCAAATATCTTTTACGAACGCTTCTGCAGAAAGTTCAGTTCCGTAAGGTATTCCCCAGAAATTTTTATCTTCTTTGTATGACATAGTGCCCCCTCAATTTACCAAAGTTTATGTTTTTGAAGATTCTACCATAGTATAAAATTCTTGGAAATGGTATGCTGAATCGTGAGGTCCAGGGCATGCTTCAGGGTGGTATTGTACTGCCATCACTGGTAAACTTTTTATTTTTAATCCAGCAACCGTATTGTCAAAAAGATTGATCCTTGTGATTGGCATGTCTTGAGAAGATTCACCTAACACATGAAAGCCATGATTTTGAGAAGTGATTTCTATTTTTCCCGTTTCTTCGTTCCTCACAGGATGGTTGCCACCTCTATGACCAAACTTAAGTTTGGAGGTCTTTTTCCCAAGAGCAAGGCCAATGATTTGGTGTCCAAGGCAAATTCCAAACAATGGTTTTTTTGCATCCATTATTGTTTTTGCTGATTGGATCGCATAATCAAGTGGAGCAGGGTCTCCTGGACCATTGGATAAAAAGAAAGCATCAAAACCATCTTTCAATAAATCCTCTGCTTTTGTTTTGGCAGGGAATACATGTACATTAAAACCAGCGGAATCAAGAAGACGTAATATATTGCGTTTGATTCCAAAATCATAAACAGCAAGTTTGAATTTACTTGGAGAATGTGCTCCAAATACATACGGTTTTTCACATGTGACCACTTGGGCAAGATCTTGGCCTTCCATACTGGGAGCATTTTTAACAGCTTCTAAAAATGAATCCTCGTAGGTTTCACTGATAAAAATACCACAGTTCATAGCCCCTGAATTTCGAATAATGCGTGTTAGTTTGCGAGTATCAATGCCTTCAATAGCGGGAACACCAAATCGAACTAAAAAATCACTAAGAGTTTCTTTAGATTGGAAATTGGATGGGCGTTTGACATATTCTTTTACAATGAGACCAGAGGATTGGATTCGATCTGATTCCATATCATCTGGATTGATTCCGTAGTTCCCAATCATAGGGTAGGTGAGTGTGACAAGTTGACCTTTGTAAGAAGGGTCAGTTAGAATTTCCTGATACCCCGCCATAGAGGTATTGAACACTACCTCTCCGATCGAATTCTTATTTGCACCGAAGGATCGGCCTTTCATGACCGTTCCGTTTGCTAAAACCAAAAAAGCCTGCATCAAATCCATTCCAAAGAATATGGCCTGGCTTGCGAACAAAAATTCATCAATCTTTTACATAATAACGTTTGATTCTGTCATATCGGTATTCTCCATCGATGGTGACCGTTTGCATCTTAGAGAGTGATTCTGCCATCACATTGGCTTCCATTGGGTCAATGGTGAGATAAAATCGCCTTCCTCTGACAAGATACACAATCTGGCCAGTTTTAGGATCTGCTTCCACCACTTGCCCTTGGATGGTTTTTGTCTGCGAAGTTCGGCTTGGCGAGGTTACTTGGTACTTTTGGAAAACATGAGGTTTGCCAACACAGAGCCATAGATCGGAAGTGGGAGTATTTTGAACTGCTTTTCCTTCGATATATAGATTCCCTTTGGGTTTATTTCCAAAACTCAATGCCATTGTATCAGCATCACATTGGATGGTACGTTCTCGTAAATTGGTTCCATCCAAAAACCGGAAATGTGAGTTCTCTCCCTCTGATTCCCAACCCAACAATTCGCCTGAAAAACGAATCACCTTTCTCTCTTTGGCTTCCAAAATGTAAGAAAAAAGAACAAAAAGCCAAAGGAATCTGCAAATAAGGAAAAGTTGTTTAGACAGGGTTAGACTCATTCGAAATTCCACATTTAACACAATTTTCGTGAAGATTTAACAATTTTATTTGACAAATCTTATGATTAGCACTAGTTTCATTGCAATTGTCGGTATGAACGACTGCTCACTTGCATTCGTTTGTCCGCAGGAATGAAAAAAATTCAGGAAACACTCACTAAGGAGTAATCATCAAATGCTGAAATCTCTACGCTTTGGAATGATGGGGTTCTTACTTTTGTGCTTGGCTGGTAGCTTAAGCGCACAATCTGGTCCTCGTTCTTATTTTATGGTCGGTCTTGGTATGCAATTCGACCTTGCACAACTCGGCGGAACCATTACAAAAGACGGTCTAGATTCTGGAAGACCAAGACTCGATGGAGCAGGCCAACCAGTTGGAACACCTCAAAAAGCTATCTACGCAGAAAACACACTTATCAGTTTGAAAAGAACAACTGGTGGTGCAATTGGTGGAAAAACCAATGGAGCTATGGTCGGTGGTAACGTGAACGTAGGTTACGAAAAAGAAGGTGTTTTTGGAGTTCCAAGCCTTTTCTGGAGAATCAACGTAAACTATACGACTAAAATTTCTGGTGGAGATACTACTTCCACTGTTATGGGTTACAAATGGTTAGACCAAGAGTGGCATTACACTGCTTGGACAGTTCCTACATACTTAGGGATTAAATTATACAATGCTGCAAACGACACTGCTGTGTACGTTGGAGCAGGGGTAAACTACTTCCAAGGATGGTGGGGAGTTTCTGGAACAATCAATAACCCAGGACTTCAAACTTTCGCTCCTGGAATTTTAGGACCTGGTGGAACTCTTCTTGGTGATGCTCCAAACCCTGGTGTTCATAAAGAAAACGTACGTTTTGGTGCAAGTGGAGTTGGTTTGAACTGGCTCGTAGGTGCACAAACAAAAGTGACTGACAAAGGTCACCTTTTCTTCGAATTGGAAACCATCCTTTCCGCTGGAATGGGAGTTGGTGGAGTTGCGTCAATCGGTGGAGCTTCTGCTCTTGCACCTTGGGTAGCATACCCAGTGGTAATCGGTGGACAAACTTACCGTGTAGGTTACAAAATCGAAATTTAATCAGCAAATCGCTGTTAAAGGAAAAAACCGGTGTTGGATTCCAACCCCGGTTTTTTTTTGCCCTTATCTTTTTAATTTCCCTTCTCTACTGATAAAGAAGGATCCAAACAGTGACAGCCTTAGTCTTTGGACATTAGAAGGTTTACAAACTTCGAATCTTTCTCGGTTATCAGATTAGAAGTATGTGTGTATAATTTGAGTTTTACATGCTTGTACAGATTCCATATTTCGGCATGGTGGTCTAGGGTCTCGGAAACAAATGCAAGTTTTGTTAAGAATAAAAAAGCACTTTGAAACGAACTAAATTGACAATCAAAACTAAGATAACTAATCTCCGTTTCTTTGTAATAAGTCCATCCTGGATAAGTATCAACCAAAGTCTGGATCACAGTTTCTGACAATACTTGGTTATTTTCTTTCATGTTTTTCCTTTCCGTTTATGAAATACGATCAAATACAGTCCAAGTAAAATAATAGCACCACCACCTAGTTTTTGCAAGTCGATCGGTTCCTTCATGAATAGTATCCCAACAAACATTAGAAATATTGGTTCGAATAGAAGGGTAGCATTCAATTTGCTGATTGGCAAATAATTGTGAGCTTCAAAATAAAATGCCCGCCCTAAAAAATACCCAAGTAAAGAACAAAATCCAAGGATACAAATGATGGTAATCGAAGGGACTTGGAAAGAACCAATGATTAGGGAATAAAATAAGAAAAAAATAGATAATAATAACAAACGTAAATAAGCATACTCCAATCCTAAAATTTCAGGGATATATTTTTTGATGAGATAACTTTGAATTGCAAATAAAAAAGCACTGAGTAAAATGTATAAGGCCGAAATCCAATGGATTTGTCCTTCTAAAGTAGAGATAAAGTAGATTCCAACCATTGACAAAAGAATTCCCAATACTTCTCGTCGTTTTAAAACTTCACCAAGGAATACAACTCCAAGTATAACATTATACAACACTGTTGTTTTGATGAGAATTGCCGCAGGTCCAAGGTCAGTTTGTTTTAAAGCATAATAATACAACAAAATTCCCAGTGCATTGGAGATAGTTCCTATGAGTAATATGGTTCCGTCTCTTCGGATTGTCAGGAGAACTTTATTCCTACGTTTCGATGAAGTGAAAAAATAAGGTGTAACAACCAAAAAAGCAAAACCAACACCAAAGAAGGCGGCGATTTCGGGTGATAAATTGTATTTACGAAATATTTCTTTGAAACCGATGACTTCAAACGCAAAGAACACACCTGTTAAAAATACAAAAAAGTAACCTTTTTTTTCGTTACCAGTCAATGGATTGTTTTCCTATCGATCGTAAATAATCGTTTGTTTTTGAAAAATGGCGGTTCCCCAAAAAACCTCTGTAAGCTGATAATGGAGAAGGGTGAGCCGATTTTAGCACCAAGTGTTTGTTTGGTGGAATTAGAATTTCTTTTTTCTGTGCAAATGCTCCCCATAACAAAAAAACTAAATTCGATTTTTTTTCTGCTAAAATGCGAATCACTGCATCTGTAAATACTTCCCATCCTTTGTTTTGGTGGGAACCGGCCTTGTCTTTTTCGACTGTAAGAGTTGCGTTGAGTAAAAACACTCCTTGTTTAGCAAGGTATGTTAAATCACCTGATTTTGGGATTGGTTTTTGGATATCATCTTGGATTTCTTTGAAAATGTTTTGTAAGGATGGGGGGAGCGTTATGCCCTCTTTGACAGAAAAACAAAGTCCATGTGCTTGCCCTGGCCCATGGTAAGGGTCTTGGCCTAGAATCACAACTTGGACCTCATCAAAAGGACACAAATCAAAGGCTTGGAAAATTAGTTTGGCAGGAGGGTAAACCGTTGTGGAATTGTATCTTTCCCTGACCCATTCGCGTAGTTCAGTAAAATAGGGTTTTTGAAATTCTTCACTTAGAACTTCTTTCCAACTTGATTCAATTTGAATGTCTTTCAGATTTTTCCTCCGAATGAAAGAATAACACGCGTAAATCGATCCCACCATGTGTGACATGAATTGTTTTTTTAGAAAAATTGCGAAGTTCTTTTATACATTCACTCCATTTTTCTTCTGTTGGACATAAAATATATCCAATGAGGGAAATTTGATTTTGGAATGTTTTGTTCAATTCGTCTATACGTTTCCCGATCTTTGAGTATAACTTTTCTTCAGGTCCAATCCTTTCGTTTTTTCGATACCCATACGGTGGGTTTAATGGTAAAAAATAGTAGGAAGAGGCTTCATTCCCTTCCGGAAAAACGGGGAAGGTTTTTAAAAAATCAGATATTGAATGGTCAATGGTTCCAAGATGGACCCATTTCTTCCACTGGTCCATTTCCTTTTCCCAATATGACTCAAGGGCTGGATCTGTATCTTGGATAATCATTGGTGTAAGATTTGTAATCGATGGGAGAGATTCTCTTTTTTTTAAAAAATGGTCATACGATTTGGGTGGGAACAAATTTAATTTTTTCCATATAAACTCTCTTGGGAGGGATAAAAAAGGAATTTTTTCCTCGGCTAATCTCCATTCGGTGGCGAATGTCATGGTTCCCACAAAAGGAATGTAAACTAACTTAACATCTGTTTTAGGTATGGAAAAAATTTGAAAACATTCTTCAGTTATGATATGTGCTAAGTCTTCAGGAACTGGTGCACTTGTTGGAAAGTTTGCTTTGATCCCTCGTTTATATCCTGGTTCACCGAGTACAGAGAGTGTAACGGTTACTTCTTCTTCAAAAAAACTGATGTGTAAGTTTTCTTTGACCTCATAAAATTTTGTCTCAGGATCAGAAAACAGAGGTTTTGCGATTGATACTGCTTCTGTTAGTATTCGATCCCACTCTCCCTCTCTTTTATCTGCTGACATATCCCAATCATTGGTTCGTGCAATCACTAAGCGAAGGTCTCTAATGAAGTAACCATAAAATAAAAGATAAGTGATTTGGTGGGGATTGGTGTTTTCAATTTTGATTTTTTCTGAAAAAACACGAACATTGGCTTCTGGTTGGTTCGGGAGAGGGACATTGTTTAAGATTTCTCTCACTTTTTCTCCCACCCAAGTGGATGTCCCTGGAGAGAAATACAATTCCCAAGTTAATAGGGTTCCCAATTGTGGTTTTCTGATTTTAAATTTCCAGTTCATCTTTTCCTTGCTATCCCAATTTCCCGGGAAAGATTGACCTTACATGTCTAGGATCTTCACTCCAGAAGTGTTTTTGGTGATTGCCGCCATTCTTTGGGGTGGAACGTTTGTGGTCATCAAACTTGCGTTGGATTCAGTTCCACCTTTTTTGTTTTTAGCAGTTCGGTTTACCCTCGCCGGCACCATCACCCTCTTATTATATCGAAAAACCTTATTTTCTAAAGCCAATCGTCGCCTGGATTATATTTTCCCTGCATTTTTTGTCGCTTGTTCAGCACTCCTTGGTTATGCCTTTCAAACAATTGGTCTTGTTTACACTTCCGCAACTCAATCAGGTTTTATGACTGGTGCTTATGTTATTTTTGTACCGGTATTACAAATTATAATCGAAAAAAAACTTCCTTCCTTACGAACCTGGATTGCTGTTATCATTGTGGTGATCGGACTGTTTTGTATTTCACAAAATGGGAAATCGTATGAAGAAATTCAAACCAACATGGGATTTGGACTTGGGGATGGACTCACATTAATTGGAGCATTTTTCTTTGCAGTTTACATCATCCTAATTGATATATATAGCAAAAGAATTCCTTCTCAGATTTTGGTTTCCTTCGAAATTTTACTTATAGCAATCGTATCCACTCTACTTTTCCCTGTGGAATCAATTTTCCTAAAACAAACCGTTCACATTCAATTTGATTTAAAATTTTGGATTGGGATCATTTATACATCTGTATTTGCAACCATATTCACCACGCAGATCCAAACTAGATACCAGAAGGCTGTTTCCCCGGCGAGGGCAGGTTTGTTATACAGTTTGGAACCTGTATTTTCTTTCTTTCTCGCTTATCTTGTGTTAGGCGAGAGGCTTGGACCTATTGGTGCAATAGGATCATTTTTAACTTTGTTTGGAATTTTGTTTTCTGAGATGGGGAAGTGGAACAAACGAGAAGAGTAATATTTTGAAATGATCCCAAATACTGAGCTCTTCTTCGTTTTCCCTTGTAGTTTTTAAATAATTTGGTGTTCCTTTAATGCATGGTATAAAATACCAATTGTCACTTTTAGAATTGATAAAACTGGAATGGCGAGTAACATTCCAAAAATTCCAAAAAAGTTTCCACCAACAGCAATTCCAATGAGGATTGCAAGTGGGTGTAAAGAAACTGCATTTGCAATCACAACAGGTTGGACAATCGCATTGTCAACAAGTTGAGCCACAATCACCACAGAAGCAATCGATCCTATAGAAGGAGACATTTCTGGAAACAATATTGCAAACAAAATAGGTGGGATGGCGCCAACTAACGGACCTAAGTATGGAATCGAGTTTGCTACGCCTAAAAATACTCCAAATAATACGAAGAATTTGACACCTACAAAATAGAATCCAATCGAAGAGACTAGAGCCATGATCCCACATTGGATCACAAGGCTTTTTAAATAACTAGTGATCTGTTGGTTCATTCGGTAGAATACCATTAGGAACATTTCAAAAAAACGATTGGGTATAAAACTAATCATAGTTTTGTAGATTAGGTTTGCATCGAGTAACAAAAAGAAACTGATGATCGGAATGATGATCATCCAACTGATAAAAGTTGGAATCATTACTACAATTCCACGTAAAAATTCTTCTAAATTGTTAGTCGCTAGTTTTGCAATCTCTTCTGGATTGATGATTTTTTTCCAAAGTTCTGGGTTTTTGGAAACCACTGGGAGTTTTGTAAAATCTAAAAGTTGAAAGTTGGGGTCGTCCATCTTAATAGACCATTCAGAAACAATGGGTTGTGCTTTTTCGAAAAGATTTGGTAGGTAAAATGCTAAAAACCAATACGCACCAATAATCAAAACAGAAAAAATAATGATGATGGTAAACGCCCTGTGAATTCCTCTCGATTCAAAGTAATCAACAACACCATGAAAAATATAAAAATGGATTCCAGAAATGAGGAGTGGAATTGCTAAAAATTTCACACCGACAATTCCAATCAGTATTGTTAACGCAATGAGTCCAAAAAAAGCAGATCGTAAAACTATTGAAGAGATACTATTTTCTTTGAAGTTCATTTTGTTTTATTCTTTTTACTTTTAAAGTAAGCAGCTTCTAATGTATCATTTGTTTTACGAAGCCTGTCGGCGATGATCGATGCAAAACTAAGAAGTAAATCATTCCCGACTCTCGGTTTTGTTTCTAATAATGTTTTGAGTTCTGGTTGGAAAAAACCAAGTAAAATAGAATCAATAAGTGCAACAGCTGTGGCAGATCTAGGAAAATCTTGGAAAAGAGCAAGTTCACCAAAAAAGGCACCTTTCTCAAGTTCGGCGAGTTTTAATGTGACACCTTCTCTTTCTGAAAAAATTTCAACCTTGCCTTGTAGAATTAGATAAACTCCTGTACCCGCTTGCCCTTGGTAAAAAATGGTTTCACCAGCATAATACTTACGTTTATGGATGAGCCTTGCCACTTCACGAAGTGTCCTTCGTGACATTCCTTCAAAGATTGCAGTTTCACGTAAAAAATGCGAAATTTCCGTAATGGGATTGTCATCGCGTTTGAGAATGGATTTCCAAAGGGGAAGTTGCATATTGCCTCTCCTATATAAATCGGATAGACGAGGTCTGGAATTGATAAAACTTGCACTTATGGGACAAGCTTTTTATGTAACTGGAACCGGAACGGATGTAGGCAAAACGTTTTTTTCCTCACTCTTTATGGCAAAATATGCAGAAAAGTTCGGATTTCGGTATTGGAAACCCATTCAAACTGGAACCATCAGTGCCGACGATACTACCTTTGTCCAAAATACGACTCATCTGCCAGATTCCTATTTTCTCAAACCAGAATTTGTTTTCAAAACTCCAGCAAGTCCACATTACGCGGCAAAATTAGAGGGACAGTCTATTGACCCAAAATTCCTTTTATCTTCTCTTTCCAAAGAAAGGAAAAACAATACCCTCATAGAAGGGGCGGGGGGAGTGTTTGTTCCCATCACAGAAAATTACCTAACCGTTCGGGTTATCCAAGAATCCAATTTGGGAGTAGTGGTCGTAGGTTCTACAGAACTAGGAACCATAAATCATACACTTATGACATTGGAAGTGTTAACTTCACGTTTTATTCCTGTGTTTGGATTTTATTTGGTTGGTCCAAAAAATGAACTCCAAGAAGATAATGCTTCCATTATACAAAAATTAGGTGGTGCATCATTGTTAGGGATCACTAACTTCCCTGAACAAAAATTAACATCAGATGCGTTTAATTTGTTTGCAAACGAAAATTTTGACCCAGATCGTAATGTGATTGATGTTGTATTAAACGAAGAAGATGACATATAATCCAGTCACTACGAGTACTTGGGTTCCTCTGACAATCCAAGATGATTCAGAAAACTTATTAAAAATTGTTTCTGCAGAGAAAGAATTTGTAACGGATGAGGATGGAAATGTTTGGATCGATGCCATCTCCAGTTGGTGGACGATGATTTATGGGCATAGGCATCCAAAACTAATCGCTGCTTTACAAAATCAATTACAATCCTTAGACCATGTAATGCTTGCAGGGAACATTCATGAAAGTGCAGAAAATTTATCCAAAGTTTTATTAGAACTCACTCATTTACATTTTAAAAAAGTGTTTTATTCAGATAACGGATCCAATGCGATTGAAATTGCATTAAAACTAGCGATCCAGTATTACCAAAACCATCCAGATTTCAAACCTCGATCGGAGTTTATCGTTTTTTCCAATTCTTATCATGGAGATAGCATTGGAGCTATGAATGTATCGGGAAAAAATTACTTCAATCGAATTTTTTCGGAGTTACGATTCCCAACAAAAGAGTTTCCAGCACCTAATTGTATGAATTGTCCATGGGGGAAACATCCTACAAGTTGTGATACTGAATGTCTTTCGGATCTAACACTTTCCATCAAACAAAATGAATATGCGGGAATTGTGATTGAACCCTTGGTTTTTGGTGCCAATGGAATGTTGTTTTATGATAAAAAAGTATTAATCAAACTTAGAGAATTAGCATCGAGTACGAACACGTTACTCATCTTTGACGAAGTGTTTACGGGAATGGGAAAATTGGGAGAACCTTTTGCCTACCAAAAAGCAGGAGTTATTCCGGATTTGCTTGTTTTAGCCAAAGGACTTACTGGAGGAATGTTACCACTCGCAGCAACCCTCGTTCCAAATTTTATTTATGAATTATTCCTTTCCAAAGATCCCTATAAGGCATTTTTTCATGCCCATACCATGACTGGGAATGCACTTGCATGTAGCGTAGGTTATGCGTCAATATCAATGTTACAAGAATTTGGTTTAACACAAGTAAAGGAATTAGAAATAAAATTAAGAAACCATGCTGAAACCTTCCAAAAAAAAATGGGGACTATGGTTGAAAATGTACGAGTGATGGGTGGGATTTTTGCCTTTGAATGGAAAGAAAACGTTGCCAACGATGAATATTTAAATCCAGTTGGAAAACAGATCCGTAACTCACTTCGGAAATTTCACATTTTAATTAGGCCACTGGGACGCACCATTTACATCACTCCGCCCTATACCATTTCCGATGTTTCTCTCGAAAAAATATTTATGGCGCTTGGATCGACACTTCTTGGATTATTAGAACCAGAAAAAGACTAAATCCATCAGTCCATTTTCTTCGTTTACAGAGTCACCCACACAATAGATTTTGTTTTCATGATCGCAAGTATCCAAGAAAAAACGACCTCTTCCTCTCCTTCCACCATCACTGAGGAAGAAGCCCTCCAAATTTTAAAGGGAGAGGTTCCATTTTTGCCCATTGTAGCAAAAGCTTCGGAAGAACGATTCCGGTATTTTGGTAATAAAGTTCGCATACATATATTAGATAACATCAAAAACGGATATTGCCCAGAAGATTGTGGTTATTGTGCCCAAAGGAAGGGAGGGGAATCAGGGATCCAAGAGTATTCCTTAAAATCTCCAGAAGAAATTTGGGAAGATGCCAAAAAGGCAAAAGAAAACGGTGCCTACCGTTTTTGTATGGTTACCTCTGGGCGAGGTCCAACTGACAAAGCGGTCGACAAATTAGCAGAAACCATCTCCAAAATCAATGGAGAACTAGGAATGAAGGTTTGTTTATCTGCTGGTATCCTCGATGCCAAAAAAGCAAAGGCACTCAAGGACGCAGGCCTTGATCGTTACAATCATAACCTCAATACTTCAGAATCTAAATACAATGAAATTTGTTCCACTCATACCTTCCAGGACCGACTAACGACGCTTAAAGCTGCGAAAGAAGCAGAAATTGGTCTTTGTTCTGGAATCATCGTGGGAATGGGTGAAGAATTAAAAGACATTGTCCAAGTTGCATTTGAACTAAAACGGTTGGGTGTGATTTCTATCCCTGTGAACTTTTTTATTCCGATCAAAGGGCATGCCATCCAAAAGTCATCACTCACTCCAGAGTTTTGTATTCGTGTTTTGTCTGTGTTTCGTTTGGTAAATCCTGATTCAGAAATCCGTGTGGGGGCAGGAAGAGAAGGGCATTTGGGATCTTTACAATCCATGGCACTTTACGTTTCCAATTCCCTCTTTGCAGAAGGTTATCTCAACGTCAAAGGTAGTGAGATGGAACAAACCATGAATCTCATCCGTGATTGTAATATGGTGCCTGAGTTTACAGAAGGAATTCCTGAAGGTTGGGAAGACTACGAGTCAAAGTTTTTATACGACGAGAAAAATTTTCCAGAACTCTATAAACATAAAAAGTAGTTTGCGTTTTTCACTTTTGGCGGTATCATGCTCCTACTTTACCGCCTCTAGTGAAACACATGCAAAAACCTTCTTTACCATTTGGAAAACAAATTAGTTATGCAGTAGGCCAACTCGGTTGGTCGACTCTCATCAATATCATCGGTCTCCACCAAGTTTACTTTTATTTACCTCCTTCGCCAAAACCTGGCCAAGAATGTTTCCCTGATTTGATTGAAAAAATGGCCTTTTGGGGCCTTTCAACTATAGGAGTTGTAGCGGCGATCGGCCGTTTGTGGGATGCATTCACTGATCCCCTCATTGCCAACTCATCTGATCGTTTTTCCTCTCGGTTTGGAAGGAGGATTCCATTTTTATTTTTAGGAGGAGTGCCAGCTGCCGTCTTTTGTTGGTTAATCTTTGTTCCACCACATAACTTTGTTTCTTCGACAAACCTAGTTTGGATGACAAGTTTTATGTTGCTCTTCTATTTATTTTTAACAGTGTATGTCACACCGTTTTTTGCTCTCATCCCTGAACTCGGACATACTCCAGAAGAGAGGCTCAACCTCTCAACTTATATTTCTGTTACTTATGCCTTAGGGATCATTGTCGCATCGACAGAACCAATGATCGCAAGTGCCTTACAATCGAGTTTTGTTTTTGATGCGGATCCTTCCGTTCAAACTCTTGTCGCACGCCAATATGCATTAGGAATCCTTTGTATTTTTGCTGCGATCTGTATGTACTTTCCTGTGTTTACCATCCATGAAAAAACATACTGTGAATCAGAAGCATCAAGTGTTCCTTTTAAAGAAGCACTTGTCCTCACATTCAAAAACAAAAACTTTTTGTATTTTGCACTTTCTGATTTGTGTTACTTCCTAGCACTCACCATTCTTACCACTGGGATTTCCTACTACGTAACAGTGCTATTGGAATTGGAAAGGGACTTTGTCACACAACTCCTCACTGTAATGTTACTGGTTTCCTTTGCCTTTTACCCAGTTGTTAATTTTGTCGCACGCAAAATTGGGAAAAAGAGAACCGTTCTCATCGGCTTTTACACCTTCCTTGCTTTGTTTTTATCCATCTATTTTATAGGCAAAAATAGTCTGCCATTGTCCCCATATATCCAAGGTTATATGATTGTTGGAGTCGCTGCGATACCAATTGCAATCCTTGGAATATTACCAAATGCAATATTAGCAGATATTGCTGAACTTGATTCATTAAAAACAGGTTCGAAACGGGAAGGTTTATTTTATGCAGGTAGGACCTTTATGCAAAAATTAGGACAAACACTTGCAGTTTTAATCTTTAGTTCCGTGATTTTACTGGGGCTTGACCGTGATTCCAAAAAACAAGTTTCGCCAAACGTAACGGGTATTATCGCTCCATCTGTGTCAGATTCGAAGTCGGAACTGAAAAAAAATACTGAGTCGGAGGCAAAAATAAGTAAGGAATCCACGATTTGTAAAGTCGAAGAAGTAGAAGCAGGCGGGGAACTGGGAGTTCGATTGACAGGACCTTTGGCATCTGCATTCTGTTTACTTGCAATTTTTCTCTTTGGAAAATACAAAGAGGATGAAACTTTAGAAGAGATTGCAAAGATACGTGGAAATTAAATCCTGGTTTTTGGAGCTATTCAGATGAGATATCGCATTGAGACAACCAAGTTAAAGAACGGGTATATCGAAGCCAAACTCATCGAAACAACCACAAACAACCCGATTGAATTTCGGATTTGTGATACGGAAGAATATGCGCAGGCCCAAATCAAAGATTGGCAAAAGCGCTTCCGAATGAATGAACCGCAAGAACAGGATTAAATTCTTCCTTCGATGGGGTGTTTCTATCACCCTAGTTTTGAGTCTTACAAATTGTAAAACCTACTCAAAACGTGATTACTTCGATACAAACTTTAAATGTTTTGCTGAGCCAGGTTGGCGTGATGATGGTGATTTTAAAAAATACATCGAAAAAGCCTGGCTCCCCGTACGTTTGTTATACGCCGAAGATAATAACAAAATCAAACGTTCTGAAATAGTTTTTGCAGGTGATAGTTTGGTACATTTGTTTTTACCAGACCTTATGGCAAAAGAATTTCCAGGAAAATCGGTCACCAATCGAGGCATTGGTGGTGATATGACAGAAACCTTACTCACTCGTTTAGATGATGATGTATTACGATTGGATCCTAAAACAATTGTAATTGAGATAGGTGGAAATGATTTTATCCAAGGGAAATGTCTGAGTCTAACCCAAAACAATTTACTTGCTATTATCAAAAAAATCCATTCACGAAACCACCAAACTCGAATTCTATTAATTGCTGTCCCACCAACTAGAGTGAAGGAACTCAATCAAATTGTACCTGTTTATAATTTGTTCCTGAACCAAGTCGCAAAGACGACCCAAAACGTGGAATATATAGAAGTCTGGGACATCATGCGTAAACCAGATGCACCCACTCTAAGTGAAGAGTTCATTCGTCCCAATGGTGATAGTTTGCATTTTAATGAAAAAGGATATGAAATTTGGGGTAAAAAACTAAGACCCTATTTGCAAAAATAATGAACCAAATTTTACTGATTTCTTGCGATACCATCGCCAGTAGCATTGTTTCCAAGATTTTATCGACTGTATCACTCGATGTAGATTCTTCCTATTCCAAAAAATTCCAACTACATTGTTTAAAGGTGCAAACTAATGAAAATTGGCCTAGAGAACAAATCCTTTCTATTCGTGAACAATTGTCTTCCTACAAAATTGATTTTCTTTTCACCAAACAATTATTACCTATAAATCAACCTTCTCTTTTTGTATTTGATATGGACTCAACAGTCATCAAAGAAGAAGTGATTGATGAGTTGGCAAGAAAACACGGAGTGTTTGAAGAAGTCGCTAGTGTTACAAAAAAAGCAATGGAAGGTGGAATGGGATTTGATGAAGCCCTTCGATTGCGTGTAAAACACTTGGCTGGACTATCTGTTCAGAGTTTTAAAGAAGTTTATGATGTACTCAACTTAAATGATGGTATGGAATCTGTATTTCAATTTGTTCCATCAAATGGTGGGAAACTGGGAATCCTAAGTGGGGGATTTAGTCCTGTCTTAGAATTGTTTTCAAAAAAGTACCCAGTGGATTTTTTTCGAGCAAACGGTTTAGAAGAAAAAGATGGGTTTTTCACCGGAACAATTTTTGGCGAGATCATCAATCGTGAGAAAAAAGAACTATATTTACGAAAGTTTGCAAGTGAACTTTCGATTCCAATGGAACACGTTGTTGCTGTTGGAGACGGGGCAAATGATGCACTGATGTTAAACGCAGCTGGAATTGGAATCGGAATTCATGCCAAACAAGGTTTAAAAGACAAAATCACCAATTGGATTGAGTTTACAAATTTATCCTCATTAATTTTCCTCTTTGAGAATTCGTTTTAATTCATCAAGGATTGATAATGCCTCAAGCGGTGGGATTTTGTTAGGGTCAATCTGGGAAATCCTTTTGATCACCATTTCTTCGTTAACCGAAAGCCCTTTTGGTTCTTTTTCTAAAAGATTCGCAAATAAACTTGGTTCTTCATTTTTGATTTTGATTTCTCGTTTTTTGGATTCGAGTCCCACTAAGATTTCTTTTGCCCTTTCCGAAACAGATTCGGGAATCCCTGCAAGTTTTGCCACATAGATTCCAAACGATTGTTTCGATTTTCCTCTTTTCACTTTTTTTAAGAATAAAATTTCACCGTCCTTTTCAAAGGTATCGAGGTAAAGATTGAAGATACCTGCACCTTTTTCGAGTTCTGTTAATTCATGGTAATGGGTGGCAAAAATTGTTTTTGGTTTTGGAAAGTTTTTACTTAAAAATTCTAAAATGGCCCAAGCTATCGATAAACCATCGTAAGTTGATGTTCCCCGGCCTACTTCATCAAATAAAATCAAACTATTTTCAGTAAATTGGTTTAATATTGTGGCCGTTTCTTTCATTTCCACATAAAACGTAGACTCTCCTTTTGTTAGATTGTCACCAGACCCAATCCTTGTAAATATCCGATCTACAATAGATAGGGATGCTTTTTTAGACGGAACATAGGATCCCATTTGGAATAGGATCTGGTTGATGGCAATTTGGCGCATAAAGGTAGATTTACCGGCCATATTGGGACCCGTTAACACTGCAATGGCGTTTTCCTTAGGGTTGAGTTCTAATGTATTCGGTACAAATCGTTCACCGACAGGTAAAAAAGTTTCAACGACAGGGTGGCGTGAATCAATGTATTCAATGATTCCATCGTTTCTGATATCTGGCCTTGTCCATTGGTATTCTTCTTTGGCTTCAGTTAGAGAGAGATGGTAATCAAGGGAAGCTACCTCATTCGATAGAGTCAAAAATGATTCGTAAAGTGAAATACAAGACGCCACTAATCGATCAAATACTTGTTTTTCGATTCTCTCAATGATTTCATCTGCTTGCAAAATGGTTCGTTCTAGTTCTTCGAGTTTGGGAGAGGTAAATCTTTCTCCTGTAACAAGAGTTTGTTTTTTCAAAAAATGTGAGGGAACATCTTTTGCTTGGGCTTTGGAGACTTCGATAAAATATCCTAAAATTTTATTGTATCGAATTTTTAAACTAGAACATCCCGATTCCTTTTTTTCCTTTTCTTCGAGTTCTAAGATCCAATCTTTTCCTTTTTCACGGGCGAGTATGGCATCATCATACTCTTTATTAAATCCAGATTTTAAAAAAGGAGAGTTCCCTAAAAAAACAGGCAATTCTCCATCAAAGAGAGTTGATTGAAATTCTGATACCAGCGTTTCTAAATCTTTTGGGAGTTTGGAAAAATCATAACCAATCCCATCCAAAACCAATTTCATTTGGCTTACGGCTGTTAAACTTTTTTCTATGCCTCGAAAATCTCGTGGTAGGGCTTTGCCTACCCGGAACCGAGTGATCACACGTTCCAAATCGATGAGATCACCAAGTGACTCTTTGATTTTTAATCTTTCTTTTTTGTTTCGAGTTAATATTTCAATTTTGTCCCAATGGTCTCGTATTTTATTTTCGTCTCTCGTTGGAAATAGAATTCTTTGTTTGAGATAACGTTTACCTGTGGATGTGGTACAACGATTCAAAACACCAAAAAGTGTGTGATTTTTATCGTTAGGATTTTCAACAAGTTCTAAATGGGAAACTGTTTGTTCATCTAATACCAAATATTCAGTTTCATCAATCCGTCTTGGTGATTGGAAAACAAAGTTTTGGTTTCGATAATTGTATTTAAGATAGGCATCTAATACGTGTACAACGGTATCAATACCTGCTCCTTTTTTTTGAGGTAAATAATCCTTTGGAATTTGTGAGAGTATGATTTTGGATTCTTTTGAGAGAGGAGGGATTTCCTCAGTATAAATCATTTCTTTGGGAGAAAATCGTTTGATGGTATCCAGAATTCTTTCTTTTTCTGTTTCCGAGAAAAAAAAGTAAACGAGTTCCGATGTAGAAACATCAGCAAATGCTAAATAGACGGAAGATTTTTCTTTATAATACAGAGACAAATAATTGTTTTGGTAACCACCGAGTAAGTTGTCTTCTACTACGGTCCCTGGTGTGATGATCCGCACAACTTCCCTTGACATGATTTTGGCTTTTGGGTCGTCAGGTTTAGTTTGTTCACAAACCACTACTTTTTTCCCAGCAGAGATGAGTCTTGAGATATAACTTTCTGTGGCGTGATAAGGAATGCCAGCCATCGGGATTTGGTTTTGTCTTTTTGTGAGAGTGATGTCTAAAATTTGTGCAGCAATTTTTGCATCATCCAAAAACATTTCATAAAAATCACCCATTCGAAAGAATACAATCCCATCTGGGTGTTGTTCTTTAACTTCCAGATATTGGCGCATCACAGGAGTATTTAAAGCTTCATAAGTTTCGGACATTGTGTACCAATTCTTTGATTTTATTTGGATCTTTTTTACCGTCTGTTTCCACTCCACTTGCTACATCAATTCCATAAGGATGGACTGTCTTTAAAGCTAGTTGGACATTACTCGGAGTGATTCCTCCAGCGAGTAAAAATGGTCGTTTTACGTGTGTTACATATTCCCAAGGGAAAACATGCCCACTTCCACCACCAAGACCCTTTTGGAAACTATCTAAAATCACAAGTGGAGAGTTTGGTTCTAAACCTTCATCAGATACAACGGGTGATTGAATTCTTATTGCAGGGAGTAGTTGTTTTTGCTTCGTAAGAGATTCCCAAATTTCATTTGAGAGAAAACGATCTCCTCGGATGAGTTGGATTAAATCAGGTTGGAATTCCTGTGATAAGGAAAGAATTTCTTCCGTGGAGTTTTCAAAAAATAAAAATACAATCTTAGGGAATTTAGGTAAATGGCGGATGGAAAGTAATTCCTTTGCTGTAGTATGATTGATACCACGTGGGGAACGCGGTGAAAAATTGAGGCCTACAAAATCCACACCGAGTTCGTAACATAACTCAAGTGTGGGCAGATCTCGGATTCCGCAGATTTTGATTTTGTAATTGGTTCCCATCGAGAACCAGATTGATTCAGCTCAAATCAGAGGCAATCGAACCTTTGTATCCAAAGTGTAAAAATTTAAGGAAACTGTCTTGGTATACAAGCATGTCCTGTTTGGAAATCCCTTGCCTTACCATTTGAACAAAGATATTCAGAAAAAAGGATAAGATATTACGGACCACAAACTCATCCACTTCACCTTTATAACTCGGATTTTTTTGTTTGAAGGTTGAATACTGCTCAAAATTGATTTTGGTAAGCCTAGTAAGGACAGTTTCTGGAAATTCTTCCAAATGTGACCCTTGTGCTTTTGTGAGGAGCAAGATAAAATCATCTCGATTGGAATCAACATAGTCGAGAGCAATATGAAATCTTTCTTTCCATGTCTCATAACTATCGTTAAATCTTTTTTCAAAATAATCTGGGTGTGATACATACGCGAACGCTTTTTCGAGACCTGACAATATAGGTTGTAAGATCTCTGTGAGCAAGTGTTCTTTGTTTTCAAAGTAATTGTAGATATTACTCGTGGAGACTTTTGCTTTTTTTGCAATGGTTCTCATACTGGCTTTTTCAAAACCAAGTTGGATGAACTCTTCACGAGCAGCTTGTAGTATTTCTTTTCTGGTGTGTTCTTTTGGAGTTTGCATAGTCCTGAACGTCGTTTCCTAAAAGAACAATCTCGTTCAGGATTCATTTGTAAAGTCCAATTTTACATCTTTATTGTATTTTGTATTAAATTTGCCACAATTCCATAAAGTCGAAAACTCCCTAACACCAAAATCGGTGTTCTGCCTTGGAATAAAGGAACAAGTCCCTCAGTTGATCTTTGTCGGTGCGTTCGCTCCCTTAGGCCATACTTTGGCTCTGGAAACCTTCCAAAACCCTCTCCCTCCCATAGAACTAGGGTTTCGAGGGAAACTTCAGGTAGAACCTCTAGGATCCCGTTTAAGTCTTTGTCGGGGAGGCTACCAACGAGGAGGTGGAATCGGGGATGTGATTTTGAGAATTCGAGAGTGGTTGTCCTCACTGCGTCCGGGTTATGGGAAGGGTCAAAAACGACTAACGGTGAATTAACCAACACCTCCATCCTTCCCTTGGGTTTTGTGAAATCCGAAAACAAAAATGAATTTAAGACTTCTTTTTTCTCTGGAAAAATGTGTTCGATGATACTTTTGGCATAAAGAAAGTTAGTTTCCAGGTAACTTTCTTTAGGTGGTGTATTGAAAACAAAAAGTGGAACTTCTTCTTTTCTCGGTCGGTTTTGAATGGAATGTGATAACGAATTTACTTCTTCCAACATAGCAAAAAGTGAGTTTGTATTATGATTTATGATGCCTAATTTTTCATTACAGATGGATTCTTTTGTATCGCCTAAAATTTCAGAATGATCTAGACCAATTTTTGTAAGAACAATATGATTCGCTTCTACAAGTTTTGTCGCATCAAGCCTTCCTCCAAGGCCTGCTTCCCAAATTTCAATGTCCATTTTTTGGCTTTGGAAAAATTGGTAAGTAAAAAGAGTTAAAAATTCAAAATAAGATAATTGTTCGATGAATTTACGATTTGGAACAAAAATAGTTTGGAAACATTTTTCAACAGATTCTATGTTTGGAAGGTCCGGTTTCCCATTGGTCACAATTTGAAATCGTTCTAATGGAGAAACTAAATGTGGTGATGTGTACAATCCTACTTTATAACCTAGTTTAGAAAACAAACAAGCTAAGTAGTGTGAGGTGGATCCTTTCCCATTGGTTCCTACGACGCTAATTCGTATTGGTGAATGGGTTTTATGAACCGAATTTTCATTAAAAAAATCAAAAACAATTTTTAAACCATCCAAAGTATAGGATTTGAATACATTGAAATTTCTTGTTTTTTCAATGTTTTGTCTTTGGTTTAAAAACTCTATAAACTGCATGGATAAAAATTTTGATGATTCGTCAGAAACGTTCATTTCCTTTTTTTTAATTGATTGAACAAAATGGATTCAACTTGTTTGATCCATTTTTTTTTGGCAGTTATATTGGTGAATAGTTCAAATTGTCTGATCCCTTGGTAGAGTAACATATAATAACCTGGGATAATCTCAGCCTTTTTTTTCTTTGCTTCTTTTACAAGATCTGTCTCGAGTGGATTATAAACAATGTCGAATAACGTGTGTTTTTTGGTAAAAAAATGAGAGTCTAATATAGGTTCTCCACCAACACCTTTCATCCCTACAGGTGTGGTATGGATGATGAGATCATAGTCATCTTTGTTTTTTGCCACTTCTTCTTTTGTGGTTCGCTCCAACCATTTTGGTTTTCCTAACGATTGTTCGATTTCACTCATCGTTCCAGAATTTCTAGCGAGCATTTGAACCTTTCGTTTGATCGATTGTTGTGATGTGTTTGTTTCCAATTCTTTGCCGATTGAAAACAAAATTCCTTTTGCACTGCCTCCACTTCCGAGTACCAAGATTTTTTTTTCAATCGTTGGATTTACTAAATCTGCATTCTGTTGTTTGATCGAAATGATGGCACCCGTTCCATCTGTATTCACGGCTTCGATTCCATTTCGTAATAAAAGTGTATTGGAGGATGCCATTGTCTTTGAGGTTTCACAAACAGTATTCGCTTGGGAATATGCCCATTCTTTGAATGGAATGGTCACTGAGACTGCTTTTACGCCTAAATCAAGTAAAGGTTTTAATCCTATTTGTTTCCAGTTTTCGTTTTCAAAAACAAGATACACTCCATCATAACCAGAGAGTTTAAAAAGAGTATTGTGGATCCAAGGGGATAGGGTATGGCCTAAGGGATATCCCAATATCCCAAAGATCTCAGTGTGTTTCGAATACAAGGGAAACCTCTTTTTTTTATCTTATGGACTAAACAATGGCTTACCGAAAATAGGTAATAGATAGGTACAAGACCAATGATTTCATTACCGCTCGCCGCACCATCGGAACCATGGACAATTCTCGTTGATATTTTATTCTTTTTTCTCGCATCCGCAGCCTGTGCCTATTATTTTTATTATTACAAACGAAAAGACTTACTAGGGAAATTTTGGGGTTCTACATTTGTTGCTGGGATTGGTGCTTTGATTGTGTTTGCAACCTTACAAACCTACATCAGGGACATCATCATGTGGCTCATGTCCCCAAAAATTGGTTCAACACAATTATCAAACGTGAATTTGGTCGCTATTTTTCTTGGTGGATTTTTTGCCCTTTATATCATGAACCGAATCAACCATAACAAAGAACGAAGGGACTGAGTTCGTTTTTTCATAAAGTTTTAGATACTTCAAAAAATTATAATAAAATCCCAGGAGAGCAAGGACAAATCCTTGTTTTCCGTCTAGGATTCCTAAACGAATCCAATACATATAAAATCCTTTAAAACATCCTTTCATAAAAGCCCAAAAGATAGAACATCGTTTGCCTTTTCGAAATTCTTCTTCTGCAAACAAACTGGAATAACGATCGATGAATTTTAAATGGTCAGAGATATTTTTATAAGAATAATGGAAAAGTGGGTTTTTTAATTTGGTTGGGATTCCATTTAATTTTACTCTTTCGTGCACCAAACCACCGCTAAACTGTCCTTCTGATTTTTGAAACAAACGCATTTGGTAATTTGGATAATATCCACCAAACCGAATCCATTTGCCCAAATAATAAGTGGATCTTGGAATTAAAAAACCTTTGGTATCCAATTGTTTTTTGGAAAAAACTGCAAGAATTTCTTCTTTGAGATCAGGTGACACTACTTCGTCTGCATCAATTGCAAGGACCCAATTATGTTTTGTTTTTGTGATCGCAAAGTTTTTTTGGTCTGCATAATTTTGAAACTTACGATTGTACACTCTCGCACCAAAAGATTTTGCAATCTTAACAGTATCATCTGTA
This sequence comes from Leptospira sp. WS39.C2, assembly GCF_040833965.1. Lineage (NCBI taxonomy): Bacteria > Pseudomonadati > Spirochaetota > Leptospiria > Leptospirales > Leptospiraceae > Leptospira > Leptospira iowaensis. The sequence continues at coordinate 839,224 of NZ_CP162142.1, forward strand.
GAACCAGAATCTACGACCACAATATCATCAATGAATGAAATTGCTTTTAGAGTACGACTGAGATTGTCCTCTTCGTTTAAGGTGATGATGGCACAAGAAAGGGGGATTGTTGTCATTTAAGGGTTAATTCGAATCGCGTTGGGAAATAAACTTTTCAGTTAACGGTATTTCCAATCTAGCAATGGTGGAATCTTCGCCAATAATGATTCTAAAAAAATTGGGATCAATTCCTTCCCCTTTTAACATGATGAGTATGAGTGCAAGTCCAAGGCCAGCCCCTTCTGATGTGTCCGCATTATCAATATAAAACTGAGCAATGTCGTCATACATCATTCCTTTTTCCAAACGTTCCCGAATGGATTTTTCTTCTTCTTTGGCAATGGGTGTATTATTGATCACTTCGATGATGATGCCATCATCGTTGTATTTAAAATTGATGAGGCAGTAATAACCTTTTTTTTTGGCTTTAATTCCAAACTCGTTCGACATTTCTTCCGAAAACATTTCCCGGTATTCCCGAACCCCTCTTGCGTAATGGGATGGGTTTAACATGCTATAACCACGTTCTTCGAAAAAAACCCGCTTTTGGTTCGCTTTGCAAGCATTGATGGCTAGTTCTTTGATGATGGTATATAGTGTGGGAACAAGGGTAGGGTAGGTGAGTCGGTCTAAAATGAGGCCTACGGCTTCCTTGATGTGTTCCTCGACGGATTTTGAGACCCGATGGGTCTTTAGCGAGAGAATTTTCCCGTTTTCGATATGTAATTTGATGTGATCAGAAATCTCGCTTGTTTCCTTTCCCATACCCGAAATCTTTTCCATTCTAGTCCTTACTGTCAAGGTACTAAGACCGCTAGTATGAAAAACCGCAGGCTTCTATCCCTCACCTTATTCCTATCGGCTATTGCCCCCTCGATTCTTTTGTCTCAAAACTTGAAAATCAAATCCGTACGGATTTGGGACACAGAAAAAGCGAATTTTTCTGGATTTGTCAATGTGGAAGTGGTGCAAGGAAAAATTGTCTCAATCCAAGAAGGACAAAGTATACCCAATCCACAGTATTTATTGCCAGGTTTTTGTGATGCTTCCGTGACTTTAAGTGCCAATAGCCAAGGCGGAAAAACGAGTAAGTCAGAACTCTCTAAAGCACTACTCGGGTTTTTGTCCGCAGGTTTTAGCCATATTGAATCTGTTGCAGATCCGAATCTGGTGAGTCTTTTTTCTGAGATTGGAAAATCAAAATGGAATGCGCCCATCCTCACCCAATCGCAAAAACCAATCCTTTACCCTGAACTAGATTTGGGAGAAGGTGCCATTTACCAATCGGGTCTCGTCGGGAATCTTGATCCCAAACGAAATTCCCACGTCCCAATTTTTCTAAAAGAAAAGGAAAACAGAGGGTTCTCCCAAACCGAACTTTTTTCTAAAAGAAAGGATTTAGAATCGAATGGGAAATTAGCAGTCGCTTATACATTTGCTGACAAAACCAGTTGGGAAGATGCACTCGACACTGGATTTTCTGTCCTTTACCACCCCATGCCAGAAGGGACAAATTTGTTTAGGGCCCAAAAACGAGATTTTTTATGGGCTCCAATGTTTGGAATTTTATACCTCCAAGAATTGAGAGGGCGAAAAGAAGAATGGAAAGAAGAGGAATCTCGTTGGGCAGAGCTCAATCCTTATTTCGGAAAGGTTTGGAAAGACAATTTCGGCCAAGAGATTGAGACTCCCGAAGGGAACCAAGTGACACCCTTTTCTATTTATGCAAATCAGTTCCAAACGGAAAAAGAAACCCATTCTAATTTACTTTTTGCAAGTGGGACAGGCCATTGGGGATTATTCCCTGGCCAAGCTGCTGTTGTGGAAGTGAGGATTTGGGAAACCTTATTGCAGGAAACCGAACCCAAAAGAGAAAATAAAAAGGACCAAACCCAGAGCTTATGGGATACCCTCTTTGGTCGAAGCCAAAAGGTATTTGTCCCAACGAACAAAGACCCCGAGAGCCTTCCTAAAATTCGCCGCCGTATCATCCAAACCCTGACTGAGAAAACTTGTCGATACCTTGGGGCTGATCATGGGGGGAAAATTCGTGTGGGAGGCCCCGCCCATTTTTCCATCCTTACGGAAAATCCTTTGAAACGCACTTCTGGAATATTTCCAATTGAATCCATGGTATTGGGAGGAAAATTGGTATATACCTCCAAACACACCAAGGAAGGAACCGCAAAATGAAAGGCCCATCCTCAGAATTTGACCGTTTATTAGAAGAAAGTTTTAAAAAAAGACAATCCATCGAACCAGGTTCGCGCCACGAATCCAAGGTAACAGCTGTTAAGAATGACTATGTTTTTATTAGAACAATAGACAATAAAGTCATTGGAAATATCTCGAGCGAAGAATGGAGAGACGAAGTTTTACCAAAAATTGGTGATACAATAGTTGTTTATTTTTTAAAAGAAAATTCTGGTGATTTTTATTTCACCACTTGTCTCTCACAAGACAACCTAACAGAAGAAAATTTAGAACTCGCAAATCAATTTGAAATCCCGGTGCTTGGCCAAATGTTACAGGAAGGGAATGGTGGATGGGATGTAAAACTAGGAAGTTACACCGCTTTTGTTCCGTTTAGCCAATTGGACGTATCTATTAAAGGGAAAAATATATCTGGGAAACGGATTAAGTTTATCATCTCAGAACTTGGGAAAAAACAAAACAAAATCCTGCTCTCACAAAAGAAAATTGCTGATAAAGAAAGAGAAACAAAGAAACAACTGTTACGTGATGAATTGAAGGTAGGAATGTTTGTATCCTGCACTGTCAAAAGTATACACAAGTTTGGTCTCATCGTGGATATGGATGGACTGGATGCCCTTGTCCCACAATCCGAAGCCACTTATAAAAAAAGTCCAGACCTCACAACCGAGTTTCGAGTGGGGGAAACCCTTCGTGCAAAAATTTTAACTTTGGACTGGTCTACGAATAAAATCTCACTCAGTGTAAAAGATTTTTTATCCGACCCTTGGTCTGGAAAACTTCCTTTCAAAGAATCAGATATCATTTCGGGAACAGTGGAATCGATCAAACCATTCGGACTCTTTGTACGGTTAGGAGAAGATTTTTCGGGTCTTGTTCCAAACAAAGAAACTGGGATTCCGCAACGAACTCCACTGAACACGGTGTTCCAACCAGGCCAAAAACTAGAAGTATTTGTATTGGAAATCAATCCTGAAAAAAGGCAAATTGCTCTTTCCATTTCAAAAGCATCGGAAGCAAAAGACCGAATGGAATACCAAGAGTATCTTTCCAAAGATGAGTCAAGTGCTACTGTTTCCAGTTTTGGACTTGCCTTAAAAAAATCTTTAGAAAACCAAAACCAGAAGAAAAAGAAGTAAATTTCATTGGAAGTTGCTTTGTATCGACCTGAAATTCCACCTAACACGGGTAATATAGCTCGGTTGTGTGTGAATGCTGGAGTTCCTCTTTCGATTGTAGGGGAACCATCATTTGATTTGTCAGAAAAAGCTGTAAGAAGGGCCGGGCTCGATTATTGGAAGGATTTAGAATTCCACCAATTCCCAACGTATGAAACCTTCCTTGAGACCAAAACCAAAGAAGGAAAACGGATATTTCTGGTTTCTAAATTTGGAAAAAAACTCTATTGGGACGTTTCCTTCCAGGCGCAGGATGTGTTTTTATTTGGGAGAGAAACTTCGGGACTACCAGAAGAAATTCACAAAGGACACCCTTCTGACCAAATCATTTCAATTCCTATGGCAGAAGCGAGTCGTTCGATCAATTTATCCAATGCTGTTGCCATCATTCTTTATGAAGCAGTGCGCCAAGAAAAAACACGGACTAATCCCTAAAGGATAAAACAATTTACAAGTCCTCCGTTCCCATTGAAATGGGAATATATGCCGTTCCCTCTCTCAAGAACCGAGTTAGAGAAAGAAATCAAAACTTTGTTCTCCAATGGACTTTCGGGGAATGTGAACGATTTTTACTCTTGGGTGTTTATGGAAACCCAGAGGAAATTCAAAGATGTTCCAAATGTCACTTTGGAAACTGTCACTACTGTAATGGATGAGTTTGTCAAAGAAGGACTCATTACCACAAATCCCATTGACCCAAGGGAGTATTATATAACAGATGATTCATCTATCATTCGTAAGATGGGTGCTTCTGAAACCTTTGTCATCCTCGGTGCACTAAAATATAATCCAATGCAGTATGTCCGTGCGAGACTTGCTTATTTTCTCAAACGGAATGGCATCGATGAAGAATTACGGATGGATCTATGTATCGCCACAGTAGAAGCCGTAGAAAATGCAGCCAAGTATGGTGATGGTGGTGGAGTGGAAGTGACCTTCCAAATCGATAAACAAAAAGTCTTTTCAATTGAAATGATTAATACAGTAAAAGATTTTAATTTAGAAGATGATATCCAAAGAGGAAAATTTTCATCCACTGCAACTCTTATGCGTGGCATGATGGTCATGCAAAAACTTTTTGATTCAGTGGATTTAGAAATCACTGATAACAGAAAACAAGCTATCTTAAAAGCAACTCGTAAACTAACATAGGTTCCTATGGCAAATTTCAAAATGGTTTCTCCTTTCAAAGCTGCCGGAGACCAAGTGAAAGCAATTGAAAATATTGCGAAGTCATTCGGTGAAGGTAAAAATAAAATCACTCTCGTGGGTGTGACTGGTTCAGGAAAGACCTTTACTATGGCCGAGGTGATCACTCGGGTAAAAAAACCTACTCTCATTTTATCTCATAATAAAACCTTGGCAGCCCAGTTGTTTCGTGAATTTAAGGAATTTTTTCCGGAAAATGCTGTAGAGTATTTTGTCTCATATTACGATTATTACCAACCCGAGGCATACGTTCCTTCCTCAGATACTTTTATCGAAAAAGATATGTCGATGAACGAAGAAATCGACAAACTAAGATTACGTGCAACTTCCAGTTTATTAGAACGTGATGATGTGATCATTGTGAGTTCTGTATCTTGTATTTATGGTTTGGGTTCACCTGAAGATTATATGAACTCGGTTGTGATGTTACATGTGGGTGATAAAATTGACCGTGACCAAATCATTCGAAAGTTTTTACACATCCAATATGCAAGAAATGATATTGATTTTAGTCGAGGAAATTTCCGTGTCAGGGGTGATACCATTGAGATTATGCCATCTTACCAAGAAGAAGGGATTCGTATCGAACTCTTTGGCGATGAAATTGATGGACTCTCTAAAATTGACCCACTCACAGGAAAAGTAAAAACAAAACTGGATCGAGTTGTCGTATATCCAGCAAAACATTTTATTACCTCAGGTCCAAAAATCAAAGATGCTATTGAAAAAATCAAAGATGAAATGGCCGCACAAAAAGAGTATTTTTTAAAACAAGGCAAACACTTAGAAGCGGAACGAATTGAATCTCGTACCAATTATGATATGGAGATGTTACTCGAACTTGGGTATTGCAGTGGGATTGAAAACTATTCTAGACATTTGACAGGAAGGTCTGAAGGCGAAAGACCTGCTTGTTTATTAGATTATTTTCCTGGAAAAGATTTTTTACTCATCATTGACGAATCCCATGTAACACTCCCTCAAATAGGTGGAATGTATGCAGGTGATAGATCCAGAAAACAAACGTTAGTTGAGTTTGGGTTCAGATTGCCAAGTGCTCTTGACAATCGTCCACTCAACTTTGTTGAATTTGAATCCATGACACCAAGGACTTTGTATGTATCTGCCACTCCCGATACAAATGAAATAGGTAAAAGTGAAGCAGTTTTTGAACAAATCATTCGACCAACGGGACTACTTGATCCCATCGTGGAAGTAAGACCAACAACAAACCAAATTGAAGACTTACTGAATGAAATTCGATTGCGTATCGAACAAAAAGAAAGGATCCTCATTACAACACTTACAAAAAAAATGTCAGAAGATCTGACTGACTATTATAAAGAAGTAGGTCTAAAGATCGCTTATTTACATTCGGAAATTGATACTATCGAAAGGACGGAAATCATAAGGGACTTACGGAAAGGTGTTTATGATTGTATTGTAGGGATCAATTTACTCCGAGAAGGTTTGGATATTCCTGAAGTTTCCCTTGTGGCCATCCTTGATGCGGATAAAGAAGGGTTTTTACGAAATTACAAATCCCTCATCCAAACCATTGGTCGTGCCGCAAGAAACGTAAATGGAAAAGCAATTTTGTATGCGGACAGAATGACTGATTCCATAAATAAAGCCATTAGTGAAACGGAAAGGCGTCGTTTGATCCAAGAGGCCCATAATAAAAATATGGGCATCACACCACAAACGATCAAAAAAGAAATTCATGATATCCTTCCAAGAGAGATGGCGGAAGAAGATAGCAAAGAAGAAGCCTTAAAAGAATTAGAAAAAGAATTTACCTTGAAGAAATACAAAACCAAAGACAAGTTACGTGAAGCTTTGAAACGCGAAATGTTAAGATATGCACAAGACTTGGATTTTGAAAAGGCAGCCATGTTTCGTGATAAAATGTTAGCACTTGGCCCCGATAAAATTGAAACATAAGGAAGGATACTGATTGGAAACAACTGAATTTTGGGAAAACCCAAACAAATTGGCAAGACTAGAAGATACTTTACCAAAACAGATCTTTTTACTTCCGATCAAAGTAAGACCCGTTTTTCCTGGAATCATCACCCCACTCATCGTTCCACCAGGAAGATTCATCCAATCAATAGAAGAGTCTTCTAAAGGAGCGGGATTTTTAGGACTCATTTTACTTAAGGAAGATGAATCGGAACTTCCTTCCGAAGATAATATTTTTCAAATTGGTGTTGTGGCAAGGATATTAAAAAAAATCAACTTACCTGATGGTGGGATGAATATCTTAGTGAATACGATCCAACGTTTTAAAATCAATTCCATCCATACCAAAGAACCAATGTTAATTGCCAATGTGAATTACCCAGAAGAAGAATTGGGTACGAGTAAAAATAACATCAAGGCTTTGATGCGAACTTTATTAATTTTAACGAAAGAACTCGCACAAAACAATCCATTGTTCACAGAAGATATGAAGTTAACTATGATGAATGTGAATGAACCAGCAAAAATGGCTGATTTTGTTTGTTCCATCCTCAATTTGGAAAAGGAAGAATACCAATCTGTAATTGAAGCCATCCAAATCAATGATCGTTTAGAAAAGGTTTTGTTATTTCTAAAAAAAGAAATTGAACTTGTGGTTTTACAAAAAAAAATCCAAGAACAAATCAACGATAAAATTGATAACCAACAAAGACAGTTTTTCCTAAGGGAACAATTAAAAGCCATCCAACAAGAATTAGGTGTTGGAGAGGATAAAACCGAACAAAAATACGATAAACTTCTAACACGTCTCAAATCCATTCCTGTAGCAGATGAAATCATTGTAGAAGTTGAAAGAGAGATCGATAAATTTAAAAATTCAGATCCTATATCAAGTGATTATAATGTAATTCGAAATTATTTAGACTTAGTCGATAGTTTGCCTTGGGAAAAACCTGGGTCAAAAGATATTAATTTACTCCATGCCAAAAAGGTTCTGAACCGAGACCATCACAAACTAGAAGATGTCAAAGAACGAATTTTGGAGTTCTTAGCAGTTCATAAACTCAATCCGAAAAGTAAAGGTTCTATCCTTTGCCTAGTTGGTCCTCCAGGAGTTGGAAAAACTTCGATCGCCAAATCGATTGCGGAAGCACTCGGCCGAAAGTTTTACCGCTTTTCTGTAGGTGGAGTGCGTGATGAAGCAGAGATCAAAGGCCATAGAAGAACTTATATTGGTGCAATGCCTGGAAAACTGATCAATGCACTCAAAATCACAAAAGAAAGAGACACTGTCATTTTGTTAGACGAGATTGATAAGATGTCACAAGGATACCAAGGAGACCCACAAGCAGCACTCCTTGAGGTTCTTGACCCCGAACAGAACTTTAATTTTCGAGACCATTACTTAGATTTACCATTTGATTTATCAGATGTACTTTTTATTGCCACTGCCAATACGTTTGAACCGATTCCAAGAGTGTTACTCGATCGTATGGAAGTGATCCAACTATCTGGTTATATTACTGAAGAAAAAGTTCAGATTTTCCAAAAATACCTTTGGAATAAAATTTTTATCAAAAATGGTTTAAACCCTGATTTGTTTACGATGAAAAAGGAGACGGTCACTCACCTCATCAACAATTATTCAAGGGAATCTGGGTTACGTGGTCTTGAAAAAACATTTGATAAATTAGTGCGTAAACTTGCCCTAAAACAAGTGCTAAAGGAAAAGTATTCCAAAGAAATTCGTGAAAAAGATTTAGTCGAATATCTGGGTCCTCCTCCTTTTGTTGATGATCGGATGACAATTCCTAAAGTTCCAGGCACTGCCCTGGGTCTTGCTTGGACGAATGCTGGTGGATCCACACTTCTCATCGAAGCGGTGCTCATCCCAGGTAAGGGTGGATTGACTCTCACAGGACAAATGGGAAAAATGATGGAAGAGTCAGCAAACATCGCATTGTCATTTGTAAAAAACTATCTAAACAATGATGCTTTGTTTGAGAAAAAAGCCATCCACTTACACGTACCAGATGGTGCGACACCTAAAGATGGTCCAAGTGCTGGGATAACTATGGCAACTGCCATTTTATCACTTGTGACAAATCGTGTGATCAATCCCGGTTTTGGAATGACAGGCGAACTGACTTTAACTGGGGAAGTGTTGGCGATTGGAGGTTTACGTGAAAAAATCGTGGCAGCCAAACGTGTTGGAGTTAAAAAAATTATATTTCCTAAAGACAATGAAAAAGCATTCCAAGAAATTCCTGATTATGTAAAAAAAGGGGTGAGTTTTTATCCTGTCACTCGGTTTGAAGAAGTGGAATCACTTGTGTTTCCTAAATCAAAGAGCAAGAAAAAATGAATTACAAAAATAATTCCTTTTATTTGATTTTTGAAGTTTTGTTCGGCCATTTAACGGATCTTTTACGATACTTTTGGCAGAAAAAAAACCAAATATTAGCTTTTGGATTTATCGTAGGAGTGTTTCTAAGTTTTTTCTTTTTGGGTGGGGCTTATGTTGTTTGGTCTGGCGAAGAAACAAGAGTTCACAAATCATTAGAAAAATACCGATCGGAAGTTTCTAATTTTTATGATAGTTTCCAACCAAAATCCGTAAAAATTCTAGACCGAAATGGGAAAGTTATGGGTGAATTTTATCGTCGTAACTTCCGTCCTATCCGAACTGATAATTTAGGTAAACACAATGTAGTTGTTTGGGCAGTTTTATCTTCGGAAGACAGAGAATTTTTTTCCCACTCAGGTCTCAATTATACGGCTATCTTACGTGCTGTTGTTACAAACTTAGTTCAATTTCGGTTATCGCAAGGTGGATCCACCATCTCACAACAGTTAGCTAAACTAACCCTTAATCTTGGAAAACGAAATTTGTTTAATAAACTCACAGAATTATATTGTACATTTTATATAGAGAGCCAATATTCAAAGGAAGAAATTTTGGCCATGTATCTGAACCAAATATTTTTGGGAGAAGGGAACACTGGTGTTGAGGAAGCAGCACGTTATTATTTTCGTAAACCAGCTTCGGAACTAAGTCCTGAAGAAGCGGCCCTTCTTGTTGGTATCATCCCTGCGCCAAGTGTTTATAATCCAGTTCGTAATTTAGGGATCGCTCTTTCTCGCCAAAAACGTGTGTTATATGATATGGCTAGAAATCCTGAACTCCATCCGTCTCAAAAAGACATTCCTGTGAAATTTTCGGAATCCATCGAAGTAAATTTAAAACGTTTCCGAACCATTTATAAAGTGAAAGAAACAAAAGATGATGATGGAAATCCAAAATACTCTAGTGAAATTGGGAAATATGGTGCAGATAAGGACTTTCGTGTCAATTTAGCTCCAGACTTTAATTCCGAAATCAGAAGGTTTATACTCGAAAAATTTTCTAACGAAGATTTAGAAGAAAGAGGATTGTTAGTTTATACAACTTTGGATCTAGAAAAACAAAGGTTTGCAGAAGAAGCATTACGAATTGGTGTGGATTCGGTACGTACAGATTTGTCCAAACAAGAGTTAGACTATCAGAAAAAAGGTAAAGCCGATCTTGCAGAAGTGACAAGGAGTATTTTACCGCAACTCAGTGGTTCAATGGTATCACTCGACCCCGAAACTGGGGATGTAGAAGCACTAGTTGGTGGTTATAAAATTTCGAATGTGTTTCGATTTAACCGAGCCGAAGAAGCAAAACGCCAACCAGGTTCTACAATCAAAGCTTTGGTCTATGCCCTCGCTTTTGAAAAACGAATCGTGAATCCATCTTCCAAAATAAAAGATGAAAAATTGGACATATCAGGATATTCTCCAAAAAACTGGTACAAAGGTTATAGAGGGGATATTACCGTTCGGCAAGCATTGGCACAATCTGTAAATACTGTATCCGTAAAACTTTTGAATGAAGTTGGGATTTCTTATTTCATTCAAAAATTAAGTGCCATCCTTTCTATCTCAGAAGAAGAAGCCGAACAAAGGTTTCAACGTAATCTTTCCCTTGCTCTTGGATCAGGGGAACTAAGTCCAATTGAATTATCTACAATTTATGCAACGCTTATGAATGGGGGGAGGCGAGTCACTCCCCGTAAAATCATAAAAATTACGGATATGGATGGAAACGAATTTTATAATACTGTTCCTAACGAAGCCGCCGAACAAATATTAGACCCTGTAGCATGTGCGATGGCAATCAATACCTTACAATCCGTCCTAACAGAAGAAGGGACAATGACTTTAAAACGAAAAGAAGGAGAGCCGTTTTTGTATGCAGGAAAAACGGGAACAGTCCAATCTCCTAAACTCAAGTCATCAAAATGGAAAGGTATTAAAGGAGTAAGAGATGTTTGGTTTGCAGGTCTTACTCCAAGGAATGTAACTGTTGTTTGGGTAGGTCATGACGAAGGTGCTCCTTTCCCAGGTTCAGGTTCTGGAGTTTCCGGTGGGATTTGGTATAAATACATCCAAAACGTAAAATCAAAATTAGGAATGGGGAACCAACTCATCTCAAATTTTGTTGGTGATTTTGTCAAAGTAGATGTTTGCGCTGATGATGGAACGATGATTGAATCAAATCCTGATTATATTTGTAAAGTGCCATTGTATGCGCAGTATTATTATATAGGGGATTTACCGCCAAAACGGAATGGATTCCATAAATCGGAACCACAACCTAACATAACAAATGTTCCTAGTGATACTATTGAAGATGATTCGGAGATTTCGACGTATGAGACTGATGGAACAAAAATACAACCAACAGCGGTTGATTCTGTAGAATTGGAACCACCTCTTATAGATAATCGGCGAGTTCGGTATAACGAAGAAACTCCTTAGAGACTAAATAATTTTCTTGGATGGACCATAAAAAAATCCACGGTTTTTCTTCCGTAACCGTTTCGATCAGTTTTTTTGCATCAGTAAGACTTCTATTGGGTTTGTTTAACAAACTACCAACTGTTTCGTTTTGGTAAAAGGAACGATTCCCTCCATTCCCAGTTTTATTTGGGTGGAATAATGGATCCAAAAAATTCCACACAGAATCATAATCAGAATACCATGTAAGAAGTGTTAGGTCTCCTTTTCCTTCCCCATTTTCTTTATATAAGGGAGCTTTTTCCATAGGTCGTAGTTTGACTTTTAAGCCTATTTCTTCTAATGCTTGTTTAATGGCGCGCCCTTTGGTTTGATTTTCATCATCCCCTCGCATTCTAAAATCTAATTCTTGCGATAATATGTCTGGAAAACATTTTGATTTTTTTAATTCTAGAATTGCTTTGTCTTTTTGATAATTTATATCTATTTTTTTTAAAGTTATATTCAGTTTTTCTAAATAAGGGATTGGGATTGGACCATAGGTTAAATCCGCATGGTTCTCTAATAGTTTTTGGATGATCAGTTCTCTTGGTATACTGAAATTTAGTGCATTTCGGAAATAGATGTCAAAACATGGATTCGTTTGATTAATCGTTACATATTGTACGGATCTTCCTTTTTTGGTTAATGTAAACTGTGAAGTAGCTTCCGGAATGGAGAGTAAAAAATCGGATAATTTAAATGCATCTAGTTTTGATTTACGAAATAAAAACAATGATGTACTGGATTGTGGTAAAATTAGAAAACGAATTGATGAAGGAAGGTTTGGATTTTTTTCTTTTTGGTAAACTAGGTCAATGAATTCGTTTTTTTTCCATTGGATGAGTTTGTAATTTCCATACGTTTTTAAATTATTTTTTATCCATTCATCTTTTCCAATAATGGATGCAAATGGCAAACTCAACTTTTCCTTCCATTCTGCTTCCGTACTTCCTTTCCGGAATCGTAATTCTAATTCCAAAGGAGAAAGGATTTGGATCGATTTCAAAAACTGGTAATCTGCTTTCCTTGGATAGGATTCAGAGAGTAACCGAGATAAACTAAAATGGATGTCTTGGATGGGAGGTGCTGACTCATTCAAAAAAATCCTAAGGATTTCTTCCGAAGGAGTTTTTGTATGTTTTGTTTTTGTGATCCAAGGAGAAATGTAAGTATCCTTTTCTATTTGGAAAAGGCCTTGGTGTAAGAACCGTGCCAATTTTTGGCTCGTAAGGTCTGTACTAAATAAGGGATCCAAATGGGCAGGATCAGAAGGTAAAGCAATTTGGATGGCAAACTCTGCTTGGTCTCTCCCACAAAAAGTGAGGGACAAGAGAAAGAAAACGAGGGATAAGGTTCTCATACGTGAAGATTTACCGAAAACTCTGGCCATATTTGGCAAAATACAAATACAGACTCAGCCTTGGAGTATTTCTGTCTATATTTGTTTCTATTTTTAACGGGGCTTCTCTCACTTCTCTCATCCCAATCTTTGATTCTTTGGGATCTGGTGAAAATTATAAATTTCAAATCGCACTGACGAAAAAAGACCAAACCCTTTTAAACGAACACCAAAATCCAGACCGATTACAAGGCCTTACGTATTGGGAATGGCAATTTGCCAATCTAAAGGACAAAACCAACGAGGAACTGGCAGAGAAAAAACCTGATGATTTGGTGTATCTATTTTGCCTCATCATTTTACCGATCTATTTTTTGAAATTACTCTGTCTTGCTGGTACTGTGTACTTTGTCAATTCAGCTGGTTTATTTGCAGTCAAAGACCTAAGGCAAGCACTTTACCAAAAACTCCAAGTATTACCACTCAATGAATTTTATAGAGAAAAAACAGGCGTTCTCATGAGCCGAGTTATTAATGATGTGGATATTGTGGGGAAAGTTGTCTCTAACGATTTAAAAGATGCCATCAATGACTTTTTTTATATCATCACACATCTGATCATCTTACTCGTGTTAAGTTGGAAATTGTTTTTTTTACTTTTTATTGTGATCCCACTCATCGTGGGTCCTGTTAGTACATTTGCAGATAGAATTCGCAGAACTACAAAAAACCAACAAGAACAGTTGTCGGAACTCAATGGCGATTTACAAGAAGTGATTTCTGGGATTCGTGTGATTCGTGCTTTTTCAATGGAAGAAAAAGAAGCGGAACGATTTTTTAAAGTAAACCAAAACTTATCTGACAAAACATTCAAAACCCACTTTTACCACCAAATTGGTCCCGCTTTAACGGAGTTATCTGGTTCCGTTGTGACTATGGTTTTTTTAGGAATTGGAGCTTATTTATTAGAAGATGCTAGTTTTTCTAAAGGGATGTTTATTGCCTTTTTTCTAACACTTATCTTTCTTATGCGCCCTCTTAAACAAATGAGTATTTTGGTAAATTTGATCCAAGCATCGGTAATAGCAAGTGATCGTGTTTTTGAAATATTAGGTAGAGAAGTTGATATCAAAGAGCCAATAAGTCCAAAACCACTTGGAGAATTGCAACGTGCCATAACTTATAAAGATGTGACTTATCTTTATCCAAATACCGATTTATATGCATTAAAAAATATCAACCTTAGTTTACCAAAAGGTGGAACCATTGCAATAGTTGGTTCCTCTGGAGCAGGTAAATCCACGTTAGTTGATTTATTACCAAGGTTAATTGATCCCACAGAAGGTGGAATTTTTTGGGATGATGTCAATGCAAAAGACTTAAGTTTAGATAACCTTCGCAAACGCATTGGTGTTGTTTCACAAAATATTTTTTTATTCAATGGTTCGATTCGTGAGAACATCGCTTATGGAAAACCTGAAGCAAGTGAAGAGGAAATTAGACGTGCTGCAGAGGATGCCTTTGCTTCAGAATTCATAGAATCTTTCGAAGAAGGATATGATACAGTTGTTGGTGAAAGAGGTGTGATGTTGTCTGGTGGACAAAGGCAAAGGATATCGATTGCTAGAACCTTACTCGCCAATCCAGAAGTTTTGATCTTAGATGAAGCAACGTCTGCTTTGGACACGGAATCAGAACGTTTGATCCAACAAGCTTTTGTGCGATTATATGAAAATAAAACGGTAATCATTATCGCTCACCGTTTATCGACTGTTAAAATTGCTGATACAATATATTATTTAGAGAATGGAGAAATTGTGGAAAGTGGAAGTCACTCTGAACTTTTACAAAATCCAAATTCTAAATACAAACGTTTGTATGATATGCAATTCTCCAATACCAATTAAGCCATCCGACTTGTTCCACAATTAGGACAAAACTTTGCATTGGGAATAGAGACAAAAGAACCACAATTGGCGCATGTCCAATCTTTATTAATTTTTGGCTGGGTAATTGTTGTTTGGCGTTTTTGATTCTCTAAAAGATCCGATTCCACTGTTTCCAAGGCTTCGATGTAAGGAATGGATTGGGTTTGGAATTCTTCTTCTGTCAATTTTCCTGAATCAAAATCAGATCGGATGTCTTTTAAGGAATCTAGTAGATTACTTTTTTTCTCATAAATCGCTTTGAGATGGGCATCTGTATCTTTTCCAAATGGTGACTCGTCAATTTGGAAGCGATAATAGAATAATACAAAAGGTGCAATGAGAATGATTCCAAATAGTATTGAGTAGAAATATAAGAGAAAATCCATACGTTCAGAATTTGGACTTTTTATTTTTAGGCAATCTCTTTATCTTTGGTCTAAGTAGAGAATTTAGATTTATGACTGTAAACAATCCATTGATTGAAGAAAAATTGAAAACTGCCGAAGAAATTGCCTCATTATTACCGAATCATGTGACCATGGGATGTTCAGGATTCACACCTGCTGGTTATCCGAAACTCATACCAGCTGCATTTGCCAAACGAATTGAAGATGAGAAAAAATCGGGAAAAACCTTTTCTATTAATTTATATGCAGGGGCATCCACAGGCGAAGAGTTAGATGGTGTTCTTGCTAAAACTGGTGCCTTAAAATTACGAATCCCTTACCAATCCAACTCATATTTGCGAAATTTGATCAACCAAGGGGAAACCGATTTTATCGATATGCACCTTTCCCATGTAGTCAAATACATCGAACATGGGATATTGCCAAAAATTGATGTTGCTATCGTTGAGGCAATTGATGTAACAACGGATGGGAAAATATATTTATCCACATCTTCTGGTATGAGCGCCACCTATCTACAAAATGCGGATTCCATATATATTGAGTTAACCGATACCCATCCATTAGAGCTTAAAAGTTATCACGACATATATTTACCAAACCACCATGCTAAAGGTGGACCCATACCTATTATAAACCCAAGTGATCGTATAGGAGACCCATATGTCCAAGTGCCTCGGGAAAAAATTAAAGGGATCGTAGGGTCAAACAAACCTGATGCGGCAACCGTTTTCAAAACACCTGATGCCGACTGCCAAAATATTGCCGCTCATGTTTTAGAATTTATCCAACACGAAATTCAAAAAGGAAGGATCCCAAAAGAATACCTTCCTTTCCAGAATGGAGTTGGTAACATCGCTAATGCAGTACTTGCAAGTATGGCGAAGGATCCAAAATTCCATGCAATTCAAATGTATACGGAAGTCGTACAAGATTCTGTTTTTGATTTGATTGACGCAGGGAAACTTGAAGTTGCTTCGACTTCTGCCCTCACCTTTTCTGAATTAGGTTTAAAAAGATTCCATCAAAATATTTCCACTTGGAAATCAAAATTCATTATACGACCGCAAGAGATTTCAAACCATCCAGAAGTTATCAGACGTATGGGTCTCATTGCCATGAACACAGCCATTGAAATAGACATTTACGGAAATGTGAACTCCACTCATCTGATGGGAACATCGATGATGAATGGAATTGGTGGTTCTGGTGACTTCACAAGGAATTCACATCTTAGTATTTTTATGACTCCATCTCTTGCTAAGGAAGGGAATATTTCTGCAATTGTTCCTATGGTTTCGCACACGGACCATAACGAACATTCAACAATGATTTTTGTAACGGAAAATGGATTGGCTGATTTACGTGGATGTCCACCGAAAAAACGAGCAGAACTCATCATTGAAAAATGTGCGCATCCTATTTACCGAGATAAACTTCGTGCTTATTATGAAAATGCATTAAAAGTTTCCAAAGGGAAACATACTCCTCATGATTTAGAATCTGCTTTGTCTTGGCATGTCCAATTTTTAAAAACAGGAAGTATGAAGTGATTGCAGTGATTGGATCTGGTATTACGGGATTAACCGCTGCTTGGGCATTCAATAAATTTACGGATGTTTATTTATACGAAAAACAACCAGAAATTGGTATGGTTGCTTTTGGAGCGAAACAAACAATACATGGGAAAGATGTCGAATTTGATATTCCCTTTCGCACTATCAAACGAGACTATTATCCCACTTTGTTTCAAGTATATGACAAAGCATCGATACAAACTAGAGTAGTTGACTATTCTTTTCGAGTTGATTCCGAAAATGAATCTGTATTTGGATTTTATTCAAAAAATATTTTTGGGTTCCATTTTGGATTTCCAACTGCTGATGTTTTTGTAACAGAAAAAGGAAGAACAATCTTCTCTGATTTGTTAAAGTTTTATGCAAATTCAAAACTTGATTGGAAAAACGAAAATCCAAACATTACGATTTTGGATTTTTTAAAGAAATATAAGTATTCGAATGCTTTTATCTATGAATTTTTATTACCCACATTTGCTTTAGTAAACACTTGTAAGACGGAGACAGTGGCGAACTACCCTGCGGAAACTATTATTGGATACCATTCTAGAGGATATTCCTATACACCACAAGAAACAGCCAAATATGGAACTCGAGACATTGTGACTCGCATGACAAAGGGTTTGAAACACTTACACCTCAATGCAAAAATACAACAAATCTACAAAAAAGGTTCCAAAACCATTATCCAATTTGAAAAGGAAGAAAAAGAATTTGATCATGTGATCCTCTCCACCCAAGCAAACCAGGCGAAGAATTTACTAGGTGATGGATTTGGGAATGAAAAAGAGATTCTAAATGAATTTCGTTACGAAGCAAGTGACGTTGTTTTGCATACTGATCCAAGTTATTTTAAAAATCCAAATGTTTCCCTTGTATTCAATATCCGAGATGGTTATGATAAACCTGAAGTAACATTGGATTTGGGCCGGATCATTCCTGAATTAAAAGGGAAAACTGTATACCAAACTTGGAATCCTCACAAACTTCCTCATGAAAATGATACTTTAAAATTGGCGAAATTTGAAAGGCCAGTAATGGATGAACGAACAGGGAAGGCAATTGAGAGGATCACTGAATTACATGCGAATCCCAACTGCAATCTTTGGTTATGTGGATCTTATTCCCTTTATGGGATTCCCTTATTAGAAGCAGGGGCAAAATCCGCATTACAAGTTGTATCAAAAATTTTGAACCAACCAATTGATTCTATAATCCAAACTTAAATTGGTTTTTGGACTACATAGTAATGGTAGCTAAGTTTTAAAGTTTTAGTGATTGTTTGCAAAACAAACCCAAAAATTTGTAATAATAGTTTCATTTTAGATTTGTTTTGGACAAAACCATTGATAACTGGTATGGTCCAATCCAAATTTTTTTCAATGAGATAACCTATAGTTTGCAATTCCTCTACTGTAACATCCAAAACTTTTACTTGGTTTGGTGGGATTAAAAAAAAGGATAATAACCCTGAATATTTTTTTTTCTCTATCTCATGTAAGTGGAATACATTGAAAACAAGTTTACCTCCAGGTTTTAGTATACGATAACTTTCACGATAGAACTCATCAATTGGATTAAAATGATAAGCTGCATCGACAGAAAAAACATAATCGTAGGAATTAGAAGGTAATGTTTTGATTCCTTCCCATCCACCTTCCAGAAACGGTGTTACTTCAAGATTTTGATCATGAAAGAGTTGTTTGGCGAAGTTTGATTGTTCCCCGGGTAAATTAATAGCAGAAAGTTTATCTGCTTCATATTGATCCTTCCAATAAACCAGGCTTCCTCCAAGCCCAGATCCAACTTCCAAAATGGATTTATTTTTTTCCAGTCCACATTGTTTTGCAAATTCATCCAAAAATTGAATTCCAGCTTCTCTGTAATCGGTAACTCCAGTCCAAAATCCGAAATTAGATACATAGTAAGGTGGTTTTTGGGAGAGGTCAGTGACAGGAGACTTTGAAAAAGGGAAGGGTGTCATTTTTTTTACTTGAATTTCCAATATACCCTGCTGGGTATGTAGGAATGAGCCTTTCCGATAACCAAACAAAACTCATCCACCGCATCAATCGTATCCAAGGGCAGCTGGAAGCGATTAAAAATACCATCGTGACAGAAGAACAGGACTGTGAAAAAGCGATCCTGCTTCTGAAAGCAGCCCACCAAGCCATGAAAAAGTTTGGAGAGGCTTACATTCATGAATATATGGATACCTGTTTCAAAGAAAAGAAGTCCACTCAAAACATCGAATCTGATGTAAAAAAAGCCATTTCTGCCGCTTTCTCTCTCTAAACTAATTTTTTTCCTTTCAAATCCCACTTAAAAAGTCTTGCCACATATACCCACCGGGGTATATGTGGTTGTAAAGGTATATACTATAGGGGGTATGGTAATGTTCTTAGCTTCAACAAAAACATGGTATTTAGAGCGATTGGTATTTCTCATCGCTGGTGTGTTTAGTCTCGTGGGTGTTTCACTTGGAACCTATGTTTCCAGTTGGTGGTTTTTATTAAACTTACTTGTTGGAATCAACTTGGTTGTCTTTTCAACCATTGGTTTTTGTCCCATGGCTATCCTTTTAAACAAATTAGGTGTAGAACCAAAGGTTAAGGAATAATCCAATGAAATATTTCACTAGCTTTCTTCTTTTGGTGACACCGATTTTTCTTTCTGCGGAAGGTGTCGGATTTAATGAACTCTGGAAACGAATCGAAGAAAATTCATCTGCAAGAAAATCCAAATATTTGGAGTGGAAAGCTGGTGAAATTGCAAAAGATAGATCCGACAAACACTGGTTACCTCGAGTGTATGCAGATCTTAGAACTTTCCAAACCAATGATCCAACACTCAACTTTATGGGTAAACTAAGCCAACGGAGTGCTTCTGATTCAGATTTTTCGACAGCTTCAACTCGAAATCGACCAGGCAATTTTTTAGATTCAAATAACCAACCTTATACGACTCTCAATTCAGATTCAATGAATCTATTTGCAAAGGATACTTTGAATTATCCAGGGAGCCATCAATATTCTCGAGGGACCTTAGGTATGGATTTACCACTTTACGAAGGTGGATCTGGGAAAACTTTTGCGGCTATGAATGAAAAGAGGAGTACTGGATTAAAGTTTGAGTGGTTAGCCATTCGGGATCGTGAATATGCCCAAGCTGGTTTTTATTACAGAGCCATCCAATCTTTGTATGAATATAAGCAAAGGCTCGAACAAATCAAAAAAATAGAAAGTCGATTCCAATCCAACTATTCCTTGGGGAATAAAGGAAATCCAGTTGGGTATGCGGGATACCTTGCATTAAAATCGATCAAAAACCAAATCGTCATCCTTGAGAAACAATCTGAGTTACAAATCAATGATTATAAGGAAACTTTATTTGTATTATCTGATCTACCCCTAACTGATTTGGAAATTGTAGAATCAGATCTAAATACATTTTTAGATACTTACTTCAAACGACCTGTTGGTTATGAAAGATCAAACCAAATGAATGCTCAAATCAAATATGCTGAGGGTGAAAAACTGAAAGCAGATATGGAGATGGCAAAATTTTTACCGAAACTCGGAGCTTATTCAGAAGCATACGGATACCAGGGTAGTCGAAATATCTCCAATGCCTACCAGGCCGGTGTGTATTTACAAATGAATCTTTATAATCCTAAAGATATGGGGGCCGTTGATGAAGCAAAATTAAACGCTGAAGCGACTCTCAAAAAAATGGAAGAAAAAACAAAAGAAGAAGAAGCACATGTTAAATCTTTGATTCAAAAAGAAATCACACTCAAAGAAAGTTTAGAACTCATAAGAGAAAATGTAAAATACCAAGAAGAACAAGTCATTAACATGCAAAGGTTATTCCAAAGTGGAGCGATCAATGCCATTCAATTTGCGGAAACACTCAACAAATCATTAGAGTTATCACGTGTTCTCATGGAGACAGAGATTGGAATGTTACAAGTAAGAACGGAAGTATCAATATTTTCAAAAAAGGAAGACATATATGAAACCACTGGAAGAAATTAGAGCAGGTTTCGCAGGCAAACTTGCGGAAACTTTTTTGCATTCTAGGCTAACTCCTGTCATCGCCATTGCGAGTTTGGTTCTTGGTTTATTTGCAGTGTATTTGACACCGAAAGAAGAAGAACCTCAAATTTCGGTTCCAATGGTTGATATCCTAATTCCAAGTCCTGGTTTTTCACCAGAAGAAACGGAAAGAAAAGTAACAGAACCTATTGAAAGAGCGGTTTGGGGACTGGAAGGAGTAGAATACATTTATTCCACTAGCAAATGGCATGGTAGTTATATCACGGTTCGTTTCAAAGTGGGGGAACCTATTGAACCTTCCCTTTTGAAAATCCATCACAAACTGATGGAGGTAAAAACAATTTTACCAAAAAATACACTTACTCCGACTGTGAAGTCATATTCGATAGATGATGTCCCATTTTTAGCGTTAAGTTTTAGTGCCGAGTCATTAAATGATTATGAACTTAGACAAAAAGTTGCTCCCTTAGCCCGTGAACTGTCATCAACACCTGATCTTGCAAGTGTGCAAATGTTAGGTGGACTTAAAAAAACGGTGCGAGTAAAAATAAATCCAGATTTACTCTCAAGATTTGGCGTAACCTCTATTGAAGTAGCTGAAAGTTTAAAACATAACGATGCCCTCATTCCAGCTGGGAAAAATTGGTCATCGGAATCCGTTTTGGATACAGAAGTTGGTGGTGTATTAAAGAATATAGCCGATGTAAAACGATTACCTGTAGCCCAACGCGGAGGTAGGGTAGTTCGTATCCAAGATTTGGCTCAAGTAGAAGAAGGTCCAGAGGAACGAACACGAGCTTCTTTATTGTATGATAAATCCCTCGGCGAATCCAAACGAAATGCGGTTACAATCGTATTTGCAAAACGAAAGGGAACCAACGTAGTAAACCTCTCTAAGGACCTAATTGAAAGAGCCGAACTATTTCAAAAAGATTTACCAAAAGAAATTTCTTTAAGTGTGATTCGAGATTACGGAAGTACGGCGGAAGACAAATCACATGAACTCATTGAACATTTGTTAATCGCTACAATTTCTGTGACAGTCCTCATTGCTTTATGGATGGGTTGGAGGTCAGCTCTCGTGGTTGCGATTGCAATTCCTGTCACTTTGGCACTAACTCTTGCAATTTATTATTTTCTTGGATATACACTGAACCGAGTGACACTCTTTGCTTTGATTTTCTCCATAGGGATTCTCGTGGATGATGCCATTGTTGTGGTGGAAAATATCGAAAGGCATTTGGAAGAAAATCCAAAACTTGGGATCATTCGTGCAACACTCATTGCTGTTTCTGAAGTGGGAAATCCAACTATCTTGGCTACATTCACTGTAATCGCTGCGATTTTACCGATGGCGTTTGTGCGAGGACTTATGGGTCCTTATATGAAACCAATTCCTGTTGGTGCAAGTCTTGCGATGATTTTATCTCTTATCGTGGCATTCGTGATTACACCTTGGGCATCAGTGCGTTTATTAAAAGAAACACATACCCACTCTGATAAGGAAGTTGGCCATAAAGTATCAAAACTAGACCAACTCTATATAAAGTTCACTAACTGGTTGTTGGGTACAAAGAAAAATGCAAGTCTCTTTGGTGCCATTACTATTGGTTTACTTGTTATTTCGATGGCCTTTGTTGCTTTCAAATGGGTTAAAGTGAAGATGTTACCTTTTGATAACAAAGAAGAATTCCAAGTATTGATTGATTATGAAACAAAAACAACTTTGAAAGAGAGTATGTCTCAGTCGGAAGGGTTGGCAAAAATTTTATTAACCAATCCGAATGTGGAAAAAATCCAAATCTTTGGGGGAGAAGCGGCTCCGTTTTCTTTCTCTGGAATGGTGAAACACTCGTTTCTTCGTAATTTGGATTCCATGAATGACTTACAAATTATTTTAAAAAATAAAAATGATCGTAAGGAATCAAGTCATGAAATCATAGAATCTCTTCGTGGGGAAATCAAATCCTTTGGTAAAGATCATAATGCTGTGACGAAGGTTTTAGAAATCCCTCCAGGTCCACCGGTGATGGCCACAATGGTAGCGGAAGTTTATGGTCCTACTGTCTCGGAACGAAAAAAAGTCGCCGAAGAGATATTCCAAATCTTTAAGGAAGAACCGAGTGTTGTTGATTTGGATACTTCGTTACGTAATGGTAGGCCAAAAATGGTTTATCCAATCGATTTTGAAAAATCAGGTCTTTATGGAATCAAAACTTCTGCTCTTGCTTATACGGGAACGATCCTATTTTCAGAATCACCTCTTGTAAGTTTGGCGACGGCAAATGAACCAGAAGAAGTCTCAATCCAATTATCAGTGAAACAAAACATTCGTAGTTCGAAGTCACCATTCCAAAACCAAAATATCATGTCTATGGAATCGGGTGTTGTTTCCTCCGAACGAGTGTTAGGAAATCCTTACCTCGAAGAAGACCGTGCTCTTTTTCGTAAAAACTTAAAGCCAGTCAATTATGTGA
Source organism: Leptospira sp. WS39.C2 (assembly GCF_040833965.1). Classification (NCBI taxonomy): domain Bacteria; kingdom Pseudomonadati; phylum Spirochaetota; class Leptospiria; order Leptospirales; family Leptospiraceae; genus Leptospira; species Leptospira iowaensis. The sequence goes on from NZ_CP162142.1 coordinate 862,481, forward strand.
TGAGTGAACTTTCTGGTGAAGAAGAAGCACCTGTTTATGGGATGTTAAAACTAGCACCTAAAATCAAGTATGAGACACAAACAGCGGATGTTCCATGGAATACGACAAAACCTGTGATCAAATGGGATGGCGAATGGTTCATCACTTATGAAGTGTTCAGAGACTTAGGAGGAGCCTTTGCTGTGGTAATCCTACTCATCTATGTTTTGGTACTTGGATGGTTTAAAAGTTACACAGTGCCTCTTGTCATTATGGCACCAATTCCTATCTCTCTCATTGGAATTTTACCTGGCCATTGGGTGATGGGGGCATATTTTACCGCAACATCTATGATTGGATTCATTGCAGGTGCAGGCATTATTGTTCGAAACTCCATCATCCTTGTAGATTTCATCGAAGGAGAGATAAGTAAGGGTGTTCCGTTAAAAGATGCCGTTGTTCATGCAGGTGTGGTTCGGTTCAGGCCAATGTTACTGACAGCTTCTGCTGTTGTCGTGGGTTCCTTTGTGATGTTATTTGATCCAATCTTCCAAGGTCTTGCCATCTCACTTATGTTTGGTGAAATAGCTGCTACTGTGCTTAGCCGGTTTGCTGTCCCAGTACTCTACTATTGGTTCATTGGGAAATCCAGACAAGGTGTGATCAAACACGGATAAAAAACAAAGATCAAAACTGAAATTGTTTTTCTTTCGATACAAAAAAAGCTGAAGGATTCCCTTCAGCTTCTCAAATGATAACCCTTCTAGGTTTCCTAGCTGGGTTAATTTAACCTACGATTATCTTGTTCCTTCGTTTTTAATCTCACTATGGTTCTTATACAAACCAGCAGATGTTAGAGATGGAGCTCTCACATGTCCCGTGTATTGTGTATAAGTAGTGCTACCACTTACGATGGAAGATTGGCATTTGTCGAGTCCACCAGAACGGTTGTAACCACAAGATGAATGGTATGCAACAGCATAATCATCTTCCCCAGGTAGGATCGCAGATGGACCAAAAGCACCTTTGTAACCAGGTACATGGTGGATCTGAATTCCAGCCGTATTATTGTGGTTAAACGCTCCGCGTGCAGTGGAAACGATGAGGGACTTGTCCATTGCATTGCCACCAAATCCGAATGTTGCACCATTCAGAGCAGAAGCAAGTTCCGATCCACCAGAAGCCGCTGCAAGTGCAGTTACTTTTGTGAGATTGAAACCCTTTGCCGAAGCAGTGGATCCCAAATTTGCCAACCAAAACTCAATCGCGTAACATCCCGCAGAGTGGCATACGATTTTGCAAGAGTTTGCCCCTTTGCAATAGTTCGTAAGACCTGTGGAAATGTTTGTTTGGGCACGAGACGATCCGTAAGTCCTTGGATCTGTTTTCCCATCGTATCCGATGAAAATTTTAGATCCAGAAACCGTATTCGCAGAGGTTCCCCAATACGAATTCACGTCACTTGTTCCCACGCCATTGTGGTTTTTATCTGATTTTCCGTGGATAAACACGGTGTAGGTTTGTGCACTGAGTGATCCTGCGAGGAGGAACGCTAGTACAGTTGTGATGGTGCTTCGCATATATTTTCCCTTTCCTGATTTTCTATCTTTAAGCACAAATTCCATAAATAAGTCAAATGTGTCAATTTATATAATAATAGGGCAAAAAAAAGACCAACCGATTTGGTTGGCCTTTTCTCGTTCCTTCCGAAAGGGAAGGCTTCGGTTGGATCCCGATTCTATCGGTATCCTTCTGTTTTGATTTGGCTGTGGTCAAGGTAAAGACCTGTTGCCGTTACAGATGGAGCTCTATAGTGACCACTGTATTGAGTGTAAGTTACGTTGGAATTGAAAGGCCAGATCCCTTCACTTTGAGTGAGAGAAGATTGGCATTTGTTCAGACCACCCGCTTTGTTGTAACCGCAAGAAGAATGGTAAGCAACCGCATAATCATCTTCCCCTGGAAGGATTGCAGACGCACCAAACATACCTTTGTAACCAGGTACGTGGTTCACAGCAACACCACCAGTGTTGTTATGGTTAAACGCTCCGCGTGCTGTGGAAACAATGAGGGACTTGTCCATTGCGTTTCCAGCAAATCCAAAAGTGATTCCGTTAAGTGCAGAAGCAAGTTCTGATCCACCAGAAGCTGCAGCGAGTGCAGTTACTTTTGTAAGATTAAAACCTTTTGATGATGCTGTAGAACCGAGGTTAGACAACCAATATTCGATCGCATAACAACCAGCAGAGTGGCAAACGATTTTGCAAGAGTTTGCACCTTTGCAATAGTTTGTAAGTCCAGTGGAAATGTTTGTTTGTGCACGGGACGATCCGTAAGTTCTAGGATCAGACGTTCCATCGTAACCGATGAAAATTTTAGATCCAGAAACTGTACTAGTGGAAGAACCCCAGTATCCGTTTACATCTGTTGTTCCCACACCATTGTGGTTTTTGTCCGATTTACCGTGAATGAACACGGTATATGTTTGTGCACTTAGCGATCCTGCTACGAGGAACGCAAGTATTGTTGTGATTGAGCTACGCATCTCTTTTTTCCTTTTCCTTTCTATCAATGATACCTAAAATTATCTCCAACCTTCTGTTTTGATCTGACCATGGTCTAGATACAAACCTGTGGAAGAAACCGATGGAGCACGGTAGTGTCCGCTGTATTGTGTGTAAGTTCTGTTGGAACCAAATGGCCACAAACCTTCGTATTGAGTGAGTGATCCTTGGCATTTATTGAGTCCACCCGCACGGTTGTAACCACAAGAAGAGTGGTAAGCAACAGCATAATCATCTTCCCCTGGGAGGATTGCAGATGCGCCAAACATACCTTTGTAACCAGGTACATGATTCACAGCGACTCCACCAGTGTTGTTGTGGTTGAATGCTCCGCGAGCTGTTGTGACGATGAGAGCTTTGTCCATCGCATTCCCACCGAAACCAAATGTGATTCCGTTAAGTGCGTTTGCAAGTTCCGATCCACCAGAAGCTGCAGCGAGTGCTGTTACTTTTGTAAGATTAAAACCTTTTGATGATGCAGTTGAGCCTAAGTTTGATAACCAATATTCGATGGCATAACATCCAGCAGAATGGCATACAATCTTACAAGAATTTCCGCCCTTGCAGTAATTTGTGAGTCCTGTAGAGATGTTTGTTTGAGCACGAGATGATCCATAGGTTCTTGGGTCAGTAGTTCCATCATAACCGATGAAAATGCGAGTTCCACCCACAGAATTTACAGAAGATCCCCAGTAACTATTTACATCGGTTGTTCCGACGCCGTTGTGATTTTTGCCAGACTTACCGTGAATGAACACAGTGTAAGTTTGTGCACTGAGTGAACCTGCAAGGAGCAGAGTTGTGATGGTTGTGAGTAGAGTTCGCATGTTGTTTCCTATTCCCAAATGGTGTTTCCTTTGTTGTATAAGTTTGGCAAAAGATTGACAAGAATTTTTTTGACCAAATTAGACAAAATTTTAACATAAATTTGCCATTGTCGATGATTTCATGACAAAGCTAGGGAGAGAAACCTAGGTATTTGCTAGGGGGAGGGTGATGGTGAAGAGGGTTTTCCCTGGTCGGCTTTCTACTTGGATTTTCCCTTGGTGGTTTTCGATGATTTTTTGGACGATGGACAAACCGAGACCAGTCCCCATCCCCAATTCTTTTGTTGTGAAAAAGGGTTCGAAAATCCGCGGTAGAATTTCTTCGGGAATGCCTTTCCCATTGTCTTCGATGGAAATGTAGGCATCTGTTCCGGATTCTTTAAGTGAAATGGAAATCCTTCCTTTTTCGCTTGGGCATGCTTGGTAGGAGTTATAAACCAAATTGGTCCAAACTTGGACAAGTTCGTCCGCGTGTCCTAAAACTTTCGGATCTCCTTCTCCTTTCCAAACCAATTCTACATGAGGTTTCCAACTTTTGGAATACATACTGAGGACAGATTCGATCCCTTCTCTTAACGAGAGTATTTTTTGGCTTTCTTTAGGGCCTGAGTAGGAATGATGTTTTAACGCGAATACAATTTTAGAAGCACGTTCGACAGCCGTTTCAATGATTCCTAAATGGAAACGTATCACATGTTCGTTTAGTCTAGTTTGGAATGCCTCGATCCCTTCTTTTGATTCAAATAATTCATAAAAGTTAGTTGGTATTTCTTCAATGTGAAAATCAAAACATGTGTCAGCGAGTGATATAGGATCTTGGATTTGTTTCGAACGAAAAAAAGTTGTTAGTTCCCGTTTTCTTTTGAAACGAGAAGTCACTTCTGATCTTTTTTTATTTTTAAAAGCATCAATCAATTCATCCGCAAGGATTTCAAGTTTAGATAGTTCAACTTTTTCTTCTGAAAACTGGCTATCTTTTATGAATTGGATACTTCCTTTGATTGCTGCCAATGGATTATTAATTTCGTGTGCAACACTAGCTGCAATTTTTCCTAGAGTAGACATCCTTTCGGCATGTAATAGCTGTTCTTGGGTATCACGTAATTCCAAAATTGTATTATTTAACGAAACAGTTCGTTCTTCGATTTTTTGTTCGAGTTGAAACCTCGCTTCTCTAACAATTGAAATCATCTCATTGAAACTTTTTGAAAGTTCGCCAATTTCATCCTTACTGGAAACTTCTACCGAAACAAATAAATCACCAGATTGCATCCTCCTAATCCCTGATAAAAGTCGAGTGAGAGGGAATACAATACTTGTTTTATGTAAAAGTGGGTATAACATAAAGATCGTAAATATAGAAAAAAGTAAAGTTATGATTAGCCAAACTACCGTTTGGTGAACTTTTTCTCTGTATTCAATGTAAGGAATTGCTATTAAAAAATGGTGGTTTTTCGCAAAAAAATCAGAAGTCCAATAAATGCCCGAAGGATCGTTGGAAAAGGTGTCTACTTTGAATGTTTCATACGATGGAGTTCTAGTGTTTATGGATTCAATTTGGTTTTTTGCATAACCTATTTTATTGATCCTAAAGTTTTGGTCTTGGATATCAACAACAAGATCAGATAAATATACGAAAGGATACATTGTCCCAAGTTCAAGTTGGGTTTTGATGTTATGTTTTTCTCGGCTCATTTCATTTTGGATATCGATACGAAATCGATTGAATAAAAAATTAGCAACAATCGAAAGTATCAAATACAAAATGGTTAAGTTGAATGTCATAATTTTGAATCCAACGGTGGAAGGGACAGTGTCTTGGTTAAGTGATACCAAAACAAGGATCGTCATAATGATGATGGTTAGGTTTGTTAATATAAAAAGATATGTTGGTTTACTAACATAATTTAAATCTACAAGAATGTCTGCGAAGGCTAAACTTAAAATACCTATGATCGCTAATATAAAACCACCTGTGGCTTTTTTTTTGATTCCATCTAGTATTTTGTATTTTGCAAAAAGTGCGGCAAGTGTGTTTACAAGAATCAAACATAAAACAATCGCAATCGACAAAATAGAAAATTGAATCAAACTGTTATCGGAAGATTGTAGTGGAACATAGAATTCCATTTTGGGATCAAATCGAATTTTACGAAAAAAGAATCCAATCCCATTACAAACACCTGCAGTCACTGCAAGCCCAGTTTGGATTCGTAAACTCCAAATCCGCCATCGAGGGAATAAATCCTTTTGGAATCGGAAGGCAAGTTCAGCAGTAGAAACACCTAAAACAAGGATGGCTGGATTTTTCAAAAAAACAAATACATAGGCAGTGAAATGGTGTAGGAAGGAATTACAAATAGACCAGGCTATGGACCAGAAAAATAAACTCAAAAGGGGAATGAGTAACCCTCGAAAACTGGGAGTCAGGTCTTCCTTACGAGAGCGAAAGTAAATGTAGGCGATCCCACTCACCAAACTGAGGCCAAAGTAGAAGAAACTGTATAAGTTGAGAGTTGGTACCAAGCCTCTCCAGGAATTTGCCAAAAGAAACTTTCGGCAAGCATTTCCCATTTGTCCCTGTTTTTGTTTGTGCGATGCACAAAATTCGCCTTGCCAGCAGAAGCGCCTGCCAGAAACTGGCCTTATTGTGCAATGCACAATAAGGAGACAACCAGTCACCATGCGAAAACAAACCAAAATTTTACGAAAACTACTCCCACTTTTGTTGGTAATGGTATTTCTTTTTGAATCTTACGGTAAAATCAATCCATCTGGGCATTCGCCTGTCTTTTCCCAATCGAAGTTGAAATTACATTATCTCATCGCAAAGAACCGCCCTGGTTTATCGAAAAGAGAAAGAATGGATTTAGTCCAAGTGATCGAACGGGCTTCCTACCACCTGCGTTTTCCAAAACAAATGAGCCTACAACCGAAGGAACCGATCGACAAATTAGGTTTTTTAGTGGGCCTCATCCAAACGGAATCACAATTCCAAACACGAGCGAAATCTCATAAAGGAGCACTTGGGCTTATGCAGGTGATGCCTGAGACAGCTAAGTGGCTCGCAAAAAAAGAAGGGATTTCCTTTGGATCTGAAAAAGAACTATATGAACCAGAAATGAATCTTTTAATTGGTGTTCTTTATTTAAACTATCTTTTAGAACGCACCGATTCTATCGAAGCAGCTTTGTTAGCTTATAATGCAGGACTTGGTGGATACAAACGTTTTGGTGGTGTTCCTGCGTATTCACGAACAGTATACAAATATTATGAAGGTTGGAAACAAATGCCAATCCCAACCGAAATTCCAATTTCTGAATCTTTGGCGAGTCTCTTTTCCATTTAAATTTTACTTTACAGCGTCTAAAAAACCGACAAGGCTCTTAACCGTTTTATAAAAGAAAAGGAAGGGAGCGTATGGATTTATTTCGTAGATACGGATTGTATCTAACTATTGTTATACTGGTATTAGTAGGTTTGATCTTTTATTTCGTAACGGATGGTTTTGGTACCGACCAAGAAGCAAAAGAAAAAGCAAGACAAGAAAGAATGGCAAGAAGTTCTGATCCAACGCAAGGCAATGAGTCTGGTGGAGAAGGTGGTGATGGTGGAGAAGGAATCCCTGATGATGGAGCAACACCTGAATATATTTTAGAAAAATATATGGAATGGGCAGAATACCCACCATTTTCCAGACCTATGTCCATCCTCAATCATGACCTCGCATTTCCTTTCATTATAGAAACTTCACCAGATTATATGATTGATGCAAAAACGAACGAACCAACAGGGTATGTATGTTTGTTCCAACCCAAAACTTGGGCGGTAATTGGTAATAAAGATATGATGTATGTCACACTCGAATGCCGTGACAAAGCAAGAAATCGAGTAAAAGTTTCAATCGATTCACACCAAGTATTCAAAGAATGGGAAGGACAACGTTTTGGAGTTGTCAGTGCGTCAGTCAATGATAATGGAACCGATGGAGACCAAACAAGAGGAGATAATATTTATACATTCTCATGGAAACCACAAAAACCAGATTGGGGACAAATGTCTTTAGTTGCGGAGATCACATACGGTCCTGAAAATTTAAAAACAACTTTAACTTCTAGTTTTTTTTCAAGCCCATCCAATCCAGCAGAGTTTAACGGTGTTTTTTCTGATTCGTTACAAGATGGATCTCTTATTGTAAGAGCTGTCGTGAATGTTTATAGAAAAGGGAAATACCATTTAGAAGCAAACTTAAAAGATGAAAAAAATGGAGAATACATCGCCTATGCTATGTATGATGGAGACTTGGTATCTGGATCGAATGAAGTTGAATTTACATTCTATGGGAAAATACTTCGTGATAAGGACTTAGATGGCCCATACATTGCGACTTCTTTTCGTGGCCATCGTGTGAACCTTCCTATTGATCCAGAATGGTTCAACCAAGGTGCAGAAGGGTTACGTAAAATCCAAGCTGCAAAAACAACAGAACCAGACCGTGAACTTGTGATTCCTTACAAGGATGAATACAAAACCAAATATTATAAAGTAGAATCTTTTTCCAACGCGGCTTGGGATTCTGCTGACAAACAAAATCGAATCCGACAAATCAAAGCATTACAATAAACTATGTACAATACAATTAAAAAATTCATCAAAAAAAGACCAATTATTAGTCTTTTACTTCTCTTAGTTTTGACTTTACCAGTCACATTACACTTGTTATTTTGGGGACTTGTTTCTTTAAAAGCACCAAAATACCAAGGTGAAATTCGATCAGAGAAACTTAATTCCAAAGCAACGGTCATTCGTGATGGAGTTGGGATTCCACATATTGTTGGAGAAGATGCCAAATCCGCTTATTTTGCGTTAGGTTTTACGATGGCACAAGATCGAATTTTCCAAATGGAATTACAAAGGAGGATTGGTAAAGGTGAACTCACTGAAATTTTTGGTGAAAAACTCATCCCTTCCGATCAGTTTTTGAAATCACTTTTGTTGAAACAAACAGCAGAGAATTATGCCAACCAAACAAAACATATTTACCCAGAGGCTTGGGAACAATTGGATTGGTTTTTGGAAGGAGTGAATCATTTTTTAGAAACAGAATCATTGCCTATCGAATATACAATCCTTGGAATCAAACCTAGGCCATTTGATCGAGTAGATGCAATTTCCTTTTTGTTTTATATGGGATTTTCTTTCGCAGAAGGGATTAAATCGGATAGTTTATACACGATCATGGAATCTGAGTTAGCGGGAAGATCGGCGAGTGAATTATTTCCAAGATATGATTTTGAGCCAAATGCTTCTATCTTAGAAACACAACCAGGTGTAAAAAAGCTAAGTGCAAACCAACCAAATCCTCCCAATGGAGGTTTGCATCTAAATCATCTTCCGAAGGAAAATTCCACACAGGGTAGTTTGGTTAAATCAAATCATGATGTTACCAATTTAAAACAACTTGTAACATTTGTGAGCTCTCTTTCTCTTCCGATTGAACCATTAGAAGGAAGTAATTCTTGGCTTGTTGCACCAAGTCGTTCCGCAAGTGGTGGTGCAGTTCTTGCGAACGATCCACATATTGCCTTATCAAACCCTGGTGCTTGGTATGAAGCGTATATAGAATACCCTGGTTATGAAAACTATGGTTACTTTTTATCCATCATCCCTTTTCCGCTCATTGCTCATAACCGTGACAAGGCTTGGGGACTAACCATGCTCGAACAAGATGATGTGAATTTGTACCAAGAAACCATTGAAACGGGCAAATACAAGTCTGGATCTAGTTGGAAAGATTTAACCTATTATAAAGATGAAATCAAACAAAAAGATGGTTCTACAATCCCATTTGAAATTCCAATTACAAACCATGGTCCGATCATCACCGAACACATCAAAGGTTACAAAGGACGTCCTGTTAGTTTGTATTGGGCCCACCACCACTTAGACAATCCATTATTAGATGTACTTTATAAAATGGGTAAATCTAAATCGTTCCAAGAATTGGATTCGGCTTCGTCGATGATAGGAGCCCCAGGCCTTAATTTTAGTTATGCGGATAAGGATGGAAACATCGCTTATTATGCAGTAGGAAGATTTCCAATTTTGAAAAGTGGAAATCCAAGGAAAATTTTAGAAGGTTCCACTGGGGAAAATGATGTCATTGGGTATGTTCCATCCAGGGACAATCCAAAGATCATCAATCCTAAAAATGGAATCATTGTTACAGCAAATAACTTGGTGACAACTGGTAGATTGCCAGGTTTAGGTAAACCAGAAGGGAATTGGCAACCACCTGATCGATTCCAAAGATTAGTTGGAATTTTAGAAACACAAGAAAAATGGAGTTTGGAAGAACTTGCGGCAATCCAAACTGACACAGTTTCTTCTTTTGCTCCAGAATATTTGGAAATTGTATTTTCATCAGTAAATGTTCCAAAGACGTTAGGTGGGAAAAAAGTTTTAGAAATCCTTAAGAATTGGAATTTCGAACATTTTCCAGAGTCCCAAGGGGCCGCTGTTTATGATGTGTTCTTTTATTTGACCATGAAAGAACTTCTCATTGATGAAATGGGTCCCGAACATTTTGAACTATATGGTGATATGGCGGAATATTGGAATGCTTACCGAAGGTTCATTCGAAATCCCCAATCCAATTATTGGGATGATTTGAGAACTCCTAATGTTGTCGAAACGAGAACTGATATCTTAAATCGTTCCATTGAAGAAACAGCAAAGTATTTGGAAAAACATGTGTCGGCTTCTCCAAGCCTTTGGAAATGGAAACACCTCTATCAAATCAAACACCCACACCCACTCGGCGTATTACCGTTGATTGGTGGAGTTTTTAATATTGGTCCAATGCCAAGTGCTGGTGGTGCAGAAGTTGTGAATAACCTTAAATACAAATTGATGAAGGAAGATTGGACAGCAGTTGCAGGACCATCCAAACGTAGGGTGATTGATTATGGAAGGTTTGAAGAATCTGTGACCCAACTTCCGATCGGGAATAGTGGGAATTTGGGCAGTCCATTTTATGGAAATTTAGTTGAAGATTATAATAATGGAGTCCATCGGAAAATCCTTTATTCGAAAAACCAAGTGGGAGATGGGAAGTATCGTTTAGAATTCCAACCAAAATAAGAGATATTTTTCCCTACCTGCGGGTAGGGATTTTATTTTTCTTCTCTTCCTGTTTTTAATTTGGTCGATCCTTACCTTAGATGGTTCGATTTGTTCTTTTCCTCTTTTTATTTGGGTCCTATCTTTTTGCTCAGTCACCATCTGACCGCATGGCCTTTGCCTTTCGGAGCCAATCTTCTCTTGATCCACTAAGGATGATCGTAGTTGGTGAAGTCGTGGGAATTGAAAAAGCAAGTTTCTATGAAGTCGACAAACTTTCCCAAGAACTAGAAGTGGACACAAGGCCAGACACAGTCACGATCAAAGTGGCAGATCCTAAGGGGATTCGTGTGGGCCAAACCTTGTATTTACTCGAAAAAAACCAAGACCATAAAACCTTTCGTGAAGGGAATATTGTGGGAATGATTACGGTGAAATCCGTTTACCTCACTACATTTTTTGGATGGCAAGTTCGTGGGGAAGGGTATCTCCGTTTGATTGAGGATCGTCCTGTAACAGCCGCAAGGTTGCTTGATACCACAAAATATGAAGAAGCATTTATTGCAAAAAAACAAGGGGATCATTATTTTGCGAAAGGCCAAATGGATGAAGCACTTCGTAAATACAAACATGCAGTCTCTCTTGATCAAAGTTCGCCTGATTTGCATTATGCATTGGGCAAAGCTCATTGGAAGGATGGAGAAGGGTATGTATCAACTGCCTTCGAATATTCCATGGCTTGGAAAAATCGAGAACGATTTTCAAACCCCCAAGAACGTTTGTTATTCCTCGTTGATTATTTAAGATTCTTAACTTTTTACTTCAAAGTAGAAGGAAAAGAAAATAAAAAACAATTAGAGTTAATGCCTCAGGTTGCAAAAGAAGCACGCAGTTTATATCCAAAAATTTATGAAGTATGGTTGTATAGTTTTGAAGTTACGTTTTTAAACTTATTACATACCAACTTGGCTGGAAATAGTGTTGATCTTCGTAAAACAAGGGACGAACTCAGTAGTCGATCTGAAGAGTTTTTAAACAAAGCATATTCACTCAGAAAATCTGATTATTACCTTCATAAGCTTGCTTGTGAATTTTATAATCTGCGTTGGAAAGAATCAAGAGGTTCTGTTGATGAGCCAACATATCGATCCAAACTTGTCGAACATGGAAAACTTTTGCGATTGTATTATACTGGAGAAACTACTTTATCAGAAGATTTGTTGAATTCTATAAGACTTGCTGAAAAACAATCTGGATTACTCTGATAGTATTTTCATACTTTTTTCAAATAAGTAAGTTTCCAAAAACAACATATCATCTGGTGCTGAACTGAAATAATTTACACCTAGATGGTAATGATCCCCCTTATCTAAAAATCGAATGATTTCTCCACGAAGGATCATCGTTCTTTCTTTACTCAGTGGGATGAACATCTTGATGATATTGTGCCTTTTTAGGTATTGAAACAATCGTTTGTCATAAATTTCGAAGAGTAATCCATCAAGTGATATATCCACTACTTTTGTTGTCGATTGCATGGTTTCATAACTTCCATATTGGATGGCAATTTTAGTGAAAACATAACTGATGATTTCAGCTAATTCAAATATATACACAGCTTGGTTTTGTGAAATGGTAAAACGTTCCATCGCAGTAGAATAAACTTTGATATATCCAACTACATCTTCATACAATCGAATCGGTGTGATGATATAAGATACAAAAAAATTCCTGGATTCGTTTTTTCGCATTGATTCAAAAAAATCTAATGCAAACTCCTCACCGAATTCTTTTGCCATCTCCTTGTGTTCAGAAAAATAATTAAATAGAACATCATCATTTGTTTCGTTTATGTAGGAATTGATTCTATTACAATCAGGGATGTAGATTGTTTTACCAGTTCGTAAAATGGTTTTTTTTATAAAATCTTCAAATTCATTAAACTTTTCATCTTCTTTGAAAAAATGAATTTCATAATCTTTGGAAATTCTTTCGATCGCCTCAGTTAACATGAGATTGATGAGTTTACTATCTGGTCTGTCTTTTCGTACTTCCTTCATTAGGTGAGGGAATCTACTTTCTGCATACAGGTTTTTTCCAACTTCCCTTGATCCCCCTGACAAACTTCGAAACAAAATAATGAAGTTCATAAACAAATCATCTACTGGAATCCGTTTATTTGTTCTAAGTTGGTAGGATTGTAACTCGGTTGGAGTTTTGATGACAATTTGGTCTTTTTGGATATCAAGGATGACAACTTCAAACTGGTAGTTGATGTTCATCACTTCAAATCGAACTCTGGCCCTTCGTGAACCTTTTTCAACAAGGTCCGGGATCATGAGAGTGACTGTATGTGCTTCAATTTCCTCAACGGCAGCGACTAAGTTATCCTCTTCGTAGATGAATTCAAATTCTCTATTGTCAGCTTTTAGGTAATAGAAGAGGTGTTTAACGATATTGACATCGGATCCAATGATTGTCTCATCAAATAACGATTCTAAAATCGTGATGAGTTCTTGCATTGAATCCGTTCTGCCGATTGCCATACTAAAATTATCGATTTTTAGGTGACCAAAACTGATTTTCTCCCAGAGAAAATATGCCAGAAAACGACAGAATCCGCCGAAATGGGAAGTATATGGAATTAACTCTCCCAAAACACGTAAATCCAGAACTTTTGCCCATGATCCGACAAGGGCTCTTAAATCCTGAAAAATTAGCCATTTTGTCAGAACTCCATTCTATAGTGGAACGATTTGCGGGTTCCCTTTACACAGAGGAAGAGGCCCAAAAGAAAATCTTGGAAAAAACAGGTTCCGTCCCTGATCTCATCACTTGGGGTGATTATTTCCAAACAGAAGTTGCTTCGCGTTATTATTTAGAATCAGAAGATTCCCTTAGAAGGATAGTAGATACCATCCGTTTTGATTTGATCTCAGCACATTTGATTTTTTCTGGAAAACCAGATCATTACAAAGACAAAATCAGAGCAGATGTGTTGTTTAGCAAAGGCATTGAATCTGCATTACCAAACCAAAATTTAGAAAGCCAACATTTAGAAATTTTACTCAATTACTTTGAAAATATGGAAATTGGCAACAAACCTTTATCTTTACAAGATAAAGCCTGGTACGAATCCTTTCAGATAGATGAAATCGCGATTTGAAACCAAAGAGTATGAATTCCTAGAAATAGAATCCCGTGAAACAGAAGATGGAATGATCCTTTCCATCTTCTTAAACAATCCCACATCCCGAAATTCCATGACTTGGAAAATGGGAGAAGAGTTTTCTCATCTCATCCATTCCATTCGCAAACAAAAAAAATTACCAAGAGTCGTTATTATTTCCGGAAGGAATGATGTATTTTGTGCCGGTGGAGATTTGAACTTATTACGTTCGTTCTCTGAAAAAAGTTTTTCACAAAACAGGCGTGATATGAGAAAGTTCTACGGTTTCTTTTTATCGGTTCGAAAATTACCTGTGCCTGTGATTGCTGCTGTGAATGGACATGCAATTGGAGCAGGACTTTCATTAACGTTTGGATGTGACTTACGAATTTTTGCCAGTGAAGGAAAGTATTCTTTTAATTTTGTCCGACTAGGAATCCATCCTGGTATGGGATCAAGTTTCCTTGCACCAGAACTACTTGGAAAAAGTTTAGGTGGTCGTTTACTCCTCACCGGAGAAACTTTTAACGGTGAAAAAGCAAAGGAGTGGGGCCTGGGTTTAGATTCAGTTCCAAAATCATCAGTATATGAACGTGCAATGGAGTTGGCAATTTCATTGTCAAAGGCAGCACCTCTTGCATTACAAGAGTTGAAACAAAACCTTTACTCTTGGAAACAATTGGATTCCGCATTAAAAAAAGAAGCAGAATCACAAGCTCGAAACTTTATCTCGCATGACTTTAAAGAGACCATCCAAAGTATCATAGAAAAGCGGGATCCTAAGTTTATAGGAAAATGAAATTTTAGAAAGTTTCTAAAATTTTGTCTCGACAAGAGCCTGGTAAGGGGTTACAAAAAAGTTTGATGTCCGACCTTCCACTCAATCCTGATTGTTTTTTATGTGATTATAAAAATCATAATGTACTACATTGTGCTGCTCATGAAACAATCGAACGTATCAATGAAGGGAAGGATTTTACAATTTTCCCTCGAGGAAAAAACCTCGTGACCGCAGGTGTCAAAGCAGATGGATTTTTCTTCATCAAAACAGGGCTTGTGAGAAGTTATGTCCAACTCGCCAGTGGGAAAGAACAAACCTTACGTCTTAGTGGTCCAGGGGATTGGGTTGGTTTTCGAGATTGTATTTCTGATTCTATATCCCATCATAACGTTGTTGCAGTAGAAGACACTCACGCTTGTTACATCACAGGTGCTCTTATCGATGCCCTTGTCAAAGATGACAGTAATTTTCAAAAAGAAGTATTTCGCCAGATGGCAAAAGAATGGCGTGAGATGGAAGAACATGTGGTTTCCCTTGGAACCAAACAAGTACATGAAAAACTAGCAGAGATCCTAATCGTTTTGGATAACGCCCAAGGGCGAAAAAACCATGTAGAGTTAAAAGTCACCCGAGATGTACTTGCAACCTTCATTGGTACAAAAACGGAAACTTTGGTCCGTGCCCTTTCGGATTTGAAAGCCCGTGAATTTATATCTGTCGATAAAAACCGCATCGACATTCTGAACAGAGATGCCCTTTATTCTCTCTCAAAAATTGCCTAAATTTTTCTTCCCAACTGTTAAGCAAGAGCCATGGAATTCCGATGGTAGAAGTGATTGATAATCAAGGTAGGGTCTGTTGCCTGATTTTACCTTAAATCACTCCCGGGGGGGCTTCCGAAAGGATTCCCCCTTTTTTTATTTCCCTTGTTTCTTTCCCTAGACTCTAAATTTTGGAAGTACCATGAGTAGAAATCGAAGCCAGGGCCCTAGTTTGTTCGGGAATCCGATCCTTCATCCTTTGAATGTCATTTTAATCCTTAATTGTTTTATTTTTTTATTACAACACTTTGCCCACCAACAGTTGGTTTTTCGATTTGGGCTCACGCCTGATTTTGTATTGAGTGGTGAAATTTGGCAAGTTTTCACTTATGGATTTTTACATGAGGTAGGTTTATTACCGATCCATTTATTGTTTAATATGTATGCTATGTATATGTTGGGAAATAATATCATTCCTATCATTGGCAAAACAAAGTTTATCATTTTATATTTTTTGTCACAAATTGGTGCGGGAATTTTTGTTGTTGGTTCTGCCTATTTGAATGTAATGTTAGGTGGTCAGATTCCAGTTTTAGAATCTATGACTTCACAAACAATAGGTGCATCAGGGGCGGTTTTCGGATTACTTGCGTTATTCGGTCTTTTTTATCCAAATGCAGAATTATTATTGTTCATTTTTCCAGTGAAGGCAAAAAACGCAGTTTGGGTATCTCTTGTGATTGGGTATTTGATCTCTCAATTTGGCAATGGAGCGATTTCCAATACCTCACATTTGGGTGGGGCAGTAACGGCACTTTTACTTGTAAAATTATTTCCAAAACAATTTTTACCTACTACAATTCCCTATCTTCCAGGTTTGGAATGGGAACCCTCTAGGCAAAGCGAAACAGTTTCCCAACAAAAACCCAAAGTGGTTCCTGTGGAAGATTTGTTTTTGGACCAAAAAAAACTCAATGAATCTGTCTTAAAACAAATTGAATCCAAAAAGGAGAGGTCTTCGGTAATAAATTATTTACAACCTTTGCAAGTCGAAAACGCAAATATTTGCCCTCCTTCTACGTATAATACCGAGGATCCGATTTGTATGCGTTGTGAATGGTTGCCAAATTGTGCCTTACGTAAGGTTCAGGGATAATTTTTCGTCTTATTCCTTGACACTCATGTGAGATGAGGATAATGAAACTATGCCTGACGATAAAAAGTCCTCAGTGGATGAAGTATTAAAACGCGAAAAACTGACAAAAGAGTTCGAAAAAGAAAAACGAATTTCAGAACAAAAGGCGATCGAACAAGCGGCCGCCAAATTGTCCTCGCAAAGCCAAGTCTCCTCAGAGTCTCCCAAAACTTCTAAATTCATCACAAACATTGACATAGCTTTTTCCCAAGCGAAAGCTGATTTAAGATACTATTTTTTAAACGATGGAAATTTTGCGGACGAATTCAAACGAATGTTTGTTGAAAACGAGCCTTTGTTCAAACGGTATGGGATCACAAGCCAAAAATATTTGGAGTACATCCGTGAATCCTTCGACCGTTACAAAAAAATCCATGACATGATGCCTCTTGACCCCATGAAACCAAAACATTTCAAATATGTGGAAGATTCGATAAACGAACTCATCCGTATGTTCAACCAAAGGTTCGGAAAATAAACTCCCGATTTCTGCAAAAAAGAATCGGATTTCCCTAAAAAATTGAGAACGATTTTTGTTTGGTTTGTTAGTCCAGGTAGAGGGACATATTTGAACGCTCGTTGGAAACGCATTTTAGTTTTTGTTTTGATTGCTATGGTATATTGTTTTTGGGTTTTTATCGGGTATAATTTGGTTGGTGTTTTGAGCTTCGCTTCCTAAATCTCTCACATTCTCTCTTGACATCAGGGTTTTCTACCAAACATGCTTAGGAATATGGTGGAATCCAGAAAAACATCCGAAACGGACATCCGCTTGGACCTAAACCTCCGAGGCAGTGGTGTTTATTCATTTGATACAGAAATCCCTTTTTTTGAGCACATGCTCTCTCATATAGCCAAACACGGCCTCATCGATATGGACCTAAAACTGCGTGGGGACATTGGCATCGACTGCCACCACTCCGTGGAAGATACCGCGATCCTACTCGGCCAAATGATCCACAACCAATTGGGAGATAAAAAAGGAATCTTTCGTTATGGAAATTTTACCCTTCCTATGGATGAAGTCCTGACTACTGTGGCAGTTGACCTTGGCGGAAGATTTTATTTTAAATATACGGGGCCAACTCTTGATGGGAAGTTTGGAATATACGACGCCGAACTTACATTAGAGTTTTTACAAAAGTTGGCGCTGAATGCAAAAATGAACCTTCATGTTGTGGTACATTATGGTGAAAACAGACACCACATCCACGAATCCATTTTTAAAGCATTAGGTAAGGCATTACGCCAAGCCATCGCCATTGATTCGAGTGCCAAAGACCAAATCCCTTCCACAAAGGGAATGCTCGAGTGATCGCTGTTTTAGATTTTGGAATGGGGAATATCCATTCCTTATTAAAAGCTGTCTCTTTATACACAGAGGATTTTGTTTTTACGAGTGATCCTAACCAAGTAAGGAAAGCAGATAAAATCATTTTACCAGGTGATGGGCATTTTGACAAAGCGATGCAAAATCTCAACGAACTAGGTTTTACTTCGATCATCAAAGAACATGTCGCTGCAAAAAAATATTTATTTGGAATCTGTATCGGTTATCAAGTGTTATTTGAGGATTCGGACGAAACGAATAAAGTTGGATCTACGATTCCAGGCCTTGGCCTTATACGCGGAAAAATTAGAAAGTTTGAAGGGAAACCCAACTTAAAAGTTCCACACATGGGTTGGAATAAACTTTTTGATATCAAACAAAAGAATTCAAAACTTCTGAAAGGGATTTCAAACGAATCCTTTATGTATTTTATCCATTCATACAGACCTGTGGGTGTTGATAGGTTGGATATCACGGCAAACTGCCATTATTATGGAGAATCCTTTCCTGCTGTCGTTGAAAAAGAAACTGTATTTGGAACACAATTCCATCCAGAAAAATCAGACAAACTAGGACTTGGCATCCTTAAAAACTTTATCGAACTCTAATGTTAATATTACCTGCAATTGATTTACTCGACAACGAAGCTGTTCGCCTCTTACAAGGGGACTATGCTAAAAAAACTGTGTATTCTTCCGAACCTGAAAAAATGATACAAGTGTTTGAAGAACAAGGTGCCACTCTCATCCATATCGTAGATCTAAACGCCGCAAAAACTGGAAAATCGGAAAACGAAATAACCATAAAGAAAATCAAAGAAAAATGTTCCGTAGAGCTTGAATTAGGTGGTGGAATACGTTCCATCGACAATATCAAATTTTATGATGGACTTGGAGTTTCTCGTTTTATTTTAGGAACAGTTGCCGTAGAGGATCCTAAAACAGTCGAAAAAGCATTATCGTTATTTGGCCAAAACCGAATCGTGATTGGAGTGGATGCTAAAAATGGTTTTGTGAGAACCAAAGGTTGGGAAACGAACTCTGGTATTTTGTACAAAGATTTTTTAAAAACAATGTATGGGATGGGAATCCGTCACGTGATCTTTACAGATATTTCGAAAGATGGAATGATGGAAGGACCGAATACTGATGTTTACGTTGAATTATTATCTGAATTTCCTGATTTACAGTTAGTGGCTTCTGGAGGAGTTTCTTCCACTGAAGATTTGGTTCATTTATTTGAAAACACAGGTGGAAAATTATTCGGCGCCATCACAGGAAAAGCCATTTATGAAGGAAAATTAGATCTAAAAGAAAGTATCAGGATTCTAAAACAAAAGAGGGAAAAGTAAAAATGAATCGTAAAAATTTGGCAATCGGTGGACTAGTCGTAGGAGTTTTAGGACTTCTTTTTTCTTTCCTATTGGCAGTCGAGTATTTTGGAATTGGAACAGACAATGTTGCCGGAGCCGCTTGTTCTGCATTAGGTGGAGGAGATTCTTGTTTAAAAGTAGCAGAAAGTTCGTATTCTGCCATTCCAGGAATTCCTTTTTTAGGTAATGTTCCAATTGCCTTACTTGGGTTTGGTTTTTATGGTTTGGTCGTATATACCTTTTTTACGATTTTAAAAAGTACAAATTCAGATGAAGTGTCTAAACTAATTTCCCTACTTTTTCCCGTTTTAGTTTTAGGATTTATATTTGATCTGATTTTATTTGGAATCTCTGTTGGGATCATCGGTACAATTTGCCAATTGTGTTTTATCACATACTTAGTTACAATATCATTACTTGGCATATTATATTTGTTATGGAAATTAGAAGGAAAACCAAAACTAAACATTGCCTCTTCATTGAAAGAAGGTTATGCGACTTTCGGACTTGTATTCTTTTTTAGTTTTTCTGTTGGATTTGCAACAAGCAAAATGTGGGTGAAAAGTGAATCTTCTAATACGCTTGCCACATCCCGGGGAATGGATTCAAAAGAAATCCAAACAAAAATTGACGCTTTCTTTTTGGAACCTACACTTGGAATCAAAACCCAAGGTTCTCCTTTTATCGGAAAAAAAGATGCTCCTATCACGATTGTTAAGTATGCTGATTACAATTGTGGACACTGCCTTCACACAAGTCATATTTTACACACCGTTTTATCTGAGTATGATGGGATGGTAAAAGTTGTTTATAAAAATTTCCCATTGGATGGATCTTGCAACCGACTCATGCAACAACCAAGACCAGGGGCAACTTCTTGTGTAGCTGCAATGGCTGCGATTTGTGCCGACAAACAAGGAAAATTTGAACCAATGTATCGTGGTTTGTATGATAACCTTGAAAAAGGTGTCGCTCATTCGGGTGCAAGTGTTGTGAATTTGGCAAACCTCATTGGTCTAAATGTTTCATCACTCAAAGCATGTATGGCTTCGAAAGATGCGCAAAACCAATTGAATGCAGAGATTGATGAAGCAGAAAAATTGAATATCCAATCCACGCCGTCTCTTTATATCAATGATCGTAAGATTGAAAGTGGAACACCGAATCCAGTGTTCTTAAAAACCTTACTCGAACAAATCATCCAAAAGATGTAAAACTCTCGGCACCTAAATTCTCTTAGGTGCCAATCGGATGGGTCCTTCTGGTAATAAAGAAGGATCCCCCACCTTATTTAATTCCCAAGAATCTAAAACAGAATCATCTTTTGTATGGAGTGCAGGTCGTAAGCTTATCACTGATTGGTTTTGTTTGTACAATGACCTACGACCATAGAACCAACCACTTGTTTCTTCTGGGTGAGTGTTTTTTCCATACTCTCCGCGCATAAGATAACTTTGATTAGCATCGTCTGCTAATTTGCGAAATGAAATTGGGTCCATAGAAATGGTATGGTCTGGCCCATCTAAATTTCGATCTAAAGTAAAATGTTTTTCGATGACAACAGCACCAAAACCAATGGCAAGAGAAGATGCAAGTGTTCCTTCCGAATGGTCACTGAAACCAACAACATAATCGGTGGTATCTAAATAATAGGGAATGGATTGTACATTCACTTTGTTTAGAGGTGTTGGATACATAGAAACACAGTGCATTAGGCATACTTCTACGTTTTCATTTCGGAATTTAGAAATTGCGCGTGTTACTTCTTCTGGTAAGGCTGCCCCTGTTGATACGATGATGGGTTTTCCCGTCTGAATTACTTTGTTTAATAGTGGTAAGTTGACAATATCTCCCGAAGCAATTTTATAAATAGGAACATCAAGATTTGATAAAAGATCTACGGCTGAATCACAAAGAGGTGTGGAGAAAAAATCAAGTCCCAAGTCCAATGCTGTTTTTTGGAATTCGCGATGAAAGGATTCATTTAATTCATATTGTTTGAAGATATCAAATAAAAACTTTACCTCAGAATTTTTGGAATCAATGAATTCTTCCGTGCGATACGTTTGGAATTTCACTGCGTGGGCACCTGATTCTTTTGCTTTTTCGATCGTACGTTTCCCAATTTCTAAATTGGCATTATGGTTTAGGCCAATTTCTGCAACTAAATAAGGACTTGAGTTTCGAGTTAGAGTTTTGTTACCGATATGAAAATCCAATTTGTGCCTCTTCATATCATTGTCGGCAGATTAAACAAATCCTAAAATTTTTCCCAATTGGTACACTGTGAAAGAGGTAAAGACCGCAAGTGTTGTCATATAGAAAAATTGGACGGTTGGCCAAAAGATAGATCCTGTTTCTTTTTTTGTGACTGCGAGAGTGGACATACATTGGCTCGCAAAGGCAAAAAAGAGAAGTAGGGATACACCAGTGAGAGGTGTCCAAACGAGACTTCCATCTGCTTTTTTATCAGCCCTAAGGGTTTCTCGTAAAGATTCTGACTCTTCTCCTTCCTCTTCTGATCCATATAATACTGCTAAGGTGGAAACCATCACTTCTCTTGCTGCAAAGGAAGTGAGGATTGAAATTCCAATTTTCCAATCAAAACCCATCGGTGCAATGGCAGGTTCCATTGCCTTTCCCACACGTCCAATATAAGATGATTCAATAGGACTTGTTTTCCATACGTCATCTTTGTATTCTGCTGGGAAATGACTTAAAAACCATAAAAGTACGGAGATATAAAGTATGATTTGGCCAGCACTTGCCAAAAAGGATTTTACCTTTCCATACACTGTAAAAAACAAACTTTTGAATGAAGGAATATTATACCTTGGTAGTTCCATCACAAAGTAAGAAGCATTTTCTTTGAATACAGTTTTCCGGAAAATAAGAGCAAATATAAAACTAACAATCATTCCCAAAAAAAACATAGAAAATAAAACAAAACCTTGGACATTGAAGATCCCAAAGAGTGGAGGGTAACTAAAAACCGTCCCTACGATTAAAATATACACAGGGTATCTTGCGGAACACATGATAAGTGGTGATACCATAATCGTTGTAAAACGATCTGATTTGTTTTCAATTGTCCTTGTACCAAGAATGGCAGGTACGGCACAAGCTGCCGAAGAAAGTAAAGGGATAAATGATTTTCCTGATAATCCAAATTTTCCCATAAGTCGGTCCATAAGAAAACTGGCTCTTGCCAAATACCCAGATTCTTCTAATATCCCAATGAATAAAAAGAGGAGGGCAATTTGAGGGACAAACACTACCACACTTCCAACACCACCTAATATTCCTTCAACGAGAAGGGAACGAAACGGGCCATCTGGCAAAAACATTGTTGTGAATTCTTGTAGTTGTGTTATCCCAACTTCTATTAAATCCATTGGGATTTCTGCAAAACTGAATAAACTTTGGAATAAAATTCCCATTAGGAGGAAAAAACAAAGAAATCCAAGAATTGGGTGTAAAAATATGGAATCCAATTTTTCACCCCAACCTCCATTTTTGGAAATAGGAGATAAAAGGGTTTCGGATATGATTTTTTTAATCAAAATCGATCTATGGATCATCTCCTCTTGGTATTCGAACTGGTATTTGTTTGTTTGTATTTCTTTTATTAAAGTTTGTTTGGTAGGCTCAGGGAATTGGTTTATGTAACGATTGTCTTGTAAATGAGGATCCCCATTTAAAAATTTTAGCGCCTGTGATAAAAAAAACTCAGCTTCATTTGTTGTGATGTTTAATTGTTTTTTAAGTTTGGTAAAAAATGTTTCTTCTTTAGTTTCCCAACTCCAAAGTCGTTTTTGTTTGCGAAATGAATTTTCGGAAGTCAAAAGATTTTTTAATTCTGTAATCCCTTCTCCAGATTTTGCATTCACTAGAACAATTTCTAATCCAAGAGATTGTTTCAGTATTTCCAAATTCAATTGGATCCTTTTTTTCTCGAGCACATCCTTCATAGTAAGGACAACCAAGGTGGGTACTCCCATATCTATGATTTGTAATAAAAATTGTAATCCTCGTTCTAAATTAAGTGCATCGAGTACATAGATAACGGATTCGTTTTCACTTCTTTTGAGTAAAACTTCATAAGCGATTTTTTTGTCTTCTGCAATCCCACCAAGTCCGTATGTTCCTGGTAAGTCGGTGATTTTAATATCTAAGTTTGGTAATGATACAAATCCTTCTTTTTTTTCAACAGTTACCCCGCTGAAATTTCCTGTTTTTTGGGTAAGGCCTGTGAGTTGGTTGAATAATGTTGTTTTTCCGCAGTTTGGGTTGCCGACAAGGTAAATGTTTTTTTGTTTCATCGTAGATTAGGTTTTTAGTAAAATTGCTTCTCCATCTTTCATTCGTAAACCAATGGTTGTGCCACTTAGGATACAAATGAGTTTACCAAGGTACTCCGATTTTGTTTTTAATTGAATTTCGGCACCAGGAAAAAATCCAAGTTCTAATAGTTCGGTAAGCATTGGTTTTGGTAGTTGGTCCGTAATAATGGATTGGATGATGGCAGAATCACCTTCGTTTAAATCAAGTAATGTCATGTTTTCCCAATCACAAAGTTTTGAGAGTCGCGGAATAAATTGATTTCAGGAGCCATTGATTTTACATATCTGTCAAAGTATAACATTTGTTTCATGAGGAGTGCAAACTCTCTTGGGATTTTTAATCCATTTTTTTCGGCAATTTCTTTCATTTCGAACATAATCCGATTTACCTTAGATTCATCAAACATTTCGTTTTCAGTTAAATGCACATATACAGACTCTAATTCGTTGAATACCGAGTCTAATTCTTTGGCAAGTAAGGTTGGGTTCACTCCACTATCGGTTGAATCCATTTCCACAAGTCCTTTTGCAACTAATGTAGGTTCACCGATCCCAATTCCTTGTGTGAATAACATAAGCCCTTTCCAGATTTTAGGAGAGATCCTACCCACAATTCCAAAATCGATAAATCCAATACTTCCATCTTTTAAGATCATTAAGTTTCCAGCATGGACATCGGCATGAAAAAAACCTTGGTTGGATAAAGATGAAAACCAAATTTCAAGCGCATCACTCAAAACCTTTCTTGGGTTGTCAGTGAATTGTTTTAACCCTTTTTCATCGGTTATCGGAACTCCATAAAACCGTTCCATCGTTAGAATTTTTTTTGTAGATAGGGTATGATACACACGAGGCACTCTCGCCCTTTGTTCCTTTACTTTTAATAAATAAGATTCAAACTCTTCTATGTTTTTAGCTTCTTGTATAAAATCGATTTCTTGTAAGATAGAAGTTTGGAATTCTTGGAACATTGCAGTGAGTCCTGATTTTTTAAATTCAGGGGCAATGACTTCGAGAACTTTCGTGAGAATTCCGAGAATCTGCATGTCGGTCTTTAAGGTTAGGTGGACATCAGGTCTTTGTACTTTCACAACCACATCAAGTCCTTCTTTTGTCACTGCTGCGTGGACTTGGGCGATTGAAGCTGAGGCAAGTGGTGTTTCATCAAAACTATAAAAGAGGGATTCGAGTTTTCCACCTAGTTCCCGTTCTACAGTAGACCGGATTTCTCGGAATTGCACAGGCCGTACTGAGTCGAGACAGGCCTGCATTTCTTCCACATATTCGATCGGAAATAGAGAAGGGGCACTCGCAATGAATTGGCCGAGTTTGATGTAGGTGGCACCGAGTTGCGAGAAGGCTTCTCTGAGAGAGATTGCGATTTCTCTATGGTTTGGCTCTCGGTTCGTCAGTTTGGATGCGATTCCAAGAAGTTTCGTAGAAAACACAAAACTAGAATGAGCCACTCGAAGGCTTGAGTGGAGGCCAAAAGAAACAATCTCAGAAAATGAGTCCATAAACCCTAATCTAGGACCTAAATGGGGTTTGGAAACGACAAAATCGACTTCGGACCTACAATTGAAATAGAGTTGCAGGATTAGGTCCCAACCAAAAACTTATCAAATCGCACCCATGAGCCAAGAAACCGTCCTGTACCAAGAGTTAGAGAAACTCGATCTCAACGAGATCAAAAAAATCGCAAGCCTTTGGAACATCCAAAAGATCCCAGGAAAGGACAAAAAATCGACCATTTTGGGTCTCATGGAGACCTTCCAAAACGAATTTTACCTCAAAGGTGTTTTGGAAAAGTTCACTCCCCTCCAAGTAAACATCTTAACCTCCATTTTAAAAAACAAAGGAGTGATGACCCTAGGAGAAATCTCACGTAAAGTCAACATCCCACCTATCAACGTGGAGATGGAACTGAACGTTCTTCGAAAGTATTATCTTTTATACCAAAGAAAAAACCGCGAACGTCTTACTAATAATTTAGATAAATACCACACCTATGATGAATACCAAAAACTCATCAAAGTAGAAACAAACCCTAAAGGTGAAAAGTTTAAGTATTCGATTGAGAAATCCCTTCACAAAGCAACTCTTGCAGAACTTCCGGACGAATGGAAAGAAGCAGTTGGTGCCAAAAAAGGGGAACACATTGAGACCTTTTTAAAAAATGCGCTCAGTGCTGAATTTTTACAAAAACTCATCGATGAACTTTCTGATTTTGATAAAGATGTTTTGCACCAAATTTACATCCACGGTGGTGTGATTGAAGCAGACACTATACGCAATTATATTACAGTAAATCGTGGGAAATTTGAACAAACCATCCCCCACCTAACAGCGCTTTATTTAGTTCGAGATTTGTATTATGTAGAAGACAAATTCATTCGTGTGATTGTCATTCCAAAAGAAATTCTGGATCATTTACAGTTTTCTCCCATTTTACCTCCTGTAAAAAAAGGAACTCGAGTTCGTCAGGAAAAAATTTCTGCAAATGGACTCGATTTTTTCTTAAACGTAAAAAAACTCATTTCTTATATTTCTAGAAAAGGTTTGAACCTTGCAAAGTCAGGAAAAATCAAACAAGCAGATCATAAAAGAACTGAAACAGAACTTTTATCTCCTGATATTGAAATTTTTCCTGAAAAAAGCCAAGTTTATCAAATTGAACTCATCCTCCCCATCTTAAAACTGTTAGGTTATGTAGATATCAAGGGTGAAAACGTAATTCTCATCCAAGAAACAGATGAGTTTCTAAAAAAAGATATTTTTGAAATCATGAAACTTGTCATTCACGAAGTGAATGAAGCAAGGACTCGTAGATTAAACCCAGCAGAAGTGTTTACGGCAACGGAAGTTCCTTTTTATGAAAAAGGAATTTTGGACAAAACTGTAAAACTCATCATGGCACATGGAAAAATCAACACATCAGTGATTTTTTCTCATATCATCCGTGACCATTTGGTATTTGCGCCTACTTTCCAAATCAAAACTTATGAAGAAGATTTGGCAGATCTCCGAAAAGAGATCATCTCTGCAATTTTTTACTTACAACTTTTTGGACTCATCGAAGTTGAATACCCACAAAGGAATCTAAGTTTATCCGAACTTGGCCTTCATTATTTCAACCATGAAGCACTCGTAACAGTAACGGAAAAGGGTGGGATTACCATAAACCCAGACTTTTCCATCATTGCCTTCCCAGACCGAGTTTCTTTACATGGAATTCATTTGTTGAAGGCGTTTTGTGAACTGAAAGACTATGATCGTGTGTATACGTTTTTACTCACAAAAGATAGTTTCCAATTGGGAATTTTACTGGGTTACGATAAAGAAACCTTTATCCATTTCTTACGTGAGTCTTCTAAAGCTGATCTTGCACAAAACTTACTCTTCTTACTTGATGATTGGGGAAATAATTTACCAATTGTGACTATCACAGAAGATTCTGTTTTACTAAGAACAAAAGATTCTCAAGTGATGGAACTCCTTCTTGGTCAAATCAAAGGGAAAAAGTTTGTATTAGAAGAAGTGAGTCCAACGGGAATCATCATTGAAAAGTCGAAAGTAATGGAAGTGATTGCCATTGCCGAAAAACTGAATATGATCATTCGTTTGAACCGGTAATTCCTTTCTCCATCCTTTTCTAAACAGTTCCAATTAGAACCGTTCAAAAAAAAAGACCAACGTTTGTTGGTCTTTTTTTTCCTTTCGTTTGAATGGAGACGAGCACTAGCGTTTCTTGTTTTTACTTTTTTTCGCCGGCTGTGAGTTCAGGATCTGTGACTTTAATTTTATTTTTAAAATCCCATTTGCGAAACGGAGAAACGGCATCCAATCTCTCTTGTGTGACAAAGAACAAACGTTCTCCGTATTTCACAAGCCCACCCTTATAATATGCATATTTGGTTTTGTGGTCAACAGTTCCCACTTCGACAACTTTATTCCAATCTTCGCAAGTCTTAAGAGATGGTACCTTTCTGAGATACAACTCCTTAATTGAATTTTCTTTGACTGCATCGCGAAGTATTTTTTCCCATTCCATATTCGAATAGCCTTTCTATCCTATGCTAAATTTCAATTTCATTTTTCTTTTTATAGGAGAGGAATGCTCTTGGACTCGTGAAAAATACAAAAAATAAGCTAAAAATAGCCAAGATCCTCCATGGATAAGGGCCAAAAGTTAAATAAGGTGTCACTCTTTCGGTAGAAACAGTCATAACATCTAAATAGGCAATCGCCTTTTGGTAAATCGGTAAGTCTCCCATCATCTCTCTTCCCCAAGGATCATAAGCTGTTGTTTTTCCTGAAAGTGCCACCCGAACATAGGGCCGACCAGTTTCAATGGCACGTAACCTTCCTGCCCCCGCATGTTGTTTGGTTTCCGTATGACTTTCAAACCAGGAATCATTTGTGAGATTGATGATGAGTTCTGATGGGGAATGTTTCATCATACTTCTGACAAATTCTGGATACAAAACTTCATAACAAACGAGGGGAGTGAAAACAACTTCCTCTCCCGATTTGGTTTGGAAGGTTTGAGAGGCAAAATCATCACTTGGGATATGGTGGCTGACTTCTGGAAAGAAATTTCTAATGAATGGGAATTGGGTTTCGAAAGGAAGGTATTCTCCAAAAGGCAAAAGGATGTGTTTGTATCGCCTTTCAGTTCGTAAGGTGATAGGTTTCAAAATGCTAAATGAATTCCTTGAGCCTCCATCCCAAACCAACTCGTTAAAAAGTAAGGGTGCATTTGTTAGTTGAACAAGGTTTATTGTGACATCCAAAAAACTTTTGCTAAATGTGGAGTTTATATGCTCTGAAGGTAAGGTTCCTAAAAAAGGAATGGAAGATTCGGGTAAAACCAAGGCATCAATTGGTTTTGGTGCGTTGCTTATGGCTTCTCCTGAGAGATTATAAACATCTTGAATTACCTTTGTCATAAAATCAAAGTTCTCTCTTACTTCATTTTTCGCGTAAGGTGTGTTTGGTTGAACTAAGGCCAAATGGATAAATTTTCCAGGAGGGATGGATTCAGCTAAAAAAAATAAATTTACCGAAAAAATAAAAAGGATAGGTGTCAAATACAAAAACGATTGTTTCCACTTGGTTAAATTTTGGCTCACCATTAAATACAATAAGGAAACAGAGATTACCGATACAAAACCTAGAACTTCTGTACCGAAACGTGCCATCTGACGCCAAAGAATCTGATTCCGGAAAAGGTCACCCCAATAAACCGGAAACACCATTGGACACAACCAATCCGATAGGAGAAACAGAGAAGGGAAGGCTAAGAGATAAAACTTTGTCTCTCCCACCAATCGATATTTAGTTAGGATATGGGATCCGATAAACAATACACCTATTTTATAAAACGAAAGGCATGCATACAAAAAATAGAGAAACGATGTGGCAAAGATTCCTTTACCAGTTATGTTTTTGATTGCATTGCCCATCCAATAAAACGAAGTGCAAGTAGTAAAAAAGGAAAACAATATTGTATACAAAATTGCAGTTTGTAACTTTCCCTTTTTTATAATTTCTTTTGTGATGAGTAAAAGAAAAAAAACCGAAAGAAACCCTGCGGTCGCAAAACCAAATGGCTCCAATGCAAGGGCAAAACAAATGGCAGCAATTAGAAGATAACTTAAGTGAGAATTAATTCCCGGAATTTTTGAGTGTATTCTCATATTCCAATCGACGAGTGTATTCTTCTGCGAGTTCTTTACTTCCTAACGTTTTAGTGCGGAGTTCCATTAATTTTTTTTCTCTTTCTGATTCCGATAGATTCGGATTGTTTTTGAGAAAGTTTTTTTCTTCTCCTTGCAGTTTTGTGATTTTCTCTTCTTCTTCTTTGATTTCTTTTAAGACTTTTTCCATTCGTTCATTGCCATCTTTTCCGAAATACCGAATCCGAACTTCTCGTTCCTTGGATTCACGGTCCCCGCCTGATAGTTTTGCCAGTTCGTTTTGGCGAAGGTCCATTTCTGTTTCAAATTTATCGTAGGTTGGTTCACGGCTGACAACCGCATCGTAATAATTTCCAAAGGATTTTTTCCGATAGTTTTCATACAAACGAATCCTTTCATCGGCTTTGAGATTTTTTGTTTCCTCTAAAAAATTTTTTCGGTTAAAACTAAAATCCGCAGTGGCTTCCTCTAATCCAAAAATAAGTTCTGCGTCTTCTTTGGAAAAATACTTCCTTCGGAGTTGTTTGATTTGTTCGTAACGTTCTGCATTGGTGTAAGATTTGGAACTTGGATCCAGTTGCACCATAGCTTCTTCATACTTCAAATAATTGGTTAAAAGATTTAAGAGTTTTTTAGCATCTTCTCCAGAGTATTCATTTTGGATAAACGCTTTGATGTATTCGTGGCACTGTTCCCTTGTGCTTCCTTCTGGGCATTGGCGACGCAGATTCCATAATTCTGAAATGAGATTCAATTCACCTGACTTTGCTTTGGCGAGGATGTCCTCAAAACGTAAAAATTGACCATCTGCTGTAAAAATAGATTTTGCTGATTCTAAATAAAAGGGATCCACAGAAAAACCATCACTTTGTGTGCGAAAAAAAGATTCTGCTTTGTCATTTGGATTTTCTTCATTGGAAGAACCAAAATCATTCGTTTGTGTGAATTGATACAAAACAAAAAAGGCAAAAACTACAACGAGAGTGATACTTATGATAAGAATGTGTTTTGGTTTCATGGAGATAGTAGAGTAGTAAAGAGTGGAAAATGGTTTCTGGAAACAAAAAAACCCAAGGCAAAGCCTTAGGTTTTCTAAAAAATCTTCAGAAGTAGATTTACTGGTTCGCCTTCATATTGGAGGCCATGTTCATATAAAATCCTTCCACATCATACCAGAAACTTCCAGAACGAAGGGTGTTGGATACTTGTAAGTGGTCTACACCAGTTGTGAATATCCCATAAGATGGTCCACCTTTCCATGTTCCCCATTTTTGAGAGGAGAGTGGAACAAGTCCATCATTCGTGGCACCTTGGCCTTGGAAAAGTCCTCCAGCAGCACAAGCAGGGTGTAAGATTCCCATAAGTGGGTGTTGGATTAAATCAGGAAGGGTGATGTAAGATCCGTAAGAGTAGTATTTCACTCCAGAACGATTGGGAGTGTAGGAGTTAAATGAAGAGAGACCTTCTTTCGTTAAAGAAGAAAGAGCTGCTAAAGCATTTTGTTGGTTAGTTCCACCATAAACAACTTTCACAAGAGTTTCCACGATACTTGCCACAAACGGTTGGATCCAACCAGGAAGAACAGTTTTGATGATGTCCGCGATCGGTGATCCGTAATGAGGAGTATTAAGTGTTGTGAGAGTTGCCACTCGGCTTGAAAGACCTAAGTTGGAAACCATATAACGGCTATCAAGTCCACCTTGGGAGTGACCAAGGATGTGGAATTTTCCTGAGTAGTTTGTGGCCGCTGCATACGTTAAAATTGCTGCTTTTAATTCCCCAGCCCGCACTTCGTTTGAGTTTGCTGCAGTTTTTGCTGGAGCGTAAACAGTTGCTCCTTGGCTTCTGAGATAGTCATCAGTGCCACCCCAGTAATTGACAATACTAATGATTCCGCCAGTGTTTTCGCCCCAACCAAAAAGACCATGTGATAAGATAATTGGATAAGTTCCCGCAAGTGGTTTGGAAGAAGAACCAGAGCTTGCAAGCACTGGGGTTGCCATAATGGCTGTGGCAAAAATGGCCAAAAGACTTTTTCGAATCATAAATATTTCACCTCTGAATTTTCTAAGATAAAATTGTGGCAATTTGACTTACATAGGGCAAGAAAATTTTTTTATGACAAATAAAAAAATGGCAAAAATATGTCATAATTGAACGTGTTCAAAAAGATCAAAGAGGATTTCCTGAAAGAAACGAAGGGCATCCAAGAAGGTTTGCTGATTTCTGTCCTACTTTGAACGCGTTCAATTATTACGTGATTTTAGGAATACCTCAACTTTTCTAGTTTGAAGGAAACAAACCAATGCCACAATCCATTCTGGGACAAACAAAACCAACTCTTGTCAAAGAGAGTTCCAAAAGGGAGATCACGAAACAAAAGATTTATCAAACGGCTCTGGTTCTCTTTCAAAAAGATGGATATGAAAAAACAACGATGCGTAAGATCGCCAAGGAAGCAAAAGTTTCCTTAGGACTTACATACTATCATTTCCAATCCAAAGAAGAATTGGTTTTAGAATTTTACAAAAATTCGCAGAAAGAATTACGTCGTCAGTCGGAATTGTTTTTCAAAACCACAAAGGACTTTAAGGCTCGATTCAAGTTCATCATCACCGCTCAATTGGAATTATTTTCCCAACACAAAAGATTTTTACAGGTCCTTGCGAGGCAAGCAGGAGATCCCACTTATCCCTTATCTCCCTTTAGCCATGAAAGTGAAAGTTTACGAGATGAAGCCGTAGGAATTATTCGCTTAGCAATGGTTACATCAAATGTGAAACTACGTGATGATTTGAGTAAAGTATTACCTGACCTATTGTGGATGCAACAGATGGGAATTCTGTTTTATTGGCTTACCGATCCTTCTAAATCCTTTCAGAATACAAAACTGATGATTCATGATTCACTTGATCTTACCTTCAAACTCATCAAATTATCCAATTTCCCTTTGTTTAAAAATGTAATGGGTCCGATCTTTCGAATGGTGAAACTCGTAAAAGCATAAAGATTATGGAAAAATCTTTGAAAAGTCTACTTGCCAAATGACAAAACTTTGTTAATGTTTTGCCCTATGCATTTGGCTCTAAAAAGGGATCGGCGCTTTCTCAGCTTTTTTGTTCTCTTTCTTTGTTTCAGTGTGACACTAGTCCAGGCAAAGGAAGTGAAACTCCTCACAACTCCCATCACGGATGATGTTGGGATTTTAAGTGCTGAACAAATTACAAAATTACAGACTATCATTTCTGAGATCGAAACAAAAACCAGTGCCCAAGTATTTTTATACGTCATCCAAAGTTTGGAAGGAGAAAGTATTGAATCCTACTCAATTCATGTTGCAACACTTTCTAAAATCGGGCAAAAGGGTAAAGACAATGGTGTCCTCGTTTTACTTTCCGTTGGAGATCGGAAAGTAAGGATTGAAGTTGGTTATGGTATGGAAGAAACTTTAACCGATGCTATGTGTAACAGAATCATCAAAAATATCATGATCCCTGAGTTCAAAAAAGGAGACCTGCCAAATGGGATACTACTTGGGTATTCTGCAATTGAGTCTGTATTACTCGGGGAAGCGGACTCAAATCCCAATTTAAATTCAGATTATCCAGATGGAATTGGGTATGGGATCTCCAATGAAAATACTGCCAGAAATATTGCGATTGCTACAGCAGTGATCATTGTATCCTTGATTGGTTATTTTCTAATCTCAGAGAATAAAAAATACAAACGTAAAATTTGGTTGGAAGTATTGTATGCTGTGATTGTTTTTTTTGGGTTATTGTATTTCCTCCCTGATGCTGTATTTTACTTTTTCTGTTTAGGAATTATTGTCTTAAACTTATATCTTTTGTATGGGCTTTGGGAATGGTTTTCGTATCCACTTGCCATCCTTTCCCTACTTTTTTGGATTCCCTTTTTGGGATATAGTTTTCATGCAGAAAGGATTGTGCTTTTTTGGGTGATTGGAGTGATTGGATCCATTCTCCTTATCATTAAACTGGCATTAGATGATATTTTGATTGAGTCTTATAAAAAATTTGCAAAACGATTGGGACTTACTGGTAGTGAACTTTTTTTCCATTCCATCGCATTTCTTAGTTTATGGTTTAGCGTTCATTCTTTTCTAAATCAAGAACGATTTTTTTACATTTTGTATTACCAAGGAATCATTCTTTTTACACTCTATGGATTTTCAATTTCTGTATTCCAAAAACATGCACTTCGTTATGGAATAACCTTCCTTCTATGGTTGAGCTTAGTCGCAGGGATTTTCTTTTTTTGGCCAACGGGGGAGGATACATCTTCCCAAATTGATTTCAGTAATGTCTTTAATTCCTTCCAATGGTTTTTTTGTTTGGTATTAGGTTACGTTTTGGCAAAATCCATCCAAGTGAAGTCCTGGAAAACAAGGGCGCTAAAGTATGGTTTTATCTCTCTTGTTTGGACGTTTGGATTTTCGATAGAACGAATTTTAGGCCTCACATATACGTTTTCGATTTCTACATTTTTCTTTTCTTATTTTTCCTTACTTCTCCTTCACTTCTTTTATACGATTTGGGAAGAAAGTGATGGTGGTTCGTATTCTTCCTATTCTTCAAGCTCTAGCTCCTCTTCCTCCAGTTACAGAAGTTCATCGAGTTCCTATAGTTCCAGTTCGAGTTCTAGCAGCTCGGGCGGTGGAGGTGGAAGTTTTGGTGGGGGAGGGAGTTCGGGTAGTTGGTAAGTGAGTTTTTTTGTTGGGGATTGGCGTTCGTTATAAAAATTCTAGAGGATTTTAGTCACACACGTTTGCGATAACGGATGTAAAACGGCTCAAAACTTGACTTATTCCAAAATTGGATGGCTTCTTCGTTTTTGAGAATGGCTCGGAGTTCAATGGCGGGTATCTTTTTTTCCAAACACCAAAGGTCCACGTCTTTTAATAACTCTGACATATATCCTTTTTTCTTTTTCCCGAGTTTGGTCACCGCAAGGTCGATGAAAAGACTTCGTTCTTCCTCGAGGTGTGGTTTTTCTTCGATTCGTCCTATCACTAAGGACACAAGTTCATCTTCCAGAAAATACCCACGCATGTACACTTTACCAGTACCAATCAACTTAAAATAGATATCAGTGAATTTTGTGGCAGCGCGTGGGCGGATATGGAAAAGACCATCTAACTCAAGTTCGTTTACCTTTCGGAAAAACTGATTCACGAGTTCGATGGTTTGGTTTCTGTCAGATTCTAGTAGATCGCGGACCAACTATACCATTCTTTGGATGAGGTAAGACTTGAGTTCGGAAACAGCGATTCGTTCTTGTTTCATGGAATCTCTTTCTCGTATAGTGACTGTCCCGTCACTCATGGTATCATAGTCAACCGTGATGCAAAATGGAGTTCCGATTTCATCGTGGCGGCGGTACCTTTTTCCAATCGCACCACTTTCGTCATAGTCCACATACCAATGGTTTCGGAGATCTGCATAAATTTCTTTTGCTTTGGCATCAAGTCCGTCTTTTTTCATCAGTGGGAAAATTGCCACTTTCATAGGACTCACTCGTTTTCCAAAACGTAAAACTGTTCGGATGTCGTCTTTTTCTAATTTTTCTTCTTCGTAGGCATCGCATAACACTGCTAAGAAGAGACGGTTGAGACCAAGTGCTGGTTCTACTACATAAGGTAGGTATTTTTTCTTTTGGTCCAAATCATGATACTTCAAATCTTCAGAAGAAAATGTTTCGTGTTGGGTGAGGTCATAATCAGTTCTTGAGGCGACACCCCAAAGTTCTCCCCAACCAAACGGGTATTTGTATTCGATATCACTTGTGGAATCACTATAAAACGATAGTTCTTCCTTTTCATGTTCCCGCACTCGTAGGTTTTCTTTTTTGAGCCCAACCACATTCACAAGCCAGTCCATGCAGTAGTCGACCCAATATTTGAACCATTCCTTTTGTGTCCCTGGTTCGCAGAAAAATTCCATCTCCATCTGTTCGAACTCACGTGTCCGGAAGATAAATTGGCGAGCCATGATTTCGTTCCGGAAAGACTTTCCAATTTGTGCGATTCCAAACGGAACTTTTTTACGAGCAATTTGGGTTACGTTTTTGAAATTGATAAAGATCCCTTGGGCCGTTTCCGGACGAAGGTAGATGTCTGTGGCACCTTCTTCTGAGGCACCATGTGAGGTTTTGAACATTAAGTTGAATTGGCGAGCATCGGTAAAACTACCAACTGTCCCACAAGTAGGGCATGCATATCCTTTGTCTCGGATGGTGTTTGTTAATTCTTCCAAACTTTTCCCTGTCGCAGCACCTTCCCCTTCCTTATCCTCCAAAAATTTATCCACGCGAACTCGTGTTTTGCATTTTTTGCAATCCATCAGAGGGTCATTGAAGTTGGATATATGGCCAGAGGCTTCCCAAACACGAGGGTGGAGGAGGATGGAAGAATCGAGTCCTAAAACATCATCCCGGCGGTGGACAAAGTATTCCCACCAAAGTCGTTTTAAATTGTTCAAAACTTCAATTCCGTTCGGACCATAGTCAAATGTATTGGAGAGGCCACCGTAAATTTCGGATCCTGGGAAAACAAAGCCTCTTCGTTTGGAGACTGCGACTATGGGTTTGAGGGACTGTTCTTCTTTCTCTTTCGGCTGGGCCATATCCGCCAAATTTTTTGTTTTCCATGAAAATTCAAAGTATTTTCCTTGAGATAAGACTAAAGAATGGATTCCGCAAACTCTCAATACCTCTCTCCCTGGGCAAAAAAATCCTTAACGTTTTTCCTTTGGCTCTCTCCCCTTTTCAGTTTGGGACCATTTTTTGCTTTTGGAATTCTCTTTGCGTTTCCCAAAGAATTCCGACTCCGCATACGTGCAATTGCTGTGATTGCCGTTTACATCTTAAATTGGATTCTTTTTTATCCCGTGGAATTATTACACCGTTCCAGCATGGATTGGGAAGGGAAGATCAATGTTTTTTTAGCACAGGATGGTATATCCTTCCGATTGAAGGTTGGATTTATAGTCCTTTGTTTTCTTTTACTTTTAGCAAATTTCCTTCATAGTGTAAGTAGGAATCGCAAACGGGAAACTGTACGACAGTTACGCATGCAAAATGAGTTCCCCGGATCTCAACTGCGAACTGAAATGAGAGTCAGAGATTCGAAATTTGATACAGTCCTCCTTGTTCTCGTTCTTGCTCTTGTGATCCAATATGTATTTTTATACATCACAGAGAGTTTATACCCACAAAAAAATCTTTCCCCTCTTGCACCATTGTATGACGTGCATCAGTTTGTTTTTAATTATTCCATATCGGTTTGTATTTTACTCTTCAGTTTCAATCGCAACAAAGTGCCTTCTATCGTATCACGGCCTTATCTGCGTTATATGGAAGGAATTCGCATCCGAGAAAGTTGGAAACAAGCTGTCCGAACAGAAGGAAAATTCCCTCTCCGATTGGAACTCATCATCAAAGAAAAAGCAAAGTTCCGAGATAAAATTTTACCAGGGTTTGGACATATTTATGTTTATGAATACTGGCGTGGGTTTCCCATTTTATTTTTAACTCTACTTCTATTTTTATTTTCTGCGGTTTGGGTTTTTTCTTATATCAGTCCCATTTTTGGAATCCAATTCCTCGCTGGGTTTGGATTAAAACCAGGAATTCCCGATAAAGACTTTTTTATTTCATCGCAGAACATAGCTTATGCCGTCTTTTCACTGGCTGCACTCATTGGTTTGTATTTTTATTCATCCTTTATCCTCGATAAGTCTTTTAGTTTAGAAAACTTAGGAATTAAAAAAGACAAAGATGGTGAATCAGAACCATTTTTTAAACCTGGCTTACGTAAGGGATTTCGAAATGTGTTACCATTATCTCTTTTATTCCATTTGGTTTTGTTAAGCCTGGTATTCCTCATCCCCATTAGTTTGCAACGTGGTAAAAAGAAAGAACAAACTTCTCAAAAAAATGATCACTTCCGACCTGAAAAAATGGAGTTTTATTTCATCGATCCCAATGTCCCAGATGATACGAAAGGATTGAATGGGGGAGTGATCACAGGAAACGAAACAGAAAACAAAGAGAAGGGCGAAAAAATTTCCAATGAGAAAGTCGCGGACAATGGACCAGTCAAAGGTTATATTAAAAAAATTCGCGGTAAAAAAGTCCCACCTACATATTCCAATTATATTTCAGCAAAAATGCGAATCCCAGAAAGTTATATGGACTACTGGGCAAAAGCTCCTCATCCTTATTCGAGTGTTGTTGCTTATACCATCACACAAGATGGAGATGTGGTAGATGTAGAACTTATCGAAGCATCTGATTACCCAGACCAAGACTTACGGACCCTACAACTTGTTGAAAGTTTAGGGCCACTCATGCCACCACCCGGGACAAAAAGTGACATTCGTGTCACGGAACTTTTTTGGAATGGACCCATTGACCCTGAGTTTGTTCCCACTCCCTTACAAAAGGAAATGATCAACTTGTTTGACGGCCGTTATATGGAAGAAATACCAGAATGAAAGAAATTGGGATTTATGATTATTTGATTGGTGCGGCAACTGTTGTTCCTTGGGCCGTTGTCATCTGGAAAGCATACAAACCTAAAAAAGGATGGCAGGAAGTTTTTGGGATTGTCCTTGCATTGGTATTTGGTTGGCTTTCTACTGACTTGATTTTAAGACTCCATCCTATCCTTTGGCCAGAGACAGATTTCACACCCAAAAAAAAGGTGAGTTTACTCACACAAACCGCTCATTTGGCTTTTATCCAAGCAGGGATTACAGAAGAAACATTTAAGATTTTTTTCATTATGATTTTATCTTTTGTATTTGGGTACAATCGAAAAACGAAAGAATTTTCACCTAATGTTGTGTTATTTGGTAGTTTTGTCGCAATGGGATTTTCGTTCATTGAAAACACCCACTATATTTTCCGAGAACCAGACGAAAAAAAATTAAACCTCTTTATTGCGAGAACCATCCATTCTTCAAACATTCATTTACTTATTAATTTATGTTTTTCACTTTTTTTATTAAAAAGTAATTCAAAACAAGATATAAATGCCAAAAGAATTCTCATATTCTCAGGTTTTGTGTTGGCTGTTTTACAACATGGTGTGGTTGATTTTTTACTAATACCAGGTGCCACAATAGGCCTTTGGATTTCCACAGCAATGTTTGTGGGTATATGGGTTTGGGTAGTTGGTGATTGGAGAGTTTATGTCGTAGAAAAGAAGAACCAATCAACTTCTAATGAACCAAGTGAAGTTCTTGTCTTATGAAATATTGGATCTTTTTATATCTTATTCTATTTTCTATCCAAAAAGCAGAGGCAGCACACCCTCAACTTAAAAAACCATTAAAAGATAAATGTTCTCACTTCCGAACAGGAATTTTTGATAACAAGTGTCAGTCGGGGCATAATTCCCGATTCAAACGATATGCAACATACCAGTTGCAGGAATATGATTCCAAATACATCAAAGAAAAAATTGTTTGGAACGGACCCTGTTCTTTCACAGTCACCTTACTTGAAACAAATGATCCTGATATTTCAGATTTTATTGGAGATTATATCAAAGTGAAGATGGTAAACGTAGAAAAATCTAAATACCAGACACTAGAAGAAGGAAGTTCTGGAAAAACATCCACTTGTACAGAAACTAAAATTGGGGAACTTGGACCAAAAGATTAAGTAGTCGATAAAAAAACTCGGATACCAGCTTCTGAGTATTCTTCCCAATCAGTTTGGAAAGTTCTAATTTTTGGAATTTCAGGATGGTTCCAAATTTCTGCCCAAAATTTTGGCACGACCTCTTCTGGTGGACCTGGTTGGATCGCAAAATAACGACCGTTTTGTGGTTTAATTTCTAAGATTTCCATTCCAGGAAGTGGTTTTGTATTTGGTTCCACTGCATAACCTAACAAGAAGTCGTAAAAACCATTCTCATCTGATTCATAGGATGAATAAACAGCAAAAAGGGGATCATATTTGCGCAATGATTCCATTTTTTTGGGGATGTCTTCTTTGTAAAATTTCGAATAAATTGCAGGAATTTTGACATCTGCTTCGCCAGGAGCGTTCGAAGTTCGTACACGAAGTCCCATCACTGAAAAAGGTTCTGTTTTTACAAGTGGCTCTGCCAGTTTCCCCATATTGAAATCATTTCAGTTTGGATAAAAAACGCAATCTTTTCTTCAGTAATCATTTGACTTCCAACATCCTTCCGTACACATGGTAATTACTCCTGGTGATTATGGAGAGAAGGCCATACCCGTTCCCATTCCGAACACGGAAGTCAAGCTTCTCATCGCCGATGGTACTATTGGGTTCGCTTAATGGGAGAGTAGGACGTTGCCGGGTTAGCACTTATAACGTTATAGAGAGCGTTCACGAAAGTGAGCGCTTTTTTTATTTTTGGGGCGTGGTTTTAGCCGGCTACCGTCCGCGACTCGCAAATAGCGGTCGCTGCCTCAAAATCAGAGCAAGGTGTCTTGCTCTGATTTTTCCGGCATTGTTGCCGGGTGGGATTTGAATGGTTTTTATGTTGAGAATCAGCTGACCTTTAGGTTGGCTTTTTTATGTACAAAACAACTCCATTGAGCGGACAAGCGAGTGGGGGTGGAAGTAGGACGTTGCCTCTGTTAGCACTAATAACGTTATAGAGAGCGTTCACGAAAGTGAGCGCTTTTTTTATTTGTTGAGCTCTGTTTGAGCCGGCTGCCGTCCGCGACTCGGAGTACCGGTCGCTGCCTCAAAACAAGTGCAAGGTGTCTTGCTCTTGTTTTTCCGGCATTGTTGCCTCTGTTAGCACTGATAACGTTATAGAGAGTGTTCACGAAAGTGAGCGCTTTTTTTATTTGTTGAGCTCTGTTTGAGCCGGCTGCCGTCCGCGACTCGGAGTACCGGTCGCTGCCTCAAAACAAGTGCAAGGTGTCTTGCTCTTGTTTTTCCGGCATTGCTGCCGGGTGGGATTTGAATGGTTTGTAAATTGAGGATTAGCTGACCTTTAGGTTGGCTTTTTT
The DNA here is from genome assembly GCF_040833965.1 of Leptospira sp. WS39.C2. Lineage (NCBI taxonomy): Bacteria > Pseudomonadati > Spirochaetota > Leptospiria > Leptospirales > Leptospiraceae > Leptospira > Leptospira iowaensis. The sequence goes on from NZ_CP162142.1 coordinate 902,644, forward strand.
TATGTCCAAAAGCAAATCCATTGTGTGGACCCAATTGTATGTAAACGAAAGATTGTTCGTGAAATGGGTGAGGCTTACTTAAGAAGCCGAAGCCTACTTAAGATTATTCCAAATGAAAAATAGGGAGGCAATTCTAATCATAGAACCAGTTATTCTATGATTTTTTTTCCTATTATTTTGGGCAATGTAGGTAAGAATCAATTGCTGAATTCCAGGCTTTTTCTGGGTCAAAATTTTTTACCATCCAATGATCTTTATCAGAGAAAGAACTGATACCATGAGCAATCATATAATTTGGTGTATAGGTTGGTTTTCCTAAGGCATTCATTGATTGACAAACATATAATAATTTTTCATTGGATGTCATGACATTGGTTTGAAAATACTCTTGGTAAGCTTTTAATTTTTCCTGTTCGATTGTGCCCAAAATATTAATCTGTAATACTCTAATCGCTTGGTGAGCTGACCTATCTTCTACGCGTAAAGTATCATACCTTCCATATACACCAGCCGCGGCCTGAAGGTAAGAAGCATTTTCATACTCTCCTTTTTCAATGCAATCACGTACAGCTGGGAATATATCTGCAGGTGTATAATAATTGAAAAGTTCCGAAATTGTAGAACACTTTAACGAATAGGAACTCGCTAAGTTTCCCTTACTTTCATAGTTTTTTATTTGGGAGGATTTACATGAAAAAGTAAATAAAATGGAAGGGACTAAAAATAGGAACAAGTATTTTGATCTAAATTTCATAGGTTGCATTAGAAAGGATTCTGATTCCATTACAATCACAAATTAATTCTTTGATTTTTAATTCTTATATCCATTTTAGAAATTACTAAAGTTTTCAAAGGTAAATTTATTTTACAACCTGAAGCAAGTTATAAAGTTTCATTTTCAGATTTATCTACTGAAACTAAGCTTAAAGGTAGTATGCGAACGCTAACGAGTGAAAGAAAGTCTATGTTCCGTAGACCAAGTGAGGGCGAAGTTCGTAAGTGCAGTGGTTAGCGGTAGTTATATGAAGATCGGGATCTCTAAGAAGCAAGATCGTTCCAAAAATATGGTTCCTTATTTTCTCCTTCATTCATAACAACTTCCTTAGTAATATTCAGAGAAAATTCTAGATTAAAATAGCTAATTATATCTTCACCATAATAAATAATATCTGTTTGATAAACCGAATAGACTGGCGTTCCACTTCTTTTTGGTTCCGAAGGCATAAATCGATGACTATAAATTGGAATTAATTTTGGTACATTTAAATGATACCAATCAGAAAATATTGCGATTTGATTTTCGAGTTTTTCCGGTTTTTTCCCAATTTTATTATACCAAAATAAATTATTTTTTATATCAAACAATATTCCTTCTAGAGGCCAATTTAACATTTTTTTGATTTTATAAATATTATTTTCTGAAAAATCTCTCCAATTATAAAATCTTTCTCCAATCACTAATCCAGTTTTCAAATATTTTAAATGATCTATATTAAACGAAATTGAATATTCGTTTTCAATTTTAGAAATTTCAGTATCAGTTAAACCATCAGTTACATGATAACCTTTCCTATCTAATTGGTTAAATATTTCTTTGAAATTTCCTTCCATAGTTTTCTCGAATTTCAAACAACGACCCTTAATTGAAGTTTTTCATCAGTCATCTTGGAAAATCCCATAATATAAATCCCTATCTTTTTGATCTTTCAATGTATACTCATCCAATTGTTTTGTATATCGAAAGATGTGACTGGAAAATTTGCCACAACCTTCAGCAGTAAATACATTACAAGTTTTGGTTTTGAATTTTGAATATAGAAATATATCTTTGAAAGAATTTTTACCGTTTTGAAAGGAAAGTTGGTTTTTAAACAGAGTATCTTTTGCCGAATATTCCATTGGAGTTTCAAATACTTTTTGATATGAAATACCCTCATAAATTTCAGAATAAGTTTCTGTGTAGCCATTTCCGGATAGGTCGTAATAGAGTAGCAACTCATCATAAGTATCGTTATTTAAATTGAGGAATTCGAAATTGAGTCCTTTTACAGAATCTTTTAAAAATGAAAATAATACTTTATGAGAATGATTTTCTCTTTCTGTAATGAGAATGAAATAGATTACATCTAATTCAAAAAGTGGAGAAGTCGATATTTTTCCACTTATCAGGGATCGGTTGGGTTGTAATAAGTTTATTACTTTAAATTCATAAATTTTATATGGTTCGGTTCGGGTAAGTTTTTGATTTCTAATAAAATAACCAATTATGTTTTTTTCATTTAATTCGCTTAGTATTTTCTGATTGATTTTGTTTGTTTCCATACATTGTAAGAGTAAGAAACAACTGAGTAAGAGAATGGCCTTCATTTTTCACTTAGAATGTCAGTGGCTGTTTCGTTGCCAAGTTGTTCAGCAAGTCCAATGAGAAGACCTTCGACACCTCGGATGTAACAAAGACGATAAATCGATTCAAACTCAACAACTTTGCCTACAATTGTCGCACCTTGTTTTGTGAGTCGTGACAATAACTCATCTAGGTGACTGACTCGGAACATAATACGAAGATACCCAAGTGAATTCACGGGAGCTGTTCTATGGTCGGCAATCGTTTTAGGAGAAATGAAATGAGAAAGTTCAATGCGTGTATGACCGTCGGGAGTTACCATCATCGCAATTTCCACTTCTTGGTTGCCAAGTCCTGTGACTTGACCAGCCCAATCACCATCGACAACCATTCTTCCTTCTAATGTTAGTCCTATTTCCTGGAAAAAAGCTATGGCATTGTCAAGGGACTGAACAACAATACTAACATTATGCATTTCTAAAACTTTACTTTTTGTCATGACCTTTTATTTGATAAATTACAAAAAGATCAAGTTGATAAAATTTTGTTTTGTTTTATAGTGAAACCGATTAACAATGATATTTTTATTGTATTAGAATTTATTTTTAGTAGATGAGAATTTAATTTATGATGAAAAAGTTTGGAATCTTATTCTGCGTTGCGATTCTTTTCTTATTTATTTTGTATAAAGCATTTGAATCAGGATATATTTGGTTTGTATATCCTTCCAAAGACAAATATCCAATTCGAGGGATCGATGTATCCCATCACCAAGGTAAAATCAATTGGAGTTTAATTCCTAAAAATCAAATTTCATTTGTTTACATTAAAGCGACTGAAGGTGGTGATTTTAAAGATAAGTCATTTGTATACAATTGGAGTGAAGCAAAAAAAGAAGGATTTTTTGTTGGGGCTTATCATTTTTTTACCCTATGCAAATCCGGTTTGGAACAAGCTGAAAATTTTATCCAAACTGTTCCTGTGGATACTGCATCTTTACCTCCTGTTGTTGACCTCGAATTCGAAGGAAATTGTAAGGAGAGACCAAATTTAGAAAATGTCCAATTTGAAATCCAAAAGTATTTGGATCGAATTGATTCCCATTATGGAAAAAAGACAATTCTTTACTTAACGAATGAGTTTAAAAGCAAATACTTAGGTGACAATTTATTCCAACATCCGGTTTGGATTCGGAATATTTTTTTACACCCAAATGTATTTTCCTCAATCGATTGGGTTATTTGGCAGTATAAAAATACAGAGAGAGTGAATGGTATTGAAGGTCCTGTTGACATCAATGTTTTAAGCGGTAATCTTTCCACAATGGCGCAGACAAATAGTAAAGAAATCAAAAAGTAAAAATCTTGTTTAAAGAATTTTTCCTAACATGAGAAACTTAATCGTACATTAACTTAGGTCAACCGAGGAACTAACTGTTGTTTTAAACAATTGAATGACATCCATTCCTTTGGGAAGGACCAAGTGACCTTCAATGGCAAGTGATGCTATCCCATGGACAATCGCCCATGCACCTAAGGCTCTTGCATGTGCTAATTTTTTATTCACACCTTCATTTGCAAATGCAGAATACAACAAACGAAAGGGACGTTGAGAACTCACCCATATTTCTCGACTCGTATTTTCCAAAGTTTTTGTTTTTTCTTCAAAGTTAATTTGATTCATCATCAAACGATAAAGATTTGGATTTGCAATTGCAAATTGGATGTACTCGACTCCGAAATGGTAAGCTAATAAACGACCTAATAATTTTGGATGTTTTTTTTGAGCTGCAATCATATTCGTCGCTAAGTCATCATACCCCGAAGCTGCAACTGCCTGTAATAATTCATGTTTTCCTTTAAAATGAGAATAGGGAGCCATATGTGTGACTCCAATTTCGCTTGCGATAGAACGTAATGAAATTTCTTCAATCCCCATGGTTTGTAATAAACTGCGAGCTGCATTGATGAGAGCGGGCCGAAGGTCTCCATGATGGTAGGAGGATATTTGTTTAGTATTTTTTTGCTTTTTCCCTGCCATTACAACTGAGTAGGCCACATTCTTCCATAGGTAAAGTCTTTTCGGTGAGGCAAATAAAATGGAGAAAGAAGGAATTAATTTTCTCCTGATTACAATTTTTACCAATTCAGCTTTTTTTTAAAAATGAAGTTAAAAAATACCTTGCAATCTTTACAGTGTAAAGATTGGTTTATCCAAAGAAGGAATTCCTTTGGGAGAGAGAAAATGGCTCACTACGACACAATTGTAATTGGTGCAGGAAACGCAGGCTTGGTGGCAGCCACACGTTTACAAAGAGAAGGATCAAAAACTTTGTTATTGGAGCGTCATAATGTGCCAGGGGGATGTGCCACATCTTTTGTAAGAGGTGATTTTGAATTTGAAGTAGCCCTCCACCAATTGAGTGGAGTTGGAACAGAATCCAATCCTTTCATAATGCGACGTGTATTTGAAGAACTTGGAGTGTTGGATAAAATTGAACTTGTTCAGGAAGAAGAACTCTATCGGATTATCATGCCTGGAAAATTGGATGTCACTTTACCTGCTGATTGGAATGAACTACAAATTCATCTAAAAAATCTTTTCCCAGAAGAATCAAAATCTATCGAAGCATTTTTCATACTTAGTGAATCAGTTGTAAATGAATATTATTTTGTATTACCAAGAGTTCGTTTATCAAAGGACGAAAGTAAAATTAAAACTAAATGTCCAAATTTTTCAGCTTACGGCCTACGATCAACTACCGACGTTTTAAATGAATTTTTTAAAAATGAAAATTTAATTAATGTTATTACACCTTACTGGAGTTATGTTGGTATTCCCACTACGGATTTGGTGTTTGCCGAATTCATCGGTATGTTATATTTTTATTGTGTATATAAACCTTGGCATATCAAAGGTGGATCCCAAATGCTTTCGAGCTCCTTATTGTCTTCTTTTGAGGAAGCGGGCGGCGAAGTTCGGTTTCATTGTGCTGCAGAAAAAATTCTAACTGAAAATGGATCTGTGCGAGGGGTAATCCTTGAGACGGGTGAAACTGTTTCTTGCGATGCAGTAGTTTCAAATGTAAGCCCACTCATCACCTACCATGAAATGTTAGATCAAAACACACCTCCACCATCCGTATTGAAGGATTTTCAATCAAGAAGGATGGGTGTTTCTGCAGTTTGTTTATATTTGGGATTAGATTGTCCTCCGGAAGAGATAGGTTTTACGACAGCCTCTACCTTTGTGATGACAACTTCTAATGCACAAGTAACAGAAGATAGAATGTATACGTTAGAAGCTCCAGATTGGGGGATGGTGACTTGTTATAATTTCATTGATGAAGAATTGGCTCCTAAAGGAAAATCCGTTGTCACACTTGTAGCTTTACAATATGGAGAAGCATGGAAACAGGTTCCTCCAGAACATTATATTTCCACAAAATACGAATTTGGTGATAAACTGATCAATCTTATAGAAAAAGCTTATCCAAACATCAGGTCACATATTGAAAAAGCGGAAGTTGCCACACCTATGACAATGATGCGGTATTTGAATACTCCTGGTGGTGCTATTTATGGATTCAAACAAACATTACAAGATGGCCATTTGTTTCGTGATACATTAGATGGAATTGATGGACTTTATTCTGCGAGTAGTTGGACAAGTATGGGTGGCTTCCAACCTACATATTTGAATGGTTATAATACAGCTCGAAAAATTATAAAAAGATCAAATATAAAACGGAAAACCAAAACAGCCGTTGAGACAAAGTAAAATCTTTTTGATCATTCAATTGAAACTTAAATTTTTACACAATAGGAATAAGTTATGATAGATAACAACCAAACTCTCGACACAAACGTTTTTAACTCAGTTGTTGGATACAAAGAGGCTGTTTTAAAAAAAGAGGAAATGGAGACCAATGGATCTACCTTTGCAGAAGAAAAAGGGAATGTTCGTCAAACCATTCAAAGTCTCCATCCGAAACGATTGAAACTCCGTTTAGAAAAAATTCGTATTGATACTCCAACTACAAAAACTTTGGTTTTCGTTTCTGCGGACGGCAAACGATTGCCACCTTTTCAGTCAGGTCAATACATCAATTTATTTGTTACCATTTCTGGAGTGCTAACTGCAAGACCATATTCGATCTCATCATCTTCTAAAGAGCTAAATTCTTATGAACTTACCATAAAACGCGCAGAAGGTGGATTTGTAAGTCCTTATCTCTTAGATGGAGTGGAAGTAGGTCAAGAATTTGAATCAACAGGGCCCATGGGTTCGTTCCATCACAATCCATTATTCCATGGTTTGGATTTGGTATTCCTGGCTGGTGGATCGGGGATTGCACCTGCTATGAGTATGTTGAAGACTTTTTTGGCCTCTTCGATTCAGGTTCGTTTCCATATCATATATTCGAATAGTTATGAAAACGATGTGATTTTTATTGATGAACTACGTGAGTTAGCGCTGGAAAATAAAAATTTCATACTCACAGAGTTTCTTTCTCGAGAAGTTAGTCCTGAATACAAAGGTTATCGCGGAAGATTGGATTTAACGATTTTACAAACATTATTAGAAGATGCTCCATCCAAAATGTATTATGTTTGTGGGCCAACTCCGTTCAACGATCATTGTGCGGAATTACTTTCTAAGTTAGGTGTCAAATCAGGTCGTATTTTAACCGAAGGGAATGGACCACCAAACAATCCTGAGACACTTGTTGGTTGGCCAAATACACTTCTCCCTACAGAGGAAGTGCAAATTAGGGTTGGGAATCAAAAACCTTTTCAAGCAAAAGTTGGTGAACCACTTCTAAATAGTTTAGAGAGGAACGGATATTTTACTGAGAATGCCTGTAGGTCTGGAGAATGTAGTTTATGCAGGGTGAAATTAAAATCAGGTGAAGTATTTAGCCCTAAGGAAGCGAGAATCCGCAAGTCTGATAAAAAGTTTGGTTGGATCCATTCATGTGTAGCCTTTCCTATTACAGATGTAGAGATTCAACTCTAAATTATTTAAGAAAATTACAAATCATTTGATAAAGGAATTTTTTTTACAAACTTTAGTAAAATAGAATAAAAAAATCTTTTATCATTGGTTAACAAATTGTAATATGACGAAAATCTTTAGTATTACAGAAGTTTGTTGTGATTCGATATATAGTTTATTTATTATTTCTATTTTCCATTGGCACTTTATACGCAGAGGAGCCAAAGGAAAATACAACCGAGTTAGATGCCAATTCTGACTCTAAAAAAAATGCCTATAAATACATTTCGATCAATCCTGGTGTGACTTTAGAAAGTGTATCGTTATCCATCCAGGGACGTAGGCGTGATGCTTTAATGGTTCAAGATGATCCAGGCCGTGTGTCTTGGTTACTTGATGTCAAATCTCCAGAATACCAAATCTCAAAATATTTTGGCATAAACTTACTCCTACACAATTCAAATTTTTATCTCAACCGTCAGTCCATACCGAGGGCATTTTCTAAATCTGCTTCTGTTGAAACATCTTCTTCTGAATCGGAATCTTCTAGTTCGGATGGTGATTCATTGTCTACAAAACGAAATAAAGTTACCGAAGATGTTGGGACGAATATCGAAGGAACCTATTCTATGTTAGTTCCAATATTTTATCTTGGAAATCCCGAAACCTTTCGGTTAGGTTTTGGGATGGGACCTGCACAAGTCAGACTCCGCGGGAATGTTGATTTTAAAGATGCGGCCTCCAATTTGCTTATCGCATTTTCTGGCCCTGGGAGGAATGCATTTTTAAATAATTTAAGTGGATACCAATTCATTTCGGGGAACCTGAATCCAGATTCAGATCCAACCTTAAGTTACTTGGTCGCAAATCTTTCCAATGGAAACAATCTCGAGTTAGTAGGGTATTATTTAGCAAGCCAAGGTTTACTGAGGCCTGATGCCACTGCGTTGTCTGCTTACCTTAGTGGTAGATACAATGCAATTGAATCGTTGGCTATCAGTAGTCTTATGCGTAACCAAGTCAGTGTGAATGCTGTAGCAAAATTTGCATTTATGATCTATTTAGAATCCCCTCCATTTTTGGGTCTTCGGGCGAGGTTCTCATTTGGTGGTCCCATAGTAAAAGAAAATGGGTATACCTATGAACTTAGAACTTTTCATTTGGCGATGTACATGCCAATTGAGTTTTAGCTTACTTGAACTCTAATACCACAAGACAAGTGTTTGACGGCAATAGTTTCTTCGTTCCAACAGGAAGATAGTTTGCTCTCGGAAAAATCTTTACAATAAGACTTCCATGGTTATAGACACGAACTTTGGTTCAAAAGTTTCTAATGTTTCTAGATTTTTCTTAAGTGAACTTAGGGATTTCTAGAAAGAATTCTAAAAAAGCAATTCGTTCTTAAAAATTTCCTTGAGTGGTCATCCTTTCATTTGTTATTGGATGAGAGAGGTAATTCTATTCATGAAACGAACATTCGTTTTTCTTTTGGTCATTTTTTCTCTATTGGCCACATCCATTCACGCTCAAGGAAAGGCCGAAGGTAATACTCTTAGAATCAAAGGTGGATTGTTTTTAGGAGGCCTTCGTACTGATTTAGAAAAGAGAAATTTCTATAATGATATTGTTCGGACAGAATACAATCAGGAATGGCAGAATCATCAAGGTTTGAGCCTAATTAATGATTGGGGATTTGACTATTTCCAATCAGTGAATGCTGGTATTCTTTCAAACGTGTTTTTAGGTCTCCATTTGAATCGATTTGCGAGAGGATATGAATGGAATTCATTTTATCCAACCGGGCTTGGCATCAAAGATGCAGATTACCGTTTACTTTACTCTGATATCAATTTAGGTGTCACCATCACTCCAACATCCAACTTTCGTATTTTACCAAAGTATGTACTACGTAGTATGAGCCAAACTTTAGAAGGATCTTATTTAGGTCTTGGTAATCCAACATACATTGGCCAAGATACTAAAAACACAACCGGTACATCTGGATTACTTGGAGTTGGTTTGGAATTTGATCTAAATGAACGCGCCACACTCTTCGCAGACTTTTTACTGTTTGGACCTTTTTTACTAAATTCATCAGGATTGTATAGTTCTGAACAATTCCGACTCTCAACTGCCGGTGCTTCATTTAATTACTCTAACGGTGGCTATACGTTTAATTCTGAAAAATTAAGTTTTGGAGCTAGTGTAGTAGTAGTTCCAAAACTACGCCTCTTTTTAAGTTTTGAACGCGAATATATGAATGCTAAATCAAAAAGTCCAGTAGCATTCAGCTTTGATGGTAACGAATTTTCCACTTTAGGAACCCTAATGGAATTTGTTTCCGCCACTGCAGAACATAGAATCGAAGTTTCAGGCTTAAAATTTGGTGCAACCTACGATTTAAATATGTAACTTTTCTATAAAAAGTACTTGCGAATCCAGCTCACTTGGAAGTAATGGTAATTACTCCTGGTGATTATGGAGAGAAGGCCATACCCGTTCCCATTCCGAACACGGAAGTCAAGCTTCTCATCGCCGATGGTACTATTGGGTTCGCTCAATGGGAGAGTAGGACGTTGCCGGGTTAGCACTTATAACGTTATAGAGAGCGTTCACGAAAGTGAGCGCTTTTTTTATTTGTTGAGCTCTGTTTGAGCCGGCTGCCGTCCGCGACTCGGAGTACCGGTCGCTGCCTCAAAATCAGAGCAAGGTGTCTTGCTCTGATTTTTCCGGCATTGTTGCCGGGTAGAATTTGAATGGTTTGTAAATTGAGGATTAGCTGACCTTTAGGTTGGCTTTTTTTATGTACCAAAACAAATCTATTGAGCGGAATCGATTCTATTGATTGAGCAAGGCTCAGGGCTCTTCGTCCGCGACTCGGAGTACCGGTCGCTTTTCTCAAAATCAGAGCAAGGTGTCTTGCTCTGATTTTTCCGGCATTGTTGCCGGGTAAAATTTGAATGGTTTGTAAATTGAGGATTAGCTGACCTTTAGGTTGGCTTTTTTTATGTACAAAATCAAATCCATTGAAAGGACCCAATCGTACGGATACAGATGTTTGTTCGGAAGTGAAATTTTTGATAAAGTATCTACTCGTTATATTAAAGTAAAAATGTTGAGAAGAAATGAAAGATTCTATACGTAATGGCAAGGCAAACATCAGATGTTGCAATCGTTGAGATTCCGTATCAACTGCAAACGGACACAATCTATTATATAGCTAATTCATTTTTTTTTGGGTTTCCTTTAATTTTAAGGAATGGCTTGCACTTTTCTAAAACTTACCCCGATATTAATGTACGATGGATCACAACATACCGAAGGAAGTTTACTCATCTCTCATCCTTCAATACTTTTATGATGCGGTCATTGTAACAGATTTAAAATTTAATATCACAAGTTGGAACCTTGCCGCCGAAAGAATTTATGGTTATAAATTGGAAGAGGTTTTTGGTAAATCTACTAAGGACATACTTCAAACCATCATCTTAGAAGGAGACAGAGCTAAAAGCATTACTGACCTACAAACAAATGGAATTTGGCAGGGGGAAGTGTTCCAGGTTAGAAAAGATGGAACAAAACTCAAAATTCGTTCTGCAGTTAGTTATTTAAAAAATGAAGAAGGTTCTATCATTGGTGTCATTGCGATCAACAGAGATATAACAGAAGAAAATCGAATCCAAGAAGAACTCATTGAAAGTGAAGATCGATTTCGAATGAGTTTTGAAAATGCTGGAGTTGGGGTTTCTCTTCTTGATTTAGAAGGAAAATTTTTGCGAGTGAATAAAAAACTCCAATTGATGTTAGGTTATCATGAAACAGAACTCATTGGCAAGGCTTCAAAAGATTTCGCTTACAAAGAAGACCAGAATATCTTCCACCAATATAGAGAATCTGCATTAAAAGGGAAAGATGTAGATGTTGTTTATGAAAAACGTTATATATCAAAATCCAATCAAATATTGTGGATTGAAATTTCGAATTCTCTTGTAAGGGATCGGCAAGGAAAACCTTTATACTTTGTCGTTCATTTTAATGATATCACTGATAGAAAAAATGCAGAACTCAATTTGATAAATGCAAAAAAAGAAGCGGAACGTGCAAACCAAGCAAAATCCGATTTTGTAGCCAATATGAGTCATGAAATTCGTACTCCACTCAACGGTGTGATTGGATTTAATGAATTACTCATGACAACCAAACTAGATGATGATCAAAAAGAATATGTAAAAAATGCAATAAGCAGTGCGCATGGACTTTTAGGAATTATCAACGATATCCTAGACATCTCCAAAATTGAAGCAGGGAAACTCGTGTTAAACGAAACGGTTTCCAATTTAAAACACATCATCAAAGACTCGTTTGGTGTTTTGCAATGGAAAGCAAAAGAAAAAAACATCTTATTCCAATACGTTGGAGATCCAGATTTACCGGAATGGATCCTAGTTGATGCAACGAGGTTAAGGCAGATTTTGATTAATTTGCTTGGGAATGCTGTGAAGTTCACTGAAAAAGGTAGTGTTACTTTAAAAATCAATTCCGAGTTAGAACCAAATGAAAATATCAAATTAAATTTTTCAATTAAAGATACTGGAATTGGAATCCCTGAAGCTCATAAGTCAAAGATTTTCCAATCGTTTTGGCAAGGGGAATCAAATTCCACTAGGCGATTCGGTGGAACGGGACTTGGGTTACGGATCACGAAATCCCTTTTAGATTTGATGGGTGGTCAAATCGAATTTTTTTCCGAAGAAGGAAAAGGAACTGAGTTTCGATTTTATTTAACCTTCCAATCCTTAAAAAATACGAACATAAGTGACGCTCATGAGGAAAACTTACAACAACATGTTTGGGAGAATAGTAACCAATCTAAACTATTGAACGTGGATGCAAAAATTCTAATTGCCGAAGACAATTTATTGAACCGAGACCTTTTAAAACGTATGATTTTAAAGTATGTCCCCAAGGCAGTATTATTAGAAGCGGAAAATGGTGTAGACGCAGTCAATATGATGAAAGAACTCAAACCACAATTGGTCTTTATGGATGTACAAATGCCACAGATGGATGGACTGGAAGCTGTTTCTATCATCAGAGCTAACGAAACAAGCGAAAAAGTGCCGATTGTCGCGTTAACTGCTGGGGCACTTTATGAAGAACGTAAAAAATGTTTTGAAGTCGGAATGGATCAATTTTTAACCAAACCGATTGATATTTTGGCCTTGAACCAAGTCTTATTTTATTATTTGAATCCATCTACTCTCGATTAGAGTAGCAAAAACTTTCTCCTATCGTCATTTTGTCCAAAATGAGACGATTTCCCTTTTTAACTTATCTTGGTCCTGGTCTTTTGTATGCGGGAGCCGCTGTGGGAGTTTCCCATTTGGTCCAATCCACTCGCGCTGGTGCAGTGTATGGTTACGGATTACTCGCCGTTGTCCTATTTGCCAATTTTATCAAATATCCATTTTTTGTTGTAGGTACAAAATACACAATTGTAACCGGAAAATCATTGTTAGATGGGTATGAATCTTTAGGTAGATTGCCGATATGGATTTTCTTTTGTATTTCTGTTGGGACAATGTGTATCATCGTTGCCACAGTTACTTTGGTAACTTCGGGTTTATTTTCAAACTTATTCGGATTAACTTTAGAACCATGGTTACTTTGTGCCATGATTCTCGTTTTCTGTTTTTTGTTACTCGCAATTGGTAAATTCAAAGCCTTAGATGGTTTGATGAAATGGATTGTTGTCTTGTTGACAGTGGCAACCATAGCAGCGATGGTTTTATCTTTTTACGCTGGAATTCCTAAACTATCGACTCCGGGAAAATCATTTTCTATTTCTAACTTGTCTGATGTTGCCTTTTTAATTGCTCTTATGGGTTGGATGCCGATTCCCATTGAAGCTGCTGTATGGCAATCTGATTGGACACTTGCTCGAAAAACATCGGATGGAAAACTTCCACCTATGAAATATGCAATGATTGACTTTAATATTGGATATATCGGAACTACATTGCTTGCCGTCTGTTTTTTAGCACTTGGTTCCAATATGATGTACAATACTGGAATGGAATTTTCATCCCAAGCAGTGGGATTTGCTTCAGAACTAGTGAAATTATACACAACTGCGATAGGTTCTTGGTCATATCCTATTATTTTAGTGGCAGCTTTTTTTACTATGTTTTCCACAACCTTAACCTGTTTTGATGCTTACCCGCGAGTTGTGTCCAATGCAAGTCGTAGATTATTTCCAACTTTGCAAAAGTTCACAACGGAAAAATTATATTGGTATTGTATTTTGCTCGTTGGAGTAGGTTCGGTTCTCTTATTATTATTTTTCAGAACTAATATGAAAAGTTTAGTCGACTTTGCGACAACGGTTTCTTTTTTGAACGCGCCTGTTTTAGCATTGATCCATCACTTAATTTTGTTTGGGAAAGAAATTCCAAAAGAAGAAAGACCAAAACCATGGATGAATTTATTATCTTGGTTTGGGATTTTATTTTTGTTTGGATTTTCTATTTATTATATCAATATTACATTTTTCTAAATGATAGAAAATGGAACGAGAGAAAACAAAACCTGTCATTTTTTCTCTCGCTCCTATTTTTTATTTAGTTTTCTCAATTCTGTTTTTTAAATTCGTATGGGTTGTTCCTTATCCTCACCCTTATGCCTTAACCATAGCTGGAATATTCTCTTATCTGCAAAGATCCAATCGTAAATTTCTGTTTTTGCAGTCTGCATTTCGGAAAAATCTATATTCTGTTTTCCCAGCTATGGAGATTCTTTTTTTTGTGGGATTGTTAATTGCTTCTTGGGCTTATTCGGGAGTATTATTCACGATGATGCAAATTGGCACTTCCCTAATTGAACCAAAGTTCTTCTTACCTTCGATCGCAATAGTTTCAGCAATTGCTGCAATGGTATCTGGTTCTTCTTGGACTACTGCAGGTACATTAGGTGTGGCACTAATGGGTGTATCTAAAATTTTAGGATTCCCTGATGTAATGTCTGCAGGTGCAATCGTAAGTGGTTGTTATTTTGGAGATAAACTTTCTCCTCTTTCTGACACAACAAATTTAGCATCAAGTTTAACCCATGTTCCGATCTGGTCTCATATTCGGCATATGTTAAAAACAACATGTTTCAGTTTTTTATTGGCTGTGTTCTGTTTTTATATTTTAAATGTTTTTGTTTGGAATCCAAATTTGGAATCATTGAATCCAAATCAGATAAGTTTCTCAGAATATTTAACAAAGGATATTGTCTATTGGAAATTGATACCTGTACTAATTGTATTTGGGTCTTCCTTTTTTCATTTACCAGTTCGAGTTTCCTTCCTTCTCGGAATTCTTTCGGCTTTTTTATTCTCATTATTTGAGTTCGGATTTTCCTTCGAGATGTTACACTCGTTAGTTTTTGGTTACAAATCTCAAACGGGTGACCAAACTTGGGATTTGTTTCTCAGCGGTGGTGGTATTGTTTCTATTTTACCAACAGAAATCCTAATCTTTAGCGCTGTTTGGTTTGGGGCCGTTGTAGAAGGTTTTGGTTATTTGAATGAACTGTTAATCCATATCAAACATTGGGCAAAAAACCAATTTGATATCCTCCTCTCCACAATGGGCGTTTCTTTTCTTTTGAATATGATGACAGCTGACCAATATTTGTCTCTGGTTATCCCTGCACGTGCGTTTCGTACGCTTGCAATTGAGAAAAAAATCCCAGAAAAGGATATTTCTAGAGCCTTAGAAGATTCAGGAACAATTACGTCTCCTCTTATCCCGTGGAATAGTTGTGGGGCTTTTATGGCTTCCTCATTGGGTGTACCAGTACTAAGTTTTTTTCCTTTTGTTTTCTTTAATTTGATCCATGTATTTGTTTCGGTTTCTATCTTAATCTACAAAAAAATTAAATTAAAAAGTTCGTAATTTAACATTATATTTTCATTCTATTTGTTTATAACAATTGTTATTAGGTAAATAGTGGTGTATTCTTTTTTAAAACTTGGATACAACCTTGCTCTATGTTGCCAAAAATTCGAGATGAAAAGATATTGCCTATAATAAACCAAGCTAGGATCACAAATGATTTGAGCCTAGTTAGAGAACAATTGCCAATTTGGATGGTTGATCGTTTAGCAAAAAAACGAAACATTTCGGAAGATGAAAGTTCCGAAATGGTTGTTACTATACTGGAAGTTTTCAGCAAAATGTGGATTTTGAGTTTAAAATACCAACTTACACATGTTCTTGGATTTTTTGTTACTTATATCTTTAACCAATACCGAAATCGATTTCGTTATTCAGAGATTCCAGAATCCGGTGAATTGTATTTACAACTTTGGAATTATGAAACACCAGCAAATGAGGAGGATCCTTTTGATGAGACATTGGAACTTTTAAAAATGAATTTAGAAAAACTCCCCAAACTCACTGCTCTTATCCTTTCGTTGCAGTTTGACCTTCCCATGAAACAAAATTTGAAACAACTACTCTTATGGAAATTGCGGGAAAACCAATTGGATGAAAATACCTTTTATGAATTATGGGAAGAAAGGAGGTCGGAACACCGACAATTGCTCCTAAGACTCACATCAATGATCACTCGCTACACTCGAAAATTATATGAAACAACGGATCCAAATCGCAGGGTTTGGTACGGAAAACAGAAAAAAATATGGATGCTCCGTAAGTCTAGGGCCTTCGATCGTAGTTTTTTTTCAGAAAGGGAAATCGCAAAATGGCTTGGGATCTCTAGAAAGGCTGTTCGCAATCATTTGTCACAAGGAAAACATGAACTGCGAAAAGTCGGCAAAGATTTATTGCACTATGCATAAAAATTTGCTTTACAATCAGCAAATTTTTATGATGCTTATGGCAACACCACCTTCCGAAGGGTTATGAAAATCAAAGTTACTAGTAAAAACGACGTGCACATCATTAAAATTGAAGGTGCCATCAAAGCCGGAAATGAGTTCGAGTTGTCTGAAAAGATTGAACAGTACATCAAGAAAGGCCAAGTTCCAAAATTCATTATCGATTTGAAAAAAGTTCCTTTTATCAATTCCGCTGGTCTTGGAACGTTTCTCAACATCTATAAACACATAGATGGGCTGAATGGTCGTCTGGTTTTTGCGAACTTAAATTCCGATATCGAAAACTTGATGGAAATTACAAAACTTTCCAGCGTGTTTGAGATATACAAAACTCTGGAAGAGGCTGAAGACTCCTTCGAATACTAAATAATAGAGGCGATTCTTGTGATGAATCCAATCCTGAAGGGAAGTTTAGGAATCGCCAAAACCAAAACCTTTAGAGGACTATTTGTCCTCTTCCTCCTCTATAAACTAATCTTCAATCAATTCACTGCAAACTGGCTTGTGCCCCATTTTGTCTCAAAATACACATTGATCAAAATGGAAGGTAAGTTTACCTGTTTCTCCCTTTTTTATGGGATTGAGATCCAAGATCTCAGTTTGTCTCCAGGTGGACCATTTGCCCTTACTAAATTTTTTACTGCCAAAGAAATTCGGATCCGTTATAATTTGCCTGCATTACTTTTCGGAAAAATTCGGTTATCTGATATCAGTATCATTGATTCGAATATTCGGATAGAAGAAAGGGAAGGAAATTGGAATCTTTCTTACCTTTTGAAACCCAAACAAAACACAAAAGAAGAGGTTAGTCAAAAGGCAAAAGGTGACACTCTTACCGAAATCCCAACCTACCTTCCATTACAACTCAGTGCTTATTTAAAATTAAAAGGAATGTCCATCCAATACATTCGTGATACAGGCAATCTTCAATATTTTTCCCTTCAAAATTTTGACTTTGAAACAAATCTCATTACCAATCGTTTCACATCAATACCCTTGAATGTTGAAGCTTTCAATCAGTTAGACGAACTACTAATCAATCTGAATTCCGAAAGACCAATCTCAATTGAGCTGAAATCAAACCAGGTGAATTGGAAAGAGTCATTGCCGATGTCCTTACGATTGGAATGGGACAGAACAGAATCACCTGAATTGTTTTTGTTTGCGACTAATATCGGTAAAGATGACATTAATCTGGAAGTTCGAGGAAAACCGGTACAAACAGGACTACGATTGGTATCAGATATCCACTTTGATCCAAAAGAAGATGTACTAAAAATCCAACAATTTGATTTGCGGGTGATTGGCCAATCTTGGATCAAATTAAAAGGTTTAATTTCAAAACTTTCTACAGATACACCTGATGTAAATTTAGACATTGTGTCATCAGACATTAAGTTAGGTGCTCTCCAGCCTACTTTAAAACAACTGGAAGGGATCCTTCCCGAAATGAATGTTTCTGGAGATTTATCATTGGAAGGGACAGGAATTCATGGAAATTGGAATTTAACGAAAGCAAATGTAAAACTAAATGCTAACAAAGTTAATGTAAAACTAGGGAAGTCAAAACCTCACTCCTTAGATGCGACCAATTTAGATTTAATGGCTGATTTGGACTTTGGAACAAAACAAAAACCAACAACAGAAATTCCATTTCCTATTTTGAAATCTTTTACAATCAATCCATCACAAATCAACTATAACCAAGCGACGATTGCTGCAAGTGGAAACTACTCACAATCCTCTGGAATTAATGTATTGTTGGCATTGGATAAATTACAATTAGCAGAGTATTCCCAAGGCATTGCCGGAAAATTAAAAATGTCTTTGGAAACTTCTGGTGAGTCATTTGCGAACTTACATCTCAATTCTAAAATCAATATAGATGGATTCCGTTACCAAATTGACAGGTCTAGATCACCCGCATCACATTTAAATTTAGATTTAAGTGCAAATTTGTTATTCAACAAACCATTTGGATTAAAAGAAATCCAAGTTTCCAATCTTGATTTAGACCAAAGAACTTTAACTGGGAACAGGGCCATTGAATTAAAAATGAAAGGGAATGTGACACCTGGCGAAACTCTTTTTGCACAAGTTTCACCCCTTGACCTAAAACTAACGACTCCTAATTTGTTGATTGTATTACCTCTTGTATTAAAAGAAAAAGTTTCACCAATTCAAAATTTACTTGGGTTACAGCCTAAAATTAGTCTTAATGCGCGTTATGTGCAGGATTCAAATTCAAAACAAATTTCTGCAAATTTGAATGCAGACCTACCAGGTCTGGAAATGAATGATCTAAAATTAATAACAGATATTTCTATCTCTGGTCCTAATACTAACGAGATCCTGATCAAACAATTCAAGTTAAATGCTTTTGGGGGAGTTTTAAAAACTTCCTTGAGTGGGAAATTAAGTAAAACAAACCAGCCAAAACCGCCGTTAGGCCCTTATTTTGGGAATATAGATTTGGATTTTTCCATTGTTTCTCCTCAAAAACGATATTTGGCAAAGGGAGTTTCTGTTCATGGAGATCTTGGTTTAAATTTAAAAATTAAAGACTACGATATCAATGGTGAGTTTTCTACAAAGTTACCAATTTTATCTTATAACAATCAAAAATGCCCAGGTGAAACTTGTAAGGCATTTCTGCTTGAAGAAATTAATGCAAAAATTCCAATCCAACACAATCTAAAATTCCAGCCTGAAGAAAGTTTGATCATTGGTGATAAGTCCATTTTTATTAAAAATTATGGAAGAGTCAATTCTCCGAATGTAACGATTGGTAAGGTTATTGGAACACATCCAAATATTCCAAACATGCCATTTGAATATGTGAAAAAACAAAAAGACTCACCTGGGTTTAGCGCTTTTATCGAATATAAAGAAAATTTTGCAAACATTGAATCGTTAAAATCATACTCAATGGATGGAATCATCTTAGGTAAAAATTTAGTTTTTAACTTAGGAAACTTGGATCCAAAAAATATGGAATTCCGAGGTAATTTACTCATTCGAGATATTGATTTAAAACAATTAATGGCTCCAAAAGTAAGAGATAAAATTGACGATGGAAAACTGAAAGCAGATTTGAACATCAAGGTCAGAGACCTAAGTGAACCAATTGCTAATCTAGATTTGTTTTTTTCCATATTTCAAATTGGAAGAGATTTCGGGAAAAGTGCATTGAATGTTATTTCAGCACAAAATTTTTTAATCGACCGTATAACGGATAGTTATCCGATAAATAAAATTGATGTTTCTTTATCAAGAGGTCTAGTTTACGCGGATGTGTATTTTGATAGATCTCTTTTATCTTTAATCATGAAATTGGAAGATGGCAAAATATCGCAACAACGTATGCCTCTTGCTAATTTTTTAAAACGAGCACAAAACGAGATCCAAACATACCAAGAGTGAGGTTTGTATGAAACGTATTTTAATCTTATTAGTTTTCATGGGCTGTAGTTTAAAAGTGCCTCCGATTACCATTACCAATGCTCAAACCGCTGCCGAAAAACAAATGGTAGGTGAAGATAGGGAATTAGAAAAAGAAGGTTGGATGATTGGTTCCATTCAATCGTCGACTAATGGACAAAATAACCAAGAAAAATTGGCGAAAGAAGATTCCGACCCTGAAATTAGAGCGCATCGTATCAGGTTAAATTATTTATCACCTGAAATAAAAAAATACAAAACTCATGGAATTTTGGGAGAAACACCACAAGGATTTGTAAAATTTAATCCTCTTGCCACATCACTTCCTACTTACATCCATTATGAACTTCCAGCCAAAAAAAAACGTGTAGAAGACGTGATTTTATTTTTGAATGAATCTCGAAAATTCATTATGGAAAAAGAGGTGAGTTTACAGAAGAAAAAAGGGAAAAAAGAAGACGAATTAATAAAAATCAAACAGTCACTTATCGATGAATATTATAAAACAATATCGATCGGTGAATATTTTGAAACAATCTCAGGAAGGTGGGAAAAATACCAATGAAATTGTTTCATAGGGTTCTCCCATTTTTTTTATTATCGATAATTGTTTTCACTTTTAATTGTGCATTATTCCAAACAAAAGTTAATTATTCGAATGTAAATTTTGATTATTCTGCAATTTCAAAAAATTATTTTTCACCAACTCAGTCAAAACCATTCCCACTAACAGTCCAAAGAGGAAACAATTTATATAGTTCCACTACAAAAGATGGAAGATATCTATTTTATGCCACGGACCAAAAAGGAAATTTTGATATTTGGTTTCGAGACTTACAAAGTTCAATTGTTGTTCCAATTACGAATAATTCTTTTTCTGAAACAAAACCATCAATTTCACCTGACGGAAAGTATTTGGTGTTTGTATCGGAAGAATTTGATTCTGATGGTGATTTAATTTTATTGCAAATTGATACAGAAGAATGGATAGAAGAGTATTTAAAAGGACATCGATTCATTAATGATGAATTTATTAATTTAACGAATGCTCCCAATAAAAAAGGTGAATACCACAAGGGAATCATCGATACTGATCCAATTTGGTCACCTGATGGAAAAACAATTTATTTTGTTTCGGATAGATTTTCACCAGGTTTACCTAATCTTTGTTCAATTGAATTGGATAAACCTAGTATAATCAAACAAGTCACTACAATGGGAGTAACTTCTCCTTTTATTTCAGCTGATGGACAATCCATTTATGTTGTTTCTTATTTTGAAGATAATAAGGGAGAAATTTATCAAATTCAATTATCAAATGGTGGGCTAACACGGCTTACAAACGATCAATTTCTCGATTTTACTCCCACAATTGACAATCGTTCCAAAAACTTATACTACGCTTCTATTCGTAAAGATACAAATGGGAATGGAAAACTGGATGAAAGAGATCATAGCTTTTTAGTGAAGAAAAATTTGAATACAGGAGAAGAACGTGTGTTATCTTCTGGTGAAACATCAAATTTTGATGTTCGGTATTCTAATTTTAATGGAGGATCGATTCTGTTTTCGGCCTCATATTATAATGCGATCAATATTTATTTTATTCCAGAAAACGGTTCGATTCCTAAACAACCTAATATCAAAGAACAATACCAATATTCAAAAGTTTTAGCACCTGGCCAAAGTATTGAATCTTATTTTTTGGCATTGGACTCAGTAGAGTTATTTTATTCAGAAGACCCATTATATCCAATTTATGAAGCACAAGTTGCCTTGCTGAAATATTCAACTTACAAACGAATAGGGAAAAATGAAGAAGCAAATCTATTTTTAAAACAATTTAAACACAAAGCTGAAGTTGATTTAAATTATTTTGCGATTCTCCTTATCAAATGGAATGAATATAAACTTAATACTTCAAAATTTAATCTATTAAATGAAATCCCAAAGATTCCTGAGGCAAATTATCCAAAAGATGGAGTGGCGTTACTTTATCATTTGTACGCAGACCAACTTGAAAAAGATAAACAGTTTTTATCAGCAAAAGAAATACTATTTAAAGTTTATCAATCTTTTCCGGAATACCACCAAATCGATGAAATCAAAAGAAGATTAGGTGGTTATGAATTTAACCCAAATCAATACCAACTCTCTCAATTATACGAGGAAATGATCGGTACTTGGGAAAAGGAAAAACTTAAATTCTTAACTGATATTAATCATGAGTTTTCCAATGATCGGAAGAGAGATCTCAGGTATCTCTTGGAAGATGTGATTTCCAAGATTTCAGATGATAAAAATAGCGAAGTTGTACTTTCTTATGTAAATTCAGTTTTAGATTCAAAGGAAGGTGGAAAAAACAAAGTTTTTAAAGAAACACTTTTGTATATCAAAGCTAAATCACTTTCTGATTTAAGACGTTTTAATGAATCAAATCAAGTTTTAGATTCTATTATACCGATTCCAGTCCAAATTGATTTGGAACCTGCAGGTAAACCTTCCGTATTTGAAACTCGAAGTTTCATGGCTGAATACAAAAATCCAATTTTGCTAAGAGCCAACTTATTGAAATATTATAACCAAAAGTCTGCAGGAAATACTTCTGATGCGCTTAGGAATTTAAAAATTTATTTAGAATTTTATGATCCTTTGTTAGGTGTTGATCTAGGTGCGGAAGATATTAAGAGTGCTTTTTTATATTTTGAAAACAAGGCAGTGGAATTTGAAAGAATAGGAGATCTTTTACAGTCGTCATTTCACTATTTTTTTAATAACCAAAATATGTTTTTGGTTAAAACAAGAAATTTGTATTTAGACTCATTGTATAAAGAATTTGCGATTTATTACCAAAGGAAAATGGTTGATACCATCTTTAGTTATGGAAAAAAAATTCGTGAAGAAGAAGAACGTGCGTTATTAAATCAATTAAATATCTTAAGTAAAGATAAACTAAATGTAATTGGAAACATTGCTAACTTTACATCGTTATTAACTGATCGGGAACTTGTCAGAAATATAGTAAATATAAAAGATTTTGAGAAAATAGAAGTTTTGTCTGGCAAAGCACTCAATTGGACTGAGTTGTATTATAAACAAGCTGTCCCACGTGCAAGGCCCTATTTGGACCTTGCAACTTTATACGGGTATTCCTATTATCTGATTAACAAATACGTAACATTTGAATCATATTATTATTCTACAGGGACTATGACCGATGTCCGGAAAGCTGAGATTTTAGAAAACTTCAAACGTGCTGAATTGGAATTACGGTGGATTATATATGCAGATCCAACGCATTACGATGCTTACCAATTACTTGGATGGTTGTACCAATATGTTGATTTGATGAAGTTACAAAAAGATCCTAATTCTGGAAATGTGGATTTCGAAGTTTATGAAAGTTTATATAAAAAATATTTCCCTGATAAAAATTTAGAAGCGAACATTGAATTATACAACCAAATCCTTGTTTTCTTAGGAGATGATTACCCAAATAAAAAAGTTTTATCAGATTTGAATTTAAATTTGGGGAATAATTACTTTTTACTTAATAATTATCCGAAGGCAAATGAAAGTTATCGAAAAGTAGAGGAAAGTTCTACTGTATTATCGACGAAAAATCAATTTGAAGGTTATAAACAAGAAGCAATTTATCGATTTAATTATGGTAAGTCATTAATTTACCAAGGCCAATATAAAAAAGCATCTGAACAATTTTCAAAATCAATTGATATTTATTTCAAAAATGAATATTACCAATATGTTAATTTATACGCACAAGAACCAAATTCAATTACGCTCTCCCAACTTAATTCGATTCGATCAAAATTAGCATTATTATTTTCTCTTCGTGGTCTTTCTGAATTAGAATTTGGACTTTATGAAGAAGCTATTGTTTCTTTTCAAACAGCAGTTGCATATAATAAAGATGTAAAGTTTATAAGTCCAATCAACCTTGCGAATTATTTAGCAATCGCATTTCAGAAAAGTGGTAGATTTCGCGATTCGTACAATATGTTAGAATTGGCAGAAACGGAATATAAATCATCGAGCGAATCACTGTATAGCCGCTGGAAAAAATGGACTCTTTGGAATTATTTTTTAGGTGATAATGTGAGAGTGATTGGAGACGGAAGGTTCCCTGGTGAATTTCCACATGACTTCAAATATTTGTTAACTCTTGGTGTGAGAATCGAAAATCACGTTGAACAAGAGGAATATGTTTCTGCTCTCAATGAAATCCAAATTCGAAACAATCTAATTACATCGAAAGGATTAGATAGTACAATTATCGGGAAAAATATTTTAGCAAAATCGAGACAGGTCGAAGCTCAGATTTACCAAAGGAGCAATTTACCTCTTGAGGCAAATAATCGTTACAGAGATTTGGTTGATACTTTACTTAAGTCTGCTTCCAATAAAGATTTAGAGAGAATATTTCATAATTATAGTCATTCTGTATTTATCATCCAAGAATCTAAGGATATTGAGACTGAATCTAAAAAAAATATTTTAAAAGAATACTTTGATGATTTGAAATCATGGAAGTTTAGAGAGACAAAAACATGTAAACAGGCACCTGAGATTTGTGAAAACAACTTCCGAATGCTTAATCCAAAGTTTGATTTGTATTATGGCGTTGGGTTGTATTACCAAGCTTTACAAAACCTGCAAGAACAAAAAGAATTTGTTAGTTTGTTGTCTGAGGCCATTCCATTATTAGAAAATCCAGGCCTGGTTGATCCAAAAATAATTGGTCTAACCAATGATCCAATTTCAAGACAAACCCGAGTTCGCATTCTATTGAATTTATATTCCATATATATGATGCTAGGAGATGAAGTCATGGCAGAAAAAAAATGGAAAGAAACCGTTGAGTTGGCTTATGAATTTAGATTGGACGAGGAAAAATTTTGGTCAAATGTGATCCGTACTAGGTGGGGATTACAAGAATCACAAACTCAATCTAATTATGATCCATACCTAAAAGAAGCATTACAAACATACCAATCTAATCTATCGGTTAGGTTATTCACACCAAAAACAAGATTAGAAATATTTTTAGAAACTTTTTCAGAAGCACAAATGCGGAAATCTGAAGTCAGTCCAATTGTAAATAGTTGGGAAAATTATCGCAGTTTAGGATTGTTTCGTGATTTAATTTCAGCACAATTCGAATTTGAAGATTCAAAATTAAATTTATATTACCAAGATCTTTTAAAATGGTACAAAGGTTATAAACGTACGACTAATTTAATTATTGAGAAAACCATTAGAAGGGAAGTGATAAAACCAATTCTAAAACAAGAATCAGAGGAATCGACAAGACTGAATGAAATTATCAGTAAATTAAAGTTAGTTTCTCCTGAACGGAAAGCATTTTTTGAACCCAAACGAGAAACAAGTGAGTTGTATTCCCCTGAATGGTATGGACTTTTTTCATTTGGGAATGTACTACATACTTTTTCTTTAAAAGATGGAAAAATCGTTCAGGCAAAGTGTGAAAATACGAATGTGTTAGATAATTGTATCCCTAATTTGAGTTATGGAGATCCTAAGATTCAAATTTTGGGAAAACAAAATAATGGCGAAATTTTAAATCGAATCATCGATACCATCAAACAAAAAGAAAAATACCCTTCTATTATTTTTGATCGCCAGCATCTACAACTCTACAACGAAAGAAACGAACGCCGGTTTAAATGGGTAACTGTTTATGGTGGAGATGAAAAAAGATATAAAGATTCTCATATCCGAAGTGTTTCAAATGGGAATTTGGGCATTTTACTTTCTGATACAGATTATTTGGTATCAAAGCAAGATCTGAACCGCCAAACAAGTTTGTTCGGTGATGAATTATCACAAATATTACCTCTCCGAGAAATGTTCCAAGGCAGTGGTTCAGAGATTTCAATTGTTGGATTGAATTTAGAAAATTTCAAAACACAAAAACAATGGGAAAAACTTGGCCAGATTTATGAAGTTTTAAGAGCTAAGAGGATACAGAATGTTGTTTCCTACGATGAAAAAAACCAAACAGATTTTTATCCAAGTAATTTAGAGCAATATGTAAAAATTCAAAGTAAGTTTTTTATAGGAAATTGGAAACCGTTTTCTATTACATCTGAGAACCTGATTGAAAGTGCAAAGTCGTTCATTGAATTAGGATTTCAAAATGAAAAATCGAAAGAACTAAACGAAGCATACGAAAATTATTATACTGCTTCAACATTCTTAGATGAAGGGAATCCTTTGCTTCCTTCTCTGGAATTGAGGCTCGCTAGGTTAAGATCTGAAATATTTCCGACTGTATCGAAACGTTCCATTTTTCGTCCGCTTTGGAAAAAATATGAAAGTTCTACATTTCAAAACCAAATTCGATATGAATATTTGGTTTCTTGTTTTTCTTCTAAGGAGAAAGAAGATTGTAATTTTAAATCGTCCGAGTTTATCGGAAATCAAAAAGATACTTATTTGGGAGCATTAGAGTATTACTCACAATTGCGCAGTGGGAAATTTAATGACTTCAAATCTAAAGATGAATTCAGAGCAAAAATTGAGATTCAAGAAGATCCTTTTTTGCAGGCATATAGACTTGGAAGTTTGTACATTCAAAATTATATGTTTCATGAAGCAGAAGAACAGACAAAAAAATTATCTAAACTTGTTAAAACCGCAAAAGAGAAGAACGTTGTTAAAAATAGGATTCTGGAAATATATTTTCACAAAGCCTTTGTATTTGGCGACAAAGACATATACTTAACTCCACTTACTTCTACATCCGCTTATAATTATGGATTTAAAAAAGATTGGAACTTGTTTGATGAGAAAATATTATCTCGTGATTTTACTAAGTTTGGATATTCAGATTCGATTTATGATACATATCGACTCCGATTGTATACAACTTGGAAAGAACAACTTCAAACAGGGTATTCTGAAATTTTATCGTTAACACCTGAGTATCTAACAAACGGGCAATCAGTTCTAACAAAACTATCTCATTTAAATAGAACCTTATTTTTCCATATGATCCTTCGATCGATTCCATTTCAAAAAAATCAGGAAGTGAATTCTTTGTTTGAGTTATTGTTAAAAATGGAACAAAATGAAGGAAGGAATTACCGTGCATTATTCTTCCAATTAGAGCTAACAAAAGCTTTATACTTACGTGGTGATTGGGAATTAGCGGAACAAATGGTTTCGAAAATCCAAAAAACTCATTCTGAATTGGGAAATGGGAATTCCTATTGGGTTGAAAAATGGAATGATTTTCTATGGAAAAGAGATTATTTAAGAAACCAAACAAACAAACAAGTTTCGAGTTCTAATTTATTTTTTAAAGCTTATGAATTAGCGAACTTAAAAAAACCAGATGAATACATATCTATTCTCAATGAATTAAATAAGAAAATTCGTAACGAATTTTTAAGTCCTGAATTGAAGTATGAATATGAATTTTTGTTCTATTATCTTTTGCAAAAATCTTTAGAGAAAAATAGTTCTGAAAGTTTTTTTGATCTAGCAACGGCAAGGGAAATATTTAGATTCACTTCTGAAAGATTTTCAAAACAAGAATTGTACGTGAGAAATTTACCCAACTTTGAACTTTTTGCAGAACGTTTGAAAAGGAAAATGGTCGGTAAACAAGAGTTTCATGGTATTTTTGACTTAGGAAAAAAAACCTACTTACTAAGTTTTGCGCAAGGAAAATCATTGGGTCGAGAGTTATTCCCTGATAACAAATTAATATACAGAGAACTTGTGAAATACTTTAGATCTTCTGAAGCAGGAAGCCAGGAAGTGATCTTAAGAGAGTCACTTGCCGACAAGTATAGAACCAATTTACGTTTAAATCAAAAAGATCGACATTATATTTTTAGCTCAGGAATACATTCAGTTGTTCCTTTTTCTATTCCAGATACAGAATATTATTCTGTATCTGCTCTATCTGATTTTTTAACAAATCCAATATTGAGGTCAAAGGACCTGTCTCCTAAAAAACCATCTGTTACAAATGTAGGTTATCGTTCCTCTATGGAAAATGAACTTGGAGCTGGTTTGATTCAATGGGAAACGGACGGTGCGAAAGATACTGAAGCAGCATTTAAAGTGAACTTTTCTGAATTAGGATGGTGTTCATTAAATTATTTGTGCCTTGGTGGTAATGCCTTAATGGAATCCAAATCAAAACAATCAAATACCGCCGTCATTTATGCAAATCAGAAAATTGGGAATTCTCTTCAATATACGAATGATTTTGGTGGGATTGCTTATTATTTAGCCAAAGAGAATAAAGGTTTATTTGTTTTGCATTCTGGTTATCAAACAGGAGTTCATAACTTATACTTCATTCGACAGTTTTTGTCAGCGGAAGAATTGGAAAAGCCACTCTATGTCCGTTTGATCGAAGGTAAAAATGCTGCCAAATCTTACTCCATAGATGATCGGTATTGGATCGGTTATAAACTTTATACATCAGCAATGATTGAAGATTAATTCGAAAGATTTAGAAATTCTTTTCGTTTTTCTTCTGGGAGATCAAAAAGTTTTTTTACCTCTTTATGAAATATTGCTAAATTCCGATTAGATTTTTCATAAAGATCCAAAAAGCTTACTTCACCTGAGTGGTAACGAAGTGCACCTAAAAAGTCTTCGTTGTTCCAATCACGTGCCAAAAATTCTTTCGATTTTTCTTCGGGAACCAAATGACTCGCAATGACTTCATTCTTAAAATTGAGAATGGTATTCGCTTTTAATATTTTCTTCATACTCTGATCGTTATCACTTACATATATGGCTTTTAATTGGTTTGCATAGTTTTGTAATAATTTGATCGTTGTGATTCTTTTTGTTTTTTCTTTTTTGAATTTTTCTAAGTTTGGACTTTTGATCCCTTCTTTTTTTATATAATATCGTTCAATTCCTATTTCTTCGACAAAACTTGCATAAGATTCGTTCAGTGTTGTGTCTCCAGGTAAATAAGCAGTTGCATGAGCCATTTCATGTATCACAAGTCCCACCAAACGATGGTCAGGCCAACTTAGCTGAGGAGACAAAACTGGATCGGAAAACCAACCTAGAGTAGAGTATCCACCTATCACACGAATACGAGTGTCATACCCTTTTTGTTTGAGATCGTTTTCTAACTCAATTGCCTTATCTTTTTGAAAAAAACCTTTATAGGGAACGGTCCCTGCTATAGGAAACCACCATGTATAGGATTTGAGTGCTAAGGGTTCCGAGGCACTTACGTTCCATCCAATTTCTTCTCTATCTAACTTGGTGTAGTATTCGAACCCGCCGTTTTGATTTAACGCTAGTACCTCGATCGCAAATTTTCTGACATCACGAATTAAATTTAATTTTTCTTTGGTTTTCGCATCGATGTTTGGTGTAACTAGAACGGATTCAATTTTTTCTCTGCCTAAAATGATCGCAGATTGTTCCTTCCCTAAATGGTATAAATAGGGTAAACACCCTGTAAGAAATAATGGAAAGTACAACATTGTCATGATTGTTTTCATCTTTTTAGTTCGACATGGAAGGGGAATCGGCGAGAGTGGAAGGGGTTTTGGCATTCTATGGAAAGAAAACATTCGATTCCACCTGTCGTCTACATTAACTTTGCCTTAGTCTTTGTACTTTTGGTTGCAATTTTTTTCCCTGAGATTAGGTCTGCTGTTACAAAACTTTTTGCTTCTCCGAAACCCATATCCGCAAGCAAACAAAGCCAAGCCCTACAAATCCAATCGAGCTTTCGCAATGTATATCGCGAAGCACAGCAATTTGTGGTGTCGATTCGCACAAAAAAAACAGAGATGATTTTTCATCCTTATGCTTTCGGCGAAAGTAGGGAAGATCGAATTTCATCCATAGGTAGTGGTTTCATCATTGATGAACGAGGGTTTGTTGTTACAAACTACCATGTCATCAAAAATGCTGAAATCATTGAAATCATCATGTCAGACGGGAGGATTTTTCCTGCACGTTATGTGGGAAGCCATGAGAGAGCTGACATAGCCCTTTTGAAAATCCCAAGTGAAGACAAATTCACCCCCGCTTTCCTTGGCAATTCAGATGAAATCGAAGTAGGGGACTGGGCCATCGCCGTTGGTTCGCCTTATGGTTTGGAGAAAACCTTTACTGTCGGAGTGGTCTCTGCAAAATCAAGGGAAGATCTTGATGAAACGGGCCAGACCCATATCCAAACCGATACAGCCATCAACCCAGGTTCCAGTGGCGGCCCTCTCCTCAATATTTATGGAGAAGTAGTCGGAATCAATCGGATGATCCGTTCTTCGAGTGGGGCCAGTGCAGGGATTGGATTTGCCATTCCTATCAATTACGCCAAACGAGTTTTAAGACAAATTGAACAAAACGTCGGACAGAACATTCGGCCTGCTACACTTGGTGTGATGGCAACCACACCTCTGCCCGATCATAGGCGATCTCTAGGGATTCCAAATGATGCAGTTGGGGTTTTGGTTTATGACATCGAGCCCAATTCTGCTGCAGAAAAAGGTGGTTTGCGTCGTTACGATTTCATTGAGGGGGCCAATGGACTCTCTGTGCGCCACATCAATGATTTACGAGAACAAGTAGGTCTTGTCGGACTTGGGGGCGTCTTACGGTTGAAGATATTAAGGGATACCCAAGAGATGGAATTATCGATCCCTTTAGTCGAAGTGACGAGCCAAAAGGGCAAATAATTTTATGAGAAGAAATATAGTCCATTCAGGTGCTGACGCACTAATTTACGAAATCCGCCAGATTGTGGCACTTGCCAAACAAATCGAGGCAATGGGTGTTCCTATCACCTGGGAAAATATCGGGGACCCTATCCAGAAAGGGGAAAACATTCCACTTTGGATGAAAGACATCGTGAGTGGCCTCGTGAACCAAAATAAATCTTGGGCATACACGGCCACACAAGGGGACGAAACCACTCGTAAATTCCTCGCAACAAAAGTGAACGAAAGAGGTGGGGCCCAAATCACTTCTGAAGACATATTATTCTTTAATGGTCTCGGTGATGCTGTGGCTAAAATTTTTGGCTTTATGCGAAGGGAAGCACGGATCCTTGGACCATCTCCCGCTTATTCTACGTTATCTTCCGCAGAAGCTGCACATTCAGGTTATGAGCACCTAACATACGAATTAAATCCAGACAATGATTGGATGCCTGATTTAGAAGATATTGAAAATAAAGTAAAATACAATGATTCAATCGCAGGAATTTTACTGATTAATCCAGACAATCCAACTGGAGCCGTGTATCCAAAAGAAGTGATGCGCGAGATTGTTAAAATTTGTGAGAAATACGATATCATTTTAATTTGTGATGAAACGTATGCACATGTGAATTATTCAGAATGGGGGAGTATCCATTTATCCGAAGTAATCGGTGATAAGGTCTGTGGTTTTGCTCTCCGTTCTATATCGAAAGAATACCCATGGCCAGGAGCAAGATGTGGATGGTTAGAGGTATTTAATCGTAAAAATGACCCTACATTTGAAAGATATATCAAATCATTATTAGATGCAAAAATGTTGGAAGTTTGTTCGACAACTTTGCCACAACTTTCCATTCCATTGGTTTATTCCCATCCTGAATTCTTAAACCATTTGAAATTTAGAAATCTAAAATTCAAAAAAAGAGCTGAAAAGGCTACTCAGATATTATCTGGGATTCCTGGAGTCAAAGTCATTCAACCTAAAGGTGCCTTTTATTTAACTTTATTGTTTGAAGATAATATTTTGAAATCACACATGACTCTTCCTATTCAGAACCAACAGGTAAAAAACTTTGTTTCTCCTTTGATGGAAAAAGCTGCGCTTGATCGTAGGTTTGTTCTACATCTATTGGCATCTGCAGGAATATGTGTAGTGCCACTTAGTTCTTTTTGTTGTAGTCGAAATGGATTCAGGGTCACTTTACTTGAAGAAGATGAAACAAAGTTTGAATGGATATACCAAACACTCGCTGAGAACATCAAAAAGTATTTAGCATCATAAATGAATTCTCGCGGCAGATATAAAATTGGAGTGTTTGATTCAGGATTAGGTGGACTTTCTGTTTTGCGTACATTATGGAAAGAAACTTCTAACATCGATTATATTTATTTTGGAGATTTAGTCCATTCGCCATACGGACAAAAATCTAAAGAACAAGTTATCGAACTTTCCAAAAATGCATTTGAGTATTTGATAGAGAAAGACTGTGAAGCGGTTTTATTTGCATGTAATACTGCTACATCTGCTGCAGCTGATTTTTTGAGAAAACAACATTCGATTCCTATTTTTGGAATGGAGCCTGCCGTCAAACCTGCATTAGTTGACAATCCTGGAGTTAAAATAGCGGTATTTGCAACTGAATTAACGCTCAAGGAAGAGAAGTTTAAAAATTTAGTTACTGGTTTATCTAAAGGATCAGAGGTTTTGCCCATTCCATGTGAAGGTTTAGCAAAATTGATCGATTCTGATTTATGGGAAGAAGCTTGGAACTATTTAGATACAAAAATTAAAATGGTCCTTCCTCAAACTGATATTATAGTTTTGGGATGTACACACTATGTGTTTCTAAGAGAAAGAATCCAATACAATTATCCAAATTTAAAAGTATATGATGGTAATCTTGGCACATCTTCGCACATGAAAAATCTTTTACATTTGCCCGATGGTTCAAAGGAAAATAGAAACCAACTTGATATTTTATTGAATACATCTGAATCAGATTATGTTCATCTTGCAGGAAGAATTGCTAAAACAATCACACCAAATCATACATTGTCATTGATCAATACCACTATAGGAAAACTCCATGTCTGAACAAAATAAAGTTACATATAAAGATGCAGGAGTTGACACCGAAAAAGGGCAAGAATTTGTAAAAAGAATCAAAGCAAACGTAGCAACAACTCACAACAAAAATGTGTTAGGTGGCTTGGGTGGATTTGCTGCTTGTTATGACGTAAGTTTTTTAAAATCTTATAATGAGCCTATTTTACTTTCTGGCACAGATGGAGTGGGTACAAAACTTCAATTAGCAAGAATGTTAGATATCCATGACACAGTTGGAATTGATTTGGTTGCCATGTGTGTTAATGATATTTTGGTAAATGGTGGAAAACCATTGTTCTTTCAAGATTATATCGCCTGTGGGAAATTACATTTACCAACGATGGAAGCAATCGTTTCTGGAATTGTAAAAGGATGTTCTTTAGCGGAATGTGCGTTAGTTGGTGGAGAAACTGCAGAACATCCGGGTGTAATGCCAGATGAAGAATATGATTTAGCGGGATTTGTAGTAGGTGTTGTAGAAAAAGGAAAAATGATCGATGGTAAATCCATCAATTCTGGTGATACAATCATTGGCCTTGAATCTTCAGGTCCGCATAGTAACGGTTTTTCACTGATTCGTAGATTACTTTTAAAAGACGGAAAATTACCTTCTTCAAAAACAGAGTTAGACTTTATCAAAGATCATATATTTGTTCCAACAAATATATATGTAAAAACAATTCTCTCTCTAATTGAAAAAGTAACCATCAAAGGTATGGTTCATATTACTGGTGGTGGTTTTTATGAAAACATTCCACGAGTTTTACCAAATGGAATTGGTGCTGAAATATTTTCTCTGCCTGATTCTTATGTATTTTCTAAATTAGCAAAAGACCATTCCTTAGATAAAAATGATATGTATGGGACTTTTAATATGGGAGTCGGGTACATACTTGTTGTTGACAATGGATCTGTCGATTCCGTCATGAATGAATTAAAAAACTCAGGTGAAAAAGCTCATATCATTGGGAAAACCAATGGCACTGGAAAAATTTCGATCACGATTTAATTGGAAACTTCACTCGGAAAATTGTTCGTCCAGAAGTAGATTCAAAACTTATATTTGCGTTGTGTCGATTTACAATTTCTTTTACTAAATAAAGACCAAGTCCTAAACCATCTCCAGATGTTTTGGTAGAAAAAAATGGCATAAAAATTTTCGGTTGGTGTTCGATTGGAATTCCAACTCCAGAATCTTCAATTTCAACGATGACAGATTCATTACTTTTATAACTACGAATGGAAATGGTTCCTTTAGATGATACGGCTTGTATTGCGTTCCAAATCATCTGACTCCATAATTGGACTAAATCTCCTTGTATGCAGCGTATATTACCTTCAAAATCTAAATTTAAAATTAAATTAATATCTCTCAGGAAATATTCTTTATACAATGAAATTGCAGAATGAATTGTGTCTTTCAATGAAAAATCTATGAGTTCTAAATTGGATTGAAGGCCTGCAAAGTTCTTTAATGTAAATGTTATTTTTGATAATCGTCTGATGGAATATAAGATATGTTCAGATGATTGTTTCATTAATAAAAATTTTCTTAATTGTTTGAAATCATTTTGATTTCCTATAGCATTCTGTATTTTTTTTAATATTGGTGGTGATAAGTTTCGAATTCCTGAATCAACAAATAATTCTGCTAATTCATCTGCAAATAAAATGGAATTTTGGTGGAATACATCCGTAAGAGATTTCCTTGCTTGTCTATTTGTTAAACCAGTGAGAATCCGTAATCCAGTATCATTCGAGTCTATGATTAAATCTAAAATTTCATTAAGCGATTTGTTTTTTAGATCGTAAGTTTCTTCTTCCCATTCGGCTACAAGGGTTTCAACGGATGATTTAATCATTCCGATTGGATTATTAATTTCATGAGCGAGTCCAGATACTAACTGTCCTAAAGACGCTAATTTTTCATTTTGTATCAATTTTTCTTGAGCTTCTCTTAAAGCAAATAACGCAGAGTTGAGTTCGGTATTACTTGTTTGAAGTTCTTTTGTTCTTGCTTTTACTTTCTCCTCTAAGGATCTATTGAGTTCTTTTAATTCCAGTTCTGCTGTTCGTTTGGAAGTTTGGTCTATTCCTATCCAAATTATCTTAGAAGGTTCATTTTTTGAGTCACGAATGATCCCTAATCGCCATTCTAAATAGAGTATTTGTTTATTTTTCGTAATATAACGAAGGATTAAACTTTCTGCAATATTTTGAATTTCATTAATATCATCCAAAACTTCTTTTAAAAATTCTCTGTCTTCTTCTGCAAGAATTACATTCTGGATGTATTTACTTAATACTTCAACTTTCTCTATTTCTAGTATTTTTAAAGCTGCGGGATTTATGTTTTCAATTAATCCATCTGCATTGGTTAGTAAAATTAAATTTGCGGCATTATCAAATACAGTTGAATTTAAATTCTTTTCTTGTAATAAAGAGATTTCTGTTTTTTTGGAATTGGTAATGTCAAGAGCTACCACATCGATTCGCTTTTTGATGCCAAGTATATCATTTGAAATATTTACATAATGTTCTGTCCAAATGATCGATCCATTTGCATGAATCATCCGTAAGACGATAGGTGATTTACCAGAAAAAAGTTCTTCAATTTTATATTGGTCTTCAGGGATAACAATGTCTCGAAAAAAATCAGAATTTTCATAGAAGTAGTTGATACCATAACCCGTGATTTCTTCCATTTTTGAACTAATATAAGAAGTTTTTGGTTCAGGAATAAATTCTATATTATAAATGATCGCTGGTAATTGATTATTTATGATTAATAAACGAACGTTAATGTCTTTAATCGATTTTTGTAAAACTTCTAGTTCATTGAGTGAAAAATTCAATCTCAATGTTTGAGCATTAAAATTGAATAAAACACTTCCTAATCCAAACAAAAACATGAATAACGTACTTAAAGTATATCCTAATGGAAGGAATTTTTCTAGGGTAAATAAGTAAGGAAAAAATAATCTTTGGAGAGCTAAAAGAATACATACAATTAAGAAGTATATACGAAGTGTTTTTGGATAATTTTCTAAATTAAAAGTAACTAGACCGAATGTAAATAATACAATCGAATTAAAAATTGCAGTCGGAATGGAAATCCAAAAAAAATTAATTCCAGAAAGTAGTAAGGAAACGAATGAAATATAAGTTAAAATTAATACAAAATAGATAAATTTTTCAGAAATTTTTTTTGAGATAATTGGCATTGCTGATGCGATCAGCAAATAGGAGCTAAATATTGTTAATGATTCTGCAAAAAAATAGAATAATTCGTTTTTAGAGGAACCAAAGAGATATAATGTGAAATTTCTTAAGACAAAAATTCCAATAAAAAAAGATGTATAAACAAGTTTGATTTCTGATTTTGAATTTTTAGATAAGTGAAAAAGTATGAGTGCAATGGCAGAATTGAATAGTACGGATAGTAAGGTAACAGCAAATATTACATCAATTTCAAATGGAATCATTGGAATTCATCAGCTCTGATACGATTTTAATTAATTCTTCATTTTTAAATGGTTTGATAATCCATGCGTCTGCTCCCTCGAACAATGCTTTCGAAATTATCTCTGGTTTATTTTCCACAGACAACATTAGAATTTTGAATTTATGTTTGGTTTTGATTTTCCTTGTTTCTTGGATCAAACCAATGCCACTTAAACCTGGCATATTAAAATCAAATATTCCAAGTTCAATTTCTGGATTTGATCGGATAGTCTCCAATGCTGATTCTCCAGAATTGCAGATGATAATATTGTGACCTTGGCTACTTAAAGCAAGGCGCACAATTTTTAATACTGCAGGAGAATCATCAACTACTAAAATCGAACTCATAATTACACTAACTGTGATATAAGTTTAGTCAATGATTCATTTGCAAAAGGTTTTACCAACCACCCAACTGCACCTGCAGCTTTTCCTTTGTTTTTCATTTCATCACTCGATTCGGTCGTTAACATAACAATTTTCATGGATTTCCCATTTTCTGTTTGTAATGTTTTTTCTGTGAGTTCTATACCCGTCATACCTGGCATATTTACATCGAAGATACCAATATCAAATTTTGAATTTTGAATTTTATCCAAAGCTTCCATTCCGTTGGAAGCAGATTCTACTTCATGCCCTTCCGTTGTTAAAACTAAATTTAAAATTTTTAACACTGCTGGTGCATCATCTACAGTTAATATTTTGGCCATTTTAATTCTCCTCTTTGATCAATGGAAATCGAATTGTTAAACATATATCTTTTGTATTATCATTTCGCATATTGTCTTCTATGTTATAGATTTGGACATTTGTTTGGTGTTGGTCTAATATTTTCTTAACGAGCGTTAATCCTAATCCAAAACGGAACTGTTCAAATTTTGCATAACTATCATCTACAACTGATGAGATTCTAAAAAATGGTTCAAAAATAAAAGCTTCATAACTTTCAGGAATTCCAATTGAACCATCTTCGTTTTGATAAGCTGGGTTAATCACTTTTAATTCCAAGAAATTTTCTCTATGGAAAAATATAACATAGATTTGATCTCCTTCTTTAGAATATTTGATTGCATTTAATAAAATTTCTCTAATTACATAGGACATTTTATCATGGTGGAGTCGGATTTTGCAATTTGTAACTGAGTTTGGAATTTGGCTAGTATTGATTTTTTGTGATTTAATCAAAAGCGCGTCTTTTAAAAATTCCATTTCTGTTTCAAAAATTGGAATTAAATTTTGAGGAGATTCTTTTGTTTCAATCAATCCATCATCATCGATGACCGATTGAGAAATAGACATGCTGTCAAACATACTTTTTGCAGCTTCATAGTTTTCTGATAATAAATCTAGAATTGGTTTTTGAATTATGTAGTGATTGTTATCGGGATCTAATTTGCTTTTTGAAATCAGGATACTAACAACACTCATTAGTGTTCCTATTCCACTTCCTTGGAATAAGCTAATGTTCATTTGGTGGATTATATCTGCTGATATATTTTGATTTTCTTTATGTGTAAGTGATTTTTTCCAATCGAAAATTTCGATCACTCTTTTGAATAGATGATTTTCCGCTTCATGAATGAACTGTGATTTTAATTTTGTATTTAGATATTGTAAAGATCGGTCTAATGTTAACTTAACATGATCAGGTTCAAGTGGAAGTTGGAGAAAATCATAGGCACTGTGCCGTTTAAGCAAAGTAGCAGTTTGGACCCATTGGTTTGAATCTGTAATGAGTAAAACCAATGTATTTGGATAAGTCATTGTGATTTTTTCTAGAATTTCTTTTGAGTTTGTATGATCAAAAGTTTCGATGGATGTGATTAAAAAGTGGAATTTTTGGTTTTTTAAAACAGAAAATACTTCATCTAAATTTTGAAATCTTTCAAAAGTATAATTTAGATTTGTAAGGATAGAGATGAGCGGTTTTGTATTTTCTGAATCGAGGATTAGGCTATGAGGGATCATTTTGCACCTAATTCTCTAACTTTGTCTGTTATTTTTTCGAGAGGGAGTTGGTGCATTACAGCTCCCATTTCAAACGCTACTTTTGGCATTCCATAAACAACACAAGTTTCTTTGTTTTGGCCAAACGTAAGACATCCATTGTTTTTTAAGTTGAACAATCCTTTTGCTCCATCACTTCCCATACCTGTAAGGATGATCCCAATTGAATCCTTTGCTAATCCATTTGTTACAACAGACTCAAAAAGAACATCAACAGATGGTCTATGTCCATTTACTTTTTCAGTTTGAATGATTTTTGTGTATAAGTCACCATTCGTTTTTTGAATTTCCAAATGATAATTTCCAGGAGCAATATAAACTGTTCCCTGTTCTAAGATTTGTTTGTCCTTAGCTTCTACTACTTTTACTTTTAATTCTGCGTTGAGTCTCCCTGCAAATAACGCCGTAAAATTTTCAGGCATATGTTGGGCGACTAAGATAGGAGGAAAGGATTTGTCAACGTCATCCAACAATTTTCGTAATGCTGTTGTCCCTCCAGTACTTGATCCTATTACGATAAGTTTTGTTTTGAATGTACCTTGTTTTTTTTCAGAACTTAAATTCTTAGTTAGTGTTGTTTTGGAATTTTGGTAACTTGTAGCATTGTAATTGAGCGCTTCATTTAACTTATATAACAAATCTTCTTTTGCTTCGATTAAACTTTCTGGTGTACCGGAAGGTTTTGTAACATAATCAAATGCACCAGCATCAAGTGCTTCAAGCGTTATTGATGTACCTTCTGCTGTGGAAGAACTAAACATGATCACTGGCATCGGATGTTGTGGGAGTAATTTTTTAAGAAATTCAATCCCATCCATTTCTGGCATGTGAACATCTAACGTCATCACATCTGGATGTTTATCAATGATCAAATCTCTCGCCTCAAATGGGTTTGAAGCTTCTCCTACAACTTCCCAATTTTGGTCTGATTCTATCCAACGTTTGATCATACTACGTACAGAGCGTTGGTCATCTACAATAATTACTTTGTGTTTTTTCATGTGGATTGGATTGCCATATGTTGGTTGATTAATTTTCTAACATCTAATATTAAACCGGCATGCCCGTTCCCAAGGATTGTACAACCAGCTAAACCATTTATATTTTTGAATAAAGGAGAGATGGGTTTGATTACTATTGATTGATTGCCTAAAATTTCATCGAAAACAATTCCCATTTGTTTTTCATGAGATTCTGTCACTATCATATACTTTTCGATGACTGAATTTTGATCATTGAGTTCTGATTCTTTTCCAAATAACAAATCGATATCAACAATTGAAATTTGGTTTTCGCGATATTGGATACTATGATTATTGCGATACAATTCATGGATTGGTTCATCTTTTATATAGATGGATTCTTTTACATCAATTGAAGGAAGTATAAAGTAAGTTTCCGATTTTCGAACTACCAATCCTTCTATTATGGCAAGTGTTAGTGGGACACGAATTAAAAATACAGTACCCTGCCCATAATTTGAACTAACATCTACAAAACCTTTTAACGTTGTTACATTTTTTCGTACAACATCAAGTCCAACTCCTCTTCCAGATAAATCTGTGACTTCATTTGCTGTAGAAAAACCGGGATGGAATAAAAAATCCCATACTTCCTCGTCTTTTAATGATTCCACTTCACCTTGATGGATTAGGCCTAATGAAATTGCCTTACGTAAGATTTTTTCTCTTTGTAATCCTTTCCCATCATCCCTAACTTCTATCCAAACTTCTTTTCCAGATTGGACTGCAGTTAAAAATATTTTGCCTTTTGGTAATTTTCCAGATTCTTTTCGTTCTTCTGGTGTTTCTAATCCATGGTCGATTGCATTACGGATTATGTGTACGAGAGGATCATACATTTCTTCAATGATTGATTTGTCAATTTCAGTATCCTCTCCTGAAATGATGAGTTCCACTTGTTTCCCAGTTTTTTTTGCTGTGTCACGAACCAATCTTTCCATTCGTGAGAAAACTCCAGAGATAGGAACCATCCGTAAGCTCAGAGTGATTTCTTGGAGGCTTCTAATTAATTTTTTTAATTGTATGGCGCATTTATGAAAGTTTTCGAGTTTTAGTTTTTGTAGATCAGGGTGTTCTGTCACCATTGGTTCATTGATGACTATCTCTCCAACGATATCCAAAAGCGAATCGAGTTTGTCTGTATCAATGCGGATGTCTTTTTTTTGGATAGGTTTCTTTTCTTCTTTCTTGGGTAAGCTAGAGTTAGGTGGTGTATCTGTTTTGTTTGTTGTTTTGTTGGATTGAGAAACTTCGAATAATCCGAATTCGGTGGAATTTGTTTTTTCTTCTTGGTTAAATAATCCAAATTCCTCTTTGATTGAATCATTTGGATTTGGAAGGAATAAACCAAACTCTTCTTGTGCTTGCATATTGGGTTCTTTTTGGAAAATTCCAAAACTTTCTTCCGATGGAATTTGTTCATTCGAGTTTTGGAATAGTCCATATTCTTTTGGAGATAGGTTATTAGAATCTTCTAAAGAAGGATCAAACTCAATGTTTTTTAGTTCATTTAATTTTTGTTTTGTTTTTTCTATAAATGATATTTGTTCGTCAGAGAATAAATCTCCACCAGATGGTGAATTTTCTTCATGGATTACGAGTTCGTTTAAAATATCAAGGGCGGTAAGTAAAATTTCCAAGGTTTCTTCGTCTTGTACTTCTGGTTTGTTTCTTAAATAATCCAAAAGATTTTCAGCAGCATGTGCAATTTTTACGATCCCAGACAGACCAAAAAATCCAGAACTTCCTTTAACTGTATGAAAATGACGGAATAATGTATCTAATAACTCCCTGTTGACCAAACTTCCATCTAACGTAGTTTTTTCGAAGTTCAGTAATCCAGATTCAATGTTTTCTAAACTTTCTTTTGCTTCTGTTAGATATTCTAATACATCTTCTCTTTCCATGTATTAATTACCTGGGATGTCTTGGATCAAATAACTTTCTTCTTGGGTGAGTAAACGTTGCAGATTGATTAAAATTTTTACTTCTTCTCCCACCCGTCCTGTGCCATAAATGAATCGAGAAGATTTGGATTCGCCTATTTTGGGAGCCATATCAATGTTTTCAGGTGGAATTTTAACAACATCATTGACTTTGTCCACAATGAGTCCAAGTGGATGGCCATCAAGTTCGACAAGTAATACACAGGTTCTTTCATGGTAAGCTTGGAAATCCATATCAAAACGCAACCTAACATCCATAACTGGAATAATCTTGCCACGAATATTGATTACACCCTTCAAGAAAACGGCAGTGCCAGGAATGGTTGTGATCGCAGGCAGTGCCAATATTTCTGTCAAATATCTTACTTCAAATGCATAATAACGATTATCCAAACTAAAACAAAGATACAAATCTTTCATTGTATCTTCTTCTTCGGTTATTTCCCATGATTTTGGTGAAGTGTTCATGGTTTTAACCTATAATATGATTCTTGGTTTTTCAATTCGAGCCAAAGCTGTTGACTTAGTTCCATCTTCTTTTAATTTGAAACCCATAATCACTGATCGCATAATTTCAACTTGCCGTTTTAATGTTTCACTTGAGGCGGCAACTTCTTCTGCCGATGCAGCAGTTGTTGATGTAACTGTAGTTACTTGGTCAATTCCTTGTGTGATTTGTAAAACAGCTGACTTTTGTTCATTGATGGAAAGAGCTAGATCTTTTGTGAGATTACTTACATTGTCTGCACTTTCAGAAATTTGACCAAGGACCTCTGCAGTTTTTTCTGTCGCTTCATTTCCTAGTTTTACTTTTTTTAATGAAGCTTCGATGAGTAGTGTTGTTTCGTCTGCGGCATTTGCACTTTTTTGAGCAAGATTTCTGACTTCTTCGGCAACTACTGCAAACCCTTTTCCGTGTTGTCCCGCACGGGCAGCTTCCACTGCCGCATTCAAGGCTAAAATGTTTGTTTGGAAAGCAATGTCATTGATCACTTTATTTATTTTTGAAATTTGTTCAAAGGAACTACTGATTTCCCCCATCGCAGATACGAGATCTTTCATTCTTGCATTCCCTTCGATTGCTTGTTTCGCTGTGGATTCAGAAAACTCTGTCATTTGTTCTGCATTATCTGCATTTGATAAGAAACTATTGCTAATCTCTGTTAGAGTAGCTGAAATTTCTTCGACAGCACTTGCTTGTTCACTTGCGGCTTCTGAAAGCGAAGTGCTTGCATCCGCTAATTGTTGTGCACCTAAGTCTACTTCTTGGGATGTAAAATAAAGTTTCTCTACAACTTCTGATAAGTTGATTAACATTCGTTTTAAACTTAGACCCAATTGGTCCCGATCAGATTTTAAACTAACTTCAGAACTTAAATCTGAGTTGGCTATACGTTCAAGGTGTTCTGCCCTTTCTTTGATGAATTCTACCAACTCCATAAACGCTTGAGAGAGTTGTTGGATCTCATTCCCTTCAAGGTGTTTTGAATTGTTTGCATTTTGCTGTTGTGCATCCAAACTAACATTGAGATCTCCAATGGAAATAGACTGAGCAACTAATACAATTTTTTTCATTGGTCTTGCAATTGCATCGGAGAATAGGAATGCAATGATGAAAACGAGAATAAAAGATACAACCACAACAATAGTAACTATTACTAACGATTGTTGGAAGTGTTCTTCTGATTTGTGGTATTCTTCCTTTGCCACTTTTAGTTGGACGCGGATTAAATCATCTAAGTGGTGTGTCAGTGGTTCAAAGATTGGATACATTTCTACAGATACAAACTTTTCAATTTCTTCTTCATTCCTTGTTTCTAATAAAATTCTAAGTCGTTTGACACCTGCTTTTAAAGGTGGGAATTCTTTTTCCATTTCATCAATGATGGCTTTTTCTTCTGGAACCAAATAGGTTCCTAAATATACTTTCCAAATTTCATCCGCTTTTGCTTCTGATTCGCGTATGGATTCAAGTGCTTCCTCCACCGACATTTTTTTTGCTCGAACTTTGTTGGCTGAATCTACGATTCCAATGAGATAGGAATCCGAAACTTCTTTGATTTGGCTAATGGGTACAACGCGGTCTTCAAATACAGTATGTAAAGAGGCTAAAATTTGATTGGCGGAATAAAAACTGGCGCCTGCAACCACGATCATTAAGAGAATCGTGATCATAAATGCGAATAGAAGTTTTGCTCGAATTTTTAAATTTTGAATCCATTTCATAGTTGGTCCCCAAGAGGTGGGGCAAAGTATGAATTGATTTTCTATGTAGTCAAGCCTTTCCTAATATTCTTCATTAAAATTATAAAGTGCTGATACTTTAGAATGATTTTGAATAACCAAAGCTAACATAAAATAAATGGATGGGAATTTTTTGGAGTGTGTATGATTCACGCAAGTAGGTTTTCACAACTGCATTGGTTAGTGAATTCCCTGTATCCACACCTTCAATTGCGTTTAAGATTGCGGTGTTGTACGCACCATAAACCCGAGAGGGATTGACTACCTTTCCATCTTCGGAAGATCGGTTCCAAAAAGATTTGTCTGGGTCTCCACCAGCGTACCCGAAATAATTATTTGTATCATAAATGTAAACATTGGGGCGAAAGATATGAGCTCCTTTGAGAAAAAAGTCTCCAAACAAAAAGGAAATTGAGGATGTTATGTCTTGTATCCCATTTCGGTTATCTATCATATTATTACTCATTGTATATCCAAAATTCAAATGTGGTTGGATGCGAAAAAAGTCCCCTTCAAAAAAAGTGTAATTTGCACTTAAGGATAGGTAGTTTTTGCCGGCCATCAGTCCACCATTCTCCGTTGAATACTGTGTGTAATAGGAAAATGTAGGTTTCACAATTCGTACAATTGGTAACTTCCATTGGATAAAATATTCATGCCAAGAAAGTCTGGTTTGTGCATCTGGATTGTTGGAATTAAATACATTCGATGTTCCCGAAGAAACGACTGGGTTCGGTTTTTGGGTAGCCGGCGGTAATAAAGAATTTGGTGTTTTTTGGAATGTATTATAAAACCAGATTCCAATGGTAAAATCTCCAAAAGCACTCGGATCAAAATGATAACTCATGGAAAAAAAAACTCCATCCGCTCTTTTGTTCCCATTTGGCTCTTTTTTAGGACCATACCCTTGGTTTGGGACAAATGATTGGCAAGAGGTATTGGTAGGTTCCCCAGATACCAATTGGTTGTGAACAGATTGTACGCATGGGTCTTGGTTGTATGGATCAAAATATTTTACTTCTTCCCCTAAATAGGAAGGTCCAATACTTCCTGGGCTTGTTTGGATCAGGCGT
Source organism: Leptospira sp. WS39.C2 (assembly GCF_040833965.1). Lineage (NCBI taxonomy): Bacteria > Pseudomonadati > Spirochaetota > Leptospiria > Leptospirales > Leptospiraceae > Leptospira > Leptospira iowaensis. Next base: position 946,956 of record NZ_CP162142.1, read on the forward strand.
TTGTCGGAGTCTTTATCATTTCGATTTGTCAATTGGAAACTTCCAAACAACATCCATTCCAATTTTTTCTCAGGTGACCAAATATTAATGGTAGGTTGTAAAGCTGGCGCATAAGTGAAACTTTGGTAAGAAGCTCCATTCCGGCGATTTTGTCCTTCTCCTGCAAATGAATTCCCTCTCCAGATAAAATCCGAAACAATTTCTGTATTTGTATCAATTGTAATGGATTTAGGTTCTTCCGATTTGCTTTCGGAATGAACTTGGGTTGATAAAATTAAAAAGAAAAAGATTAAGAAGAAAACATCATAAATTTTTTGCGAACATAACTTCAAATAAGTCACGAAATTTTCTACCTCCTTCCTTTTGGATTGGATTGGACAAAATGACTTCGGTATTATCCTTCGATTTGAAAAAAACCTTATAGTCTTTATTTAATACGAAAACATGTACATATTGTGCAAAAGCCTCTGCGAAAGTATCATCTGCATTGGTTGCTGCATACAAGGAAACAAATTGTGTATTTGTCAGCTTTTTGTATAAGAATTTACCATCAGGAAATAAAGCTATGGATGGATTTTTTTGATAAAATTTGATTTTGTTTCTTTCTGGGAAAAAACTGTCTTCATAAGGTGAGTATGTTTCTGACCACCAAACTCCTTCAAATAATGGAAACTTACGAAAGTCACGTGTTTGTTCTGAATAATCAGGCGCATGACCACGGACAATGGCAAGAATATGACCTAATTCGTGTAATACGATATAACTTAGTGTAGATTCTACTGAATTGGAATTGTCCAATTGTATGTGAATGGAATATGATGGGTGTGGTTGGAATGTAGTATTTTCTCGTTTTGTAGCCCAATCATTCCCACCATCTTTCAATAGTTCAGAATCAAGATATATGATTCCACCAACTGGTTTTCCACTTTTATCTCGCACAACACCCGTTAACCCTGTTGAGCCAAGATTGGTAACAAAATAAACTCCATATAGAAGTTCGTTTGTCAGTTGGTTTAATTCTTTTGGATACGTTGATTGAATTTTGAATAATTTTTGTTTCCAAGAATTTAATTCTTTGGTCCCACTTGGAATATCACCAATACCATCAATTTGATTGATTTCAATGAGAGTGTTTAGTCGTTTCGAATCCAATGGGAAAATACGTTCAGACCATTCTCCTTTTGGTTTTGGTAAAGAATCCGATTGTAGTCCAGAACTTTCTTTAGCCCACTTGGCATAAGGATTCTCTGGCAAATGAAATTCCTTTGGGGAACATCCCCAAAAAAGAAGAGAGAGATAGGTTAAGCAGTAAGGAAATGTTTTCATTTGCCGATGGTATTTCTATATGAAAGGATTTGTTGGTCTATGCTTTTTTTTACCAGGAATCATTTTCGCTGAAATAAATCCTTGGAACCTGAGACCAGACGTTAGAATATTAACTAGAAAAGAAGTTTCGCATATCGTATTTGAAAAACGTCCCGACCACTATCGGGTCACTCTTATAGTTTCGGAACGTTTCCCTTACAATTATAAAGCAATGTCCCATCCTTTTTATTTTAAAATGGAAGATGAGAAAAAAGCAATGGAACTTGCGAATCAAATGGACAAGTTTTTGGACACAGGAAAAAGTTTCACCATCACCTTGAATGGATCAGAAATCCAAACTTTGGTGTGGGGAGAACCCGATTGACTCGTTCGTTTTATATTTACTTTAAAGAAATTTTTCACAAACCAACCAGACAAGAATGGGATATTTTAAAACTAGCCGAACCACGGTTTGATAAAGAATATACATATTCTGTATTTTTAACTCATTTCATTGTTTATAGTTTACTCTTTGTTCCTCCATTTTCAGAAATTCAATGGGATATCCTTCCTTATTTACTCGGAGTTACAATCTTACGATTTATTTTGTTATTACAATTTTATACAAAATCCATTCCTTTGGGAAAGGTCATTTATTTTAGCGGATTCATTGCAGATGGTTTGGTTTATCTGGTTTTTTTAAAGGGAATCCAATCATTTCCTACCATAGGAAACTTTTATCTTTTAAATTCTTATCTCATGACCTTTATCATTCCTATTTTACTCTACAGTACACGACTCAATCCTTTTGGTTGTGTTTTGAACGCTTTGTATCTTTCCTTCTTTCATATCACTTATATTTACCAACTTCCCATACAACTCCTAGACAAATCATCCTACTTCAGCCAATATTTTTTAGTAATTGTTTATGCTGGCAGTGCTCTTCTTGGCGTTGTTTTTGTTTTTAATAAAAGAAAAGATACAACAGATGTGTACAGTTTGTCCGAAGAAAAACGATTTATGTTACAAGAATTGGAACTGGCAAAACGAGTGCAAGATGCACTTTTCCCAGGGAATGTCAAAATTCCAAACTTAACTTTTACCTTTTATCGAAAAAGTCCAAATGTAATTGGTGGTGACTTTTTTGATTTCGTACAACTCAGGGAAGGAAACGTAGGGGTGTTTTTAACGGATGTTGCGGGACATGGGATTTCATCTGCCATGGTTGCCTCTATCATGAAAGTACTTGTTTCTACGATTCCATATCGATTCAAAACAGCCCCAGCAAGGCTTATGGATTATTTAGATGATCGATTGACCAATGATTTAAACAAATACCATGCTTCCGCAATTTATTTGTTTTTTGATTTCATTGAAAAAAAACTAACGATAGGAAATGCAGGTCATCCATATCTTATTTTAGCAAAAAAAGACGAAGAGTTCCATGAATTAGAAACCCAAGGAGCCATCCTTGGGTTCAATATCAAAATACCTCCCATCTCTGAAAAAACTCTACCCATTACAAAAGGTGACAGATTTTTTATCTATACAGATGGGCTCATCGAATCAATGGACCATGAAGGGAAATGTTTAGAAACAGAGGGTTTACTTGCCTTACTCAATCGACATAGAAAGAGTGAAAACGTCAAAGATCTGGAAAACAATATCCTTTATGAACTCAAAACCAAGTTCGGTTTAGACACTTTTTCAGATGACACCATGTTCCTCATATTGGAAGTAGAAGAATAAGGAGAAATCATTTGTCTTTTTTAGAGATCCAAATTAAATCCAATTTTGCCCTAGTCACCATCAAAAGACCCGAGGCTCTCAATGCCTTAAACGATGTTGTAATCACTGAAATCGGTGAGATGGTTGATACATTAGAATCCAATTCACAAGTAAGAGGGTTCATTCTAACTGGGGAAGGTAAGGCTTTTGTCGCAGGAGCAGACATAGCCAAAATGAAAGAGTTCAATGTAAAAGAAGGTCAAACATTTTCTGAACTCGGACAAACTGTATTTCGCAAAATGGAATTATCAGGACTCATTTCCATCGCTGCTATCAATGGGTTTTGCCTTGGTGGAGGAATGGAATTGGCTATGGCATGTGACATTCGTTATGCGTCTACTGCCGCTAAATTAGGACTTCCTGAAGTTACGTTAGGTTTACTCCCTGGGTTTGGTGGATCACAAAGACTCCCAAGGCTCATTGGTGTGGGAAGAGCAACAGAACTCATTTTATCTGGTGATATGATTTCATCGGAAGAAGGTTACCGTTTAGGACTAATCAATAAGGTTTGTGATCCAGCTGAACTTTTAAATGAATCTGAAAAAACACTTTCCACCATTTTGTCTAGAGGGCCTAACGCGATAAAGGCGGCAAAAACTGCTATTCGTCAAGGTTTAGAGACAAATATGGACCGTGGATTAGAATGGGAAAAACAATTGTTTGGTGGAAGATTCGCAGACAAAGAAACAAAAGAAGGTCTTTCTGCTTTTCTCGAAAAACGAAAACCTAATTTTTAAGGTATAAAATTATGATAACACGGTCATTTTTCTTACTCATTTTATTTTGGGGAGTGTATTGTAAACAAGCGGAATCCTTTCCGTCTCAAACAAACACTCCTGAAATTATCTTTGGGAGTGTGGCTGACCGTGTTTTAAAACTGGAGATCGCGAATACCCCCTCCACCCGTGCCACAGGACTTATGTACCGCACAAAACTTGGGGAAGATGAGGGCATGCTCTTTGTATTCCCAAAACCTGATTATTTAAATTTTTGGATGAAAAACACTCTCATCCCTTTGTCGATTGGTTATTTTTCAGAAGATATGCGACTTTTAGAATCATTCGATATGAAACCGAACCAAACTGATGAGGTGTACAACGCAAGAAAACCAGCGATGTATGCTTTGGAGGTGAACCAAGGTTGGTTTGCCAAACATAAAATCGGAAAAGATGCGGTCCTCACCTTAGAACGGAAAGTTTCCGCAAAAGACTAAATTTTCTCTTTTTACTTGAATCCTCACTTCGAGGTGTTTACCATTTCGAAACATGGTAGTCAACAACTCTCGATTGATCAATTTATTATCCGAAGAACAAAAAGCCGATTTGGCTTCGATGGAAAAACAATTTGCTCATCACTTAGAGTATACCATTGGAAAAAATCGTTATAATTTAAAAAACGAAGACATTTACAAAGCCCTTGGTCATACGATACGAGATTTCCTAATTGATCGTCTGAATTTTACACAAGAACGGTATCGAGAACAAAACCCCAAAAAAGTTTATTATTTCTCCTTAGAATTTCTAATGGGTCGAACTCTTATGAATGCTCTCATCAATCTTGGTTTGTACGAAACCATCCAAGAAATGTTACGTGGGATTGGATTTGAGTTAACAGATGTTTTAGAATTTGAAACAGATGCAGGTTTAGGAAATGGGGGACTTGGTAGGCTTGCAGCCTGTTTTTTGGATTCGATGGCGACTCTAAATGTCCCAGGATTTGGGTATGGGATTCGGTATGATTATGGAATCTTCAACCAAATCATAGCCAATGGTAGCCAATTGGAAATGCCAGACCATTGGGACGCGGATGGGGTTCCTTACGAAGTGGTAAGGTCAGATATTTCTTTTTCAGTTGGATTCTTTGGTCACACAGAAACTCGCGTGTCAGGTAAAGGTAAAATCCAACACGATTGGGTGCCAGATGAAACGGTCCTAGCTTCAGCCCATGACTATCCCATCCCTGGATTTAACACAAGTACGGTGAACTACCTTAGGCTTTGGGCAGCAAAGTCTTCAGAAGAATTCAATTTAGATTATTTTAACCATGGCGATTATATGAAAGCCGTACAGGACAAATCCATTTCTGAAAATATTTCAAAAGTATTATACCCTAATGATACCACCGAACAAGGAAAGGTGTTACGTCTCAAACAACAATACTTTATGGTTTGTGCTTCCTTACAAGACATCCTAATCCAATTTCGAGAATTCAAATACAACTTAAAGGAACTACCGGATTTTATCGCTATCCAGTTGAATGATACTCACCCAAGTATAGGAATTGCCGAACTCATGCGAGTTTTTTTAGACAATGAAGAAATGGATTGGGACCAAGCCTGGGAAATTGTCACTAAGGTATTTTCATACACCAACCATACTGTTTTACCAGAAGCCTTGGAATCTTGGCGGGTAGAGTTATTTGAAAAACTATTACCAAGGCATTTGGAAATCATTTACGAAATCAACCATCGATTTTTAACTGAAGTTCGTAACAAATGTATTCTCACTGAAGCTGAAATCCAACAAGTGAGTATCATCGAAGAAGGAAACGAAAAACGAGTGAGGATGGCAAACTTAGCTGTCATTGGATCCTTCCGTGTGAATGGAGTTGCCGCTTTACATTCCGACTTAATCCAAAAAACAATCTTTCACGCATTTACCAAAGTTTTCCCTGAAAAGTTTAATAACAAAACCAATGGAATCACACCAAGACGATGGTTATTACAATCGAACCCAAGCCTTGCTAATTTGATTTCTAAAAAAATAGGGAATGAATTCACAACCAACTTATACAAGTTAAAGGATCTTGAGCAGTATGTAGAAGATCCAGATTTTCAGAACGATTGGAAAAAAGTTAAGTTTACTGCTAAAAATGAACTCGCAAGGCTCATCAAAAGTGAAACTGGGATTACAATTGATCCAAATTCAATGATTGATGTGCAAATCAAACGTTTTCACGAATACAAACGCCAACTGCTAAATATCCTACGAGTGATTGCTTTGTATCGTAGGATTAAAGAAAATCCAAATGCAGAGATCACTCCCCGTACTGTTGTTTTTGGTGGAAAGGCAGCACCTGGGTATTATATGGCAAAACTCATCATAAAACTCATCAATAATGTTGCTTGGGTTGTGAACCGCGATAAGGATGTGGCCGAACGTTTGAAAGTGGTTTTTATTCCAAACTACCGAGTTAGCCTTGCTGAAAAAATCATACCTGGCAGTAATTTGTCGGAACAAATTTCCACTGCAGGTACAGAGGCCTCCGGTACTAGTAACATGAAATTTATGTTAAACGGAGCTTTGACCATTGGAACTTTGGATGGTGCCAATGTGGAGATATTGGAAGAAGTTGGGGAAGAAAACATTTATATTTTTGGTCTCCATACCGAAGAAGTGTTTCGGATGAAAGAAGCAGGATACAGACCAACAGACCATATCCACAAAAACGAAGACCTTCATCGTATCCTTTTAATGATTCGTGAGAATTTTTTCTCCATGGGGGAACCTGGTGTTTTTGGCCCTATTTACGATAGTTTGTTTTACACAGACAATTACCTACTTATGGCTGATTTTACCTCTTACGACGAGACCCAAAATCGAGTGGCACGTGATTTCCTTGATGAAACCAACTGGACCAAAAAATCCATCCTAAATGTAGCTCGTTCGGGTAAATTTTCCTCTGACCGCACCATCCGGGAGTATGCCAAGGAGATTTGGAAGGTCCCCCTTCTTGACACAATTCCACCCCAAACGATCTACAAATTGCCACAAAACTGAATCGACAACATAGAACGAAAGGATTATCGTTCCAAGGAAAGGGTTTCAAATGAGTAAAGGTTATATTATATGTGTCGATGATGAAGTATCAGTGTTGGAAACGCTTGCGGAACAACTACTGGCTCGGTTTGGCGAATCCCATATCATCGAAACAGCGAGTAGCGCAGAAGAGGCACTTTCACTCATAGATGAAATCATTGGTAGCAACGATATTGTAGAACTCATCGTTTCCGACCAGGTGATGCCAGGAATGAAAGGGGATCGATTTTTGGAACAGGTGCACCAACGCCTACCTGATGCGATCAAAATCCTTCTCACAGGGCAAGCGGGACTTGATTCTGCAATTTACGCCATCAATAATGGGGGGCTCAGTCGGTATGTCGAAAAACCTTGGAACATTGAAGAGTTATCCAAAGACATCAAAGACTTACTCGATAAGTTTCGCCAAAATTTGGAAAACCAACACCTCATCCAAGCGCTTAACCGTAGGATCCTCGAACTCGAAGCAAACCAACCGAAATAATTTCCTTTATTTTCTCCTTTTCGGAATTCTTTCTCTTTCTCCCATTTTAGGGAAAGAGAAAGACCTGACTCCCGAACAAATCTCCAAAAAAAAAGAAGTCCTTTCGAAAATGATTCGTTATGGCACAAGTCAAGAACGAAAACAAGCATTAGGTGAACTTTTGCGTTTTCCGAAAGAACAAGCAAATGAACTTTATGAATTGGTTGGAGAACAATTAAAAACAGAAAAGGACATGGGGATGAAAATTGTCCTACTGAAAACGGTAGGTGATCTGAACTTAAAAGAAAATCATACAACCATCATTTCCCTTTTTGAAGACCCGAATGAAGATGTGAATAAACAAGCTGTAACTTCTGCAAAAAAAATGAAACTTGCTGAGGCTACAAATCCTCTTTTAGAGAAAGTTAAGAAGGAAGACTTCACTAAAAATTCAAACTCACTGACTTTGTATATTAGTGCCCTTGCTGAATTACCTGATGGAAAAATAGCAGCTCCCTTTTTAGAAACTAAATTTCGAGAGAAGTTTAATAATGCTGACATACGTGGACAAATTGCACTCTATTTTGGAACCGTTTTATACGCAGAAGCGGAGTCGGCTCTATTAGAAGTGGCTTTTGATGACATCCAACCAACAACACTTCGATGTTATTCGATGAATACCTTAGGAAAACTAAAATCAGAACAAGCAAAACCTAAGTTTTATGAATTATTAGATTCACTTAAAAAAACTTCCGGTAAATTAGATGCGAAAAAAGCACAGTCTCTAAAAATTTATGCCATTGGTGCTCTTGTGACCATGGGAGACAAAGAAGTTTTCCAAGAATTAAATGAGTTTGCTCGTGACGATGATAGTATGGTTAGGTTACGTGCTATTGAATTTATGGGGAATTTGCGAGATCCCAAAGCCTTGGAATTATTGGAATACAAACGAGACCGCGATCCAAGTCCCAAAGTACAAAAGGCAGCTAAAAAAGCCATTGATATGATCAATGGGAAAGATACTCCCGCAGAAGATGAAAAATCCACGGAAGAAAAAACGGAAGAAGAACCAAAATGAATTTCCAAAGGATTATTGACTACCGTGTTGGAATGAAAAATTTTCCAAATCTCATCCTAATCCAGATAACTTGTTTCTGCCAAAAAACTTTTTCCTTTGTAAAAACATTCCTGATTTTTCTAAGTTTAGTTTTTTTAATTCCTAATTTATATGCGGAAACAGATTCGAAATACTCAGGTCCCATATCGCGCTCCGAAAAACGAATCTTAGATGGGAAACTGGAATTCCAAAAAACTGGGAATTTCCCATTGGAATGGAAATTGTATTTCAAAGCAAAACAAGGGGATTTTGTAGTTTTTTACGACTTAAATGGTGATGAAATCCATTTTCGTTATCGTAGGAATAAGTTTGATTTAGACGGTGAATTTTTTGTCAAAGATTTGTTTGTAGGCAATCCTTATCTTGTGAAAGGGGAATGGATTGGGTATTATTATTATGTTGTAGATGAAAGAGGAAAACGATCTTCCTTACCTTCACCTAAAAAACTTCCAGGTGAAAAAAATGAAATTATCGATAAACAATCCATTCCAATTTTCCAACTCAAAGAATATGTGGAAATCAGGACAGATGATTTATTGTATTAAATTTCAATGAAATGCAAAAATTGAAAATTGATGAATAATATTGGGGTAGGTGAATTTTCTTTCTCCGAATAACTTACATTTAATGAAAGGAATGGACTCACATATTTTAGTTTGATGATTTCTTCTCTGTCCGTTAGGTTGATATTAAAATCGGATGCATAAGTCCAGTTTTCAAACCAAGCTCGTGTTTTTAAATTCCCTTCTCTAAAAATGGCGCTGAGTTCTAAAAGATGCCCTTGTAAGATTGGGATTGCAATTTTTCCTTCCCATTGCCCTCCCATTTCTCTTGATTCAAATCCGATAGAATAAACTGTCCTTTCTTTTCTCCATTCATAAAAAAGTGCTCTTCCAATTTCTTTGTACTGGTAATTTCCGGATTCATAATATTGCCTATATCGGTAGAGGATGTTTCCAAAATTTGAAACTAAAATAGGGAAAAATCCAGAACCACCACTCTCGTAGCGGTGCCCTTCCATAGAGGAGAGACCTTCCCCTCCAAGAATGTATTTGTAACTGGCCCTCATATAACCTAAAGTTTGTGGGATTTCTGGTCGTATTTCTCCACTTGTTACATTCCCATACAAAAGGGGTGAGTCTCTATATACTGTGGAATCCAAAAAAAAATTAGAATTTTCTGATTCGGATTTTGTATACAAAAATCCAACTGATTCTTTGGGATGGAAAATTGATTCCGATTGGATTCTATGTTTACCAGCTTTTTTTAAATCGTAAGTATCATTTACAAATAAACTAGATTTGTTTTCACGAACAGACCACACACCCGAATAAGATTTGTTTGGTGATGTAAAATAGATTCCTGGAGCATAAGAAAACCCTGGAGCGTAATAAACCCCGAACTCAAATGGATTGGTTTTATTCGGAAATTGATACCCAAAAAAATGGGAACTTTGAATGGATTGGGGGAGAGGTGAGTTTGGCCTGTCCATTTGTGAATAAAAATTTGGGTCTTTGGCAAAGTAAAAATGAGGGATGGGTTTATAACGATTGCCGGAAGTCAATCGAAAGGAATGAGCTTTTAGATCTATTCCGTAAAGGAAATCTTCATCTCTTTTTTCCAACGAAAACCTTTGTCCTTTTGTATACCCACCAAAAGCAAAAGATGAATGGTTCTTTTCTTCTCTAGGAAGGTATTGGACATCTAAGTTTTGGTGCCCAAGTCCAAGAAACAAATATTCTCTGAGGCCAAGATCATAAGTCCCAACTTCCAAATGTTTTTGTTTTGTTGGAGATTCTTTCGGATGTTCCAATCCAAGATTTTTATGGGATTCTCTGTTTTGATACGGTTGGTTTGGCGAGTTTGGGAAATTGAGATTTTCCTCTTTCCAAAGTTTTGATACAAGGGCCGCTTCTTTCCCTTTGAGAGAACGCCTCCATTGGAAAAACTCATCCCTTGGGGCATTTGTCTTTTTTTTCCAGATGGCAACTAGTTTCGGTGAAAATCCGATTCGGAGTAGGGTTGCAACAGGGACGTCTTTTGGGGATTTTTCGCCAGCAAACAACGACTGTACGAAGATAAACCACAAAAATAGCGTAATTTTCTGCCAATCCACCAGGATTGGGGTCTGATTTTGTTCTTTTTTTCCCTCATTCGGTTTGCTTTTTTTAAGAAAAGGGACATATTCTAAGGAACGGCGAAAAAAAAATCCACCTTGGGACGGGTTTTGTCCTATAGGAATGCTAAATTGTTAATACAAACCGATAAAAACGTGAAAAAAATATTGACTTAACTTCTCATATGTTAAGTAGTGTAAACAAGCGTTTAGTATATTATTGGTATTATTTTTTAGTTTTATGTCGTCTAACATGATGACGGGGAGGAAAAACCTATGATCGTTCGATCCATCCAACAACCCGCTTACAACCGCCATAAGGATTCTGGTCTCGCAGGCCAAGGTCCTAAAAAGGGATTTGCCCAAAACCAATCCGGAAAAACCTTCGAAGAGTATCTCATGGAAGCGTTCCAAGGTGAGGTGGTCCAAAATGGAAATTGGGTATCACCCAACCTATCTGACTTAGGCCAAAAGAACCTAAAGAAGATGTAATTTATACATCCCTGGTTTCTGGTCTAGAATCAGAACCTAGGGACCGACAATCAAAGTATGGAGAAAATTTCCATACTTTGGGCTCTCGTTCGGCGTGACTATGCTTTGCAATATGCAGGTTCCTTTCTCGGAATTTCCTGGATGTTTTTGCAAAACCTGGTTCTCATTAGTTTGTACGCCCTTGTCTTTTTAGTCCTAAATCTTAAAAATCCATCCACCCAAGAAAACTTCACTGCTTATTTACTCACTGGTTTATTGTATTGGATTCCCATCCAAGAACTTTTGGTGCGTGGTACTGGAATCCTTACCGATAACCGTTCCCTTTTGAAACGATCAAGTCTTGGCATCGATTTGTTTTTATGGATTCCATACGTACAGTTTTTGATCCATAGTTTTGTCACTTCGATCCCAGTGTTTGTTTATTTAGGTTACGCTGGAACTTTGAATCTAACGGGTGTTTTCTTTGGATACATTGTCCTTGTTTTATCTGGACTTTATTTAATGTTACTTTTACATTATCTTTCCAGACTTAATATTCTTTTAAAAGATATTTCGCCGTTAATTCGTTTGGTGAGCCAATTGTTATTCTGGGGGATTCCTGTTTTATATTACCCAACGGGTTATTTAAAACAATGGAATGAATGGAATCCGTTTACGATTCCTTTGGATATGTTTCGCACAACTGTCGTTAGTGGATATGAATCACAGTTTGATTGGTTTCATATCACACCTTTTTTATTTTTCTTTTTCCTTGTGTATTTACTTGCCAAAAGGAAATTCCAATCGGTGATATTGGATCATCTTTAAAATAGAATGGTTTCTGTATTCATAGAAAATCTTTATAAGGACTATCATGGGTTTTCCAAACCATGGAAACGGATTGTAGCAGGACTTAGTTTTGGAAGTTTTGGAATCGATTCAAAATTTACAGCCATCCAATCCTTGGATTTAAAAGTCAGACCAGGGGAAATTCTCGGCATCATTGGTCGTAATGGTGCTGGAAAATCTACATTATTAAAACTCATCACAGGTGTGATCCAAAAAGATAAGGGTACTTTGCAGGTGAATGGATCTGTACGTGCCTTACTCGAACTCAGTGTGGGATTTAACCCAGAATTATCAGGTGAAGAAAATGTTTATTTCAATGGACTTGTATGGGGATACAAACCTTCCGAAATCAAAACACTTTCTGACTCAATCTTTGCATTTGCTGAACTTGCAGACTTTCGTTACACTCCTCTAAAAAACTACAGTTCCGGGATGGCAATGAGATTAGGATTTAGTTTGGCAACAGCGAAAAGACCAGATATCTTAATTGTAGATGAGGCATTGGCAGTCGGAGATGCCAGTTTCCAACAAAAATGTTTAAAAAGAATCAAAGAATTTTCTGATTTAGGATCCTCTATTTTGGTTGTGAGCCATGATTTGGGACTTGTTTCATATTTTTGTAACAGAGTTATTTTATTAGAAAAAGGAAAACTACTTTTTGATGGTAATCCAAAAGATACAATCGAAAAATACATGCATGTGTTAGCTGGTGACTCCAATCCGTCTGAAACGTATTCATCCAACGCCATTCAAAACCTAAAAGTTTATTTAGAAAACCAAAATGGGGTTTCATCAAATGTATTTTTTATCAACGAAACCGTACAATTGAAACTCTTATTCGAAACAACATTATTGATTGAGAACGCAACTGTTGGATTTCATATCGATAATGAAAAAGGCATACGTATCTTTGGAACGAATACCCACCACCTCGGAGATACCAATCGTTCTTTTAAACCTGGCAAAAAATATAATGTGAGTTTTGAGTTCCCCATTTTGTTTACATCAGGGAAATACACTCTTGGAGTATCCATCCACAAAGGTGAATCTCATATTGAAGGCAGTTATTTTTGGCGAGAATCCATTTTAGATTTTGAAGTAGAACCTGGGAAAACTGAGAAATTTGTAGGGATTTGTCATATTCCAACTCAATTTCAAACCAAGGAAGACTAGATTCTTTTCTTTAGAAAAACAGTTTCCTTTTTGGTGAAAATAGAAAATCTGGAAATCCTATGAAAGTTTGTGTCGTCGGAACCGGATATGTGGGTCTCGTTGCAGGTACCTGTTTTGCTGAATATGGCAATGATGTGATTTGTATTGATAAAGATGAAAAAAAGATCAGTGACCTAAAAAAAGGCATCATTCCAATCTATGAACCTGGTTTATCGGAACTTGTTGAACGAAATCATAAAGAAGGACGACTTAAGTTTTCTACATCCTTAAAAGACGGAGTAGAATCATCCGAATTTGTTTTTATCGCTGTTGGTACTCCTACATCTGACAATGGTTCGGCGGACTTACGATTTGTTTTTGCTGTAGCTGAGGAAGTTGGCAAAACAATGAACGGTCATAAAATCATTGTAGATAAATCTACTGTTCCAGTTGGCACGGCAGATAAAGTAAAAGAAATTGTATCAAAAAATACAAAACATTCTTTTGATGTAGTTTCAAATCCTGAATTTTTAAAAGAAGGTGCAGCAATCGAAGATTTTATGCGCCCAGAACGAGTTGTGATTGGCGCTGAATCAGAACACGCTGCTAAAAAAATGAGTGAGTTGTATTCTCCTTTTGTATTAAACGGAAATCCAATCATTACAATGAGCATTCGTTCAGCAGAGCTCACGAAGTATGCTTGTAATGCTTTCCTTGCCACTAAAATATCATTTGTGAATGAAATCGCAAATTTATGTGATGCGTTAGGTGCAAATTATGATGATGTCCGTAGAGGAATGGGAACAGACTCAAGGATTGGTCGTCAATTTTTGTATGCAGGCATCGGATATGGTGGATCTTGTTTTCCAAAAGATGTAAGAGCACTTCTTAGGACGGCAGAAGAAGTCAATGTACCAATGCACATCATCCAATCCGTGGAAGATGTGAATGAAAAACAAAAAACTAGACTCACTGATAAAATTTTCCAACACTTCAAATCTTCCGATATGAAAGGGAAAACATTTGGTGTTTGGGGTCTTTCCTTTAAACCAGGAACAGATGATATGCGAGAAGCTCCATCCATCCCTTTAATTTATGAACTACATAAAAACGGTGCCAAAATCCAAGTATTTGATCCTGCGGCAGCCGAAACTTCAAAGTATTACTTTGATGGGAAAGTAGAATATAAAAAAGATGCTTATTCAACCTTAGAGGGAGCTGATGCCATGTTATTATTAACAGAATGGCGTGAATTCAGAGAACCTAATTTTGCAAAAATCAAATCTTTGTTAAAGTCTCCTCTCATCTTTGATGGAAGAAACCAATACAAACCTACGCTTATGAAAGAATTGGGATTTACCTATTATTCAATCGGGAATCGATAAGATTAAAACTCAAAGGCAAACATAAGTTTGCCTTTTTTATTTCCTTTAAAAACCTTTTTCTATTTGGTTTAAAGTTTCTTCGCAGATTGATTTGTCAGAATCAGATGTTAATTTCCCTTGGATTTCTGTTAAGATAGTTTTTGCTAATTTTAATTCTCCATTTTCCTTCAAACTGATCCCATAATACAACTTGGCAGTAGTGATTCGTTTCGAATTTGGATAACGTTGTATAAAATCTTTCCACGAACTAACGGCTATATCCTTCGGTCCATTTACCGTACGAATTAAATTCAAATTGAAGTGGGAGTTTTCCGTTACGATTGGAATTTGTTTAGATTTTTGTATGGAAGACGTGAATTGTTCTTCTGCTTTTGCATATTCTTTGTTTTGAAAATACAAGAGCCCCAAACGAAAGTGTAGGTGTGGATTGGTTTTGTCTTTTCGGATTTCGGTTTTTAAAAAAGATTCCAAATTAGGTTCTTGTAAGATTCTTTTGGTTATGTTGAGGATATCTTCTTTGGTCGCAAGGCCCGTAATTTTTGTAACAAAATTCCCATCTCCATCTAAAAACAGTATGGTTGGATAACCTTCTACATTGTATTTTTTTCTTAGATTCGGAAATTCTTCTCCATCCAATCTAACACGTACAAATTGGTCGAGGATTCGACTGACTTCTGGGTCTGGGAAAATTTCTTTTTCCAAAACCATACAATATGTGCACCAATCGGCAAAGACATCAACAATGATGAATTTTTGTTCCTGTTTAGCCGTTTCGAAGCCCTTTTGAATGGAGTTTCCCCAACTAGATTCAGCAGATAAAACGGAACAAAAAAAAAGGGATAAAACCAGAAGGGTAAATCGAAACATCTATCCCATTCTGACAAATTTCATCGTTTGCCAACAACCAATTTTCGCTTTTTCGAAATAGAATAGGCCGTTTCCATGGTTGTTAGAAGGCAAACGAAATGGAATTTTTATTAAAATTGGAAGATTTACTCCGCAAAAGAAAGGAAGAATTACCCGAAAAATCTTATACGGCAGAATTATTCCGAGATGGGGTTGACCGTATCTTAAAAAAAATTGGAGAAGAAGCAGGTGAAGTGATCATCGCTGCTAAAAATCCAAATGAAAAAGAACTCATTCACGAAATTGCAGATTTGGTTTTCCATTTAGAAGTGTTGATGGTCGAAAAAGGAATCAGTTTATCCACAATCGCAAAAGAATTGGAAAAACGGCACAGTTAATTAGTTTCCTTAGTGAAACAAGATGAAAGTTTTTTTCCTCCTTCTTTCTCCACTCACTTGGTTGTATCAGTTTTTGTTTTGGGTGTCGCAGTGGAAAACAAAAACATTAAGTTTGCCCAATACCTTAGTGATCAGTGTGGGAAATCTTTCTGTTGGAGGCACAGGTAAAACACCTTTTGTCCAATATTTGGTTCGTTACTTTCAGAGAGTTAACAAAGATTATGTGATCACAATTCTCTCGCGAGGGTATAAAGCAAAAAAATCAGAGGAAGGTGCCATTCTCCCCGACGGGAACTCTCCCCAATTGTATGGTGATGAACCAAGTGAACATAAAAACCTCTTTCCAAATGTACAAGTCATCATTGGTAAAAATAGAAGGGAAAGTTTTTTAAGGCTTAACCAATTCCATTCAAAAAAACACATTGTCATTTTAGATGATGGTTTCCAACACAAACGTATAGATAGAGATTTTGATATCGTATTATTGGATACAAATGCTCCATTTGGAAATGGATATACCCTCCCATTGGGGTTTTTACGGGAACCTATCTCTCATTTGAAACGAGCCCAAACAATCATATTCACAAAACAAACAGAGAAAAACAAAAAACAATACGAAGAAGGAAAACTGATTCTTAAAAAATTCCCATTCAATTTGCCAACCTTTGTATCTCATTTCCAAGCGGAACTAAACGAAATTAATTTGGATTCACTTCCTTTGCCTGAGAGTTTCCCAATGGGAATCCGAGAAATACCACCTAACATAGAAGAAGCTTCCTATTTTTTATTCACTGGTGTAGGAAATCCGAACAATGTTTTGGAAACTGCCATCTCTGTACTTAAAACCGATCAAATCCAATACCGATTTTTCCCGGACCATTTTGAGTTTGATGAGAAAGTTTTATTTTCTCTCATCCCAGGGAAAAAGAGCGAATCCATTTTTGTGACCACAGAAAAAGATTGGGTGAAAGTAAAAACACAAACTCGTTTTATTGAGGAACTAAACAAACGCAAAATTAGACTTTTAGTTCTAAAAGTGCAAGTGGTTATATCAGAACAAAGTGAATTTGAATCTATGTTAGCTGGTCTCGTTTCCACATACGAAGTAAAAAACGGTCTGGTTTCAGAGACCTTATGATGGATTCTGGGATTTCTGTTTTTTGGTTAGGCATTTGTGTAGGTTGGTTTAGAACTTGGTTTACCAATATTTCCGCTGCAAATAATGCGTGTGTGAGACCACGGGACCCAAGTCCATTTAAGATACCAACTGATTCATAATACGGAATTTGAAAGGTTTTTGCATTTTTTCGGAACAAATTTTGATATTTGATGGATGTATCCAAAAGAGAAACATTGGGGAGTTTTCCCACAACGGGGTGGCGGTCTTGGGTCTGGGTCCGATAACTCACACGAGTCCCAAAACTACTTACACTTACATGGTCCCAGTTCTCTCTAAGGTTTGGCATTTTTTTCTGCAACCCTTCCCATAAATCGATCGTTTCTTTTTCTCTAGGTTCTTTTTCCAAGTGGAATTCATCATAACTTGCGCCAAGCACTCGTTCGCCTGCGATTTCTGCGGTTAAATAATCTCCATACAAAATGGAAGTTTGGTTTTGGAAAATGGATGCAGGAATTTGAACAATTTGTCCCCTCACTTGTTTCATTGGTATCCATTGGAGGTTGGGATCGTTAGCGAATTGGAATCCTTGAGTAAGGAATAAATAATTTGCAGTTATGTTTAGATTTTCTGTGTGGCAATGTACGAATTCATTTGTTTTGTCTCTTTCCCAAGAGAGTAATTTGTTTGTATAATAGGTGACTGGGTTTGCCAAACGGATCAGTTCATTTGTAAGAGCAATCGGGGAAAGTGCTTTGCCACTTGGGAAGTATAAAACATCAGTAAAGGAATAAGGTTCTTTACCAAGTTCTGCCACCGATTTGGGGATTTGGTGGGAAGTGAGTGAATGCGAATAACGATCATAAGCTGAATCGGAATCGAGTAAAAAATGGATCCCATTGGCATGTGGGACAAAATTTCTCAATTCTAAAGATTCCCAAAGTTTTAAAAAGTATAAATAGGCAAGGTAAGAAAATTCAGACTCAGCAGTTTTATGTTTGGTGAGGAATGGGTAAACAACACCAATTGGATTTCCGCTGGCGTGTTTGGCTGGTGATGTTTCAGATTCTAGTAAAAAGGTTTTGATGTTCTGTTTGGAGAGCGCGTAACATATACTGGCACCAGCAATGCCTCCTCCTACAACAATGGCTGTTTTGTTTTTTGTTTTGTCCATCCGAGGTTACAAAAGGATTCCCGTTATCATTTCTCGTTTTTTCCCAAATCCTTTTTGTTTTTGGATCGTAAATCCTAGTCCTTCTAAATTCCTTCTGATAAAACCTGCTGCTGTAAAAGTAGCGAGTCGAGTCCCCAATCGCGAATGGGATCTGATTTTTGAAAGTGTTTCTTCGGACCACATCTTTGGATTTTTACTTGGAGAAAATCCATCCAAGTACCAATAATCTACCATTGGAAATAAATCAAGACAGTCGGCTACATCTCCAAAGTACAAACGTAAGTCGAATTTTTCCTTTCCATTGGGATGGGAAAATTGAATGTCCCAAGATTGGTTTTGGGAACCTTCCTTCCATTTCTGAAGTTGTATGGTATAAGATTCGAGTAAAAACTCTGTCCATAAATCTTTGTCGGGAAAGGAAAGATTCAGGGAGTGTAAAGTTTCTCTTGGTAAAGGGAATCCTTCTAGAGTATTATACTGTAAGGATGGGGGGGATTTTGTTTCCATCCAATGGTATAGGGTCATAAAGAAATTGAGTCCAGTTCCAAACCCCAATTCACCAATCGTAATCGGTTTGGAAGTTTCGTTTAACAAGGCTATATTGATTCGATTCCCTTCTAAAAACACGTAACGGGATTCTTCCCAACCACCTTCTTTAGAAAAGTAGACATCATCGAAAAAAAGGGACACGGGTACACCTTCTTTCATCTCAATCTTTGCATTCTGATTTTTTGCATCCATTCTGAATCAACGTGACCCTTTCGTCAGACTTTCGGATAAAAAGAGAAAAGGAAACGGAAACTCACAACGTTGTCTGGAAAAAGCCAAAAACACTTCTGGAATGGCCAATTTTATTATGTCTCATAAAAAAGACTTTCCAAATTGAGGGTACCATTCATATTTTTCCCAGGTTTGGGGGAGATTCTATGGATTTTGTGAAAATCCGAGGCAAAGACTTACAAGACTGCATCATGCAGATGAAGATGAAGTATGGTCCTGAGGCTCATTTGTATGACCAACGAGTGATCACCGAAGGTGGGCTCTTTGGAACAGGCCTTATGGCGCAGCGCATGTATGAAATTGATGTGGGTGTTCCTGAAAAACAAAATTCGAAAGAACGCATCGAACGAAAACTCAAAGACCTCAAAGAACTCATCAAACAAAAACAAAGGACAGAATCCCTCCCTGAATCTGGACTTGTGGGAGTAGGTGCAGGTTCCCTTTCTTCCCAGAACACAAACCACAGTAACCGTAAAAAAAATATAGAATCCGTCCGCCCGTTTTCAGAACGCAAACGAAGGCAGGAACAAACTGTTTACGAAATAGAATCCTATGAAGAAAGGCCTTTGGGATTGTCTTTAGCAGAAGCAAAAGAATCCTTTCTCGAACCAAGTATTGAAACCGTTCGAAACCCAAAAGAAAAACACCCTCATATCCAAAAGCTCGTAGATCGTCTGTTACGTGAAGGGTTTTCGGAAACCTACTTGGAAGAGATGGCAGTTACCCTCACATCTCGCCTTTCCGCAGTTGATTTAACTCGTTATGCGAATGTTACGGACAAAGCTGTCACCTATTTAGAAGAAAGAATCCAAGTGGATTCGGATCTTTTTAGTGGAACACCGAGGGGCAAACGAAAAGTAGTTTTTTTTGTTGGGCCTACAGGTTCAGGGAAAACGACATCGATTGCAAAGTTAGCTGCAAAGTATAGTTTGCATATGGGTAAAAAAGTTTCCCTTTATACCACAGACAATTACCGCATTGCGGCCATTGACCAATTGAAGTTTTATGCAGATGCCATGGGCCTTCCTTTTTATGCGGCAAAAGACTTACGCAAATGGAAAGAGGCGATCTTACGTGATGGATCAGAACTTATTTTAGTAGATACAGCGGGATATTCACACCGTAAGTCTGAGAACTTAGAAAAACTTCAGGAATTCTACGAAGTATTTGGGGAAAAGGATCATATCGAAACGATCTTAGTGCTTTCCTCCACTGTTTCTAAAGACAATGCTTTAGCGGTAACAAACGCGTATGAGTCGGTCGGATACAAAAGAATTTTATTAACTAAGCTCGATGAAGCAGAATTTTTAGGTTCTGTAGTAGAATTAGCCGATACTATTCACAGGGAATTCGCATTCTTAAGTGTTGGCCAGGATGTTCCATTTGATATCCTAAATGCCACGAAAAAAATCCTTGCCGAATGTGTAATTTTTCCTGAAAAATTGAAAGGGATAGCGGGCGAAGTCTTCGAGAAGACTGTGTAAGAGCGCATCGTTATCCTGATACCTAGGGGTAACGATGGACCAAGCAGCAAATCTTCGAAAGTTAACAGAAACTGGTACTGGATTGAAACTCGTTCAACCCCAGGACGCTGCTAAGAAAACCAAAATCATCGCAGTGGCCTCTGGAAAGGGGGGAGTGGGGAAAAGTACAGTCTCTGTCAATTTAGCCATCTCCATCGCAAAAACTGGTCTTAAAGTTCTTATCTTTGATGGTGACTTAGGACTTGCCAATGTGAATGTCCTCCTTGGCATCATTCCGAAATACAATTTATACCATGTGGTGAAAGGCCATAAGTCTTTAAAAGACATCGTAATTTCCACTCCAGAAGGTGTGGACATCATTGCAGGTGCCTCTGGGTATTCCCAACTTGCCAACCTCAACGAAACCCAAAGAAACAACCTCATCAAAGGTTTTGCGGAACTCGATCGTTATGATGTGATGATCATTGATACAGGGGCTGGGATCTCGGCAAACGTCATTGGTCTTGTGATGCCAGCAGATGAAGTGGTGGTTGTCACAACACCAGAACCAACCTCCATTACAGACTCCTATGGTCTTATCAAATCCATTGTTTCCCAATCCAAAGACAAAAATCTCAAAATCATTGTGAACCGAGTGCGTTCCGCCATTGAAGGGAAAAAAGTTGCCGACCGGGTGATTGATATCTCAGGCCAATTTTTGGAAGTCCAAGTGGAAAACCTAGGGTTTATCTTCCAAGATGAAGAAGTAGAAAAATCCATTCGGGAACAAAAACCATTTATCATTGGAGCTCCTCGTTCCAAAGCAGCGGCTTGCCTTACAAGAATCACACACACCCTCTTACAAACAGAAGGTGGTTTTGATGATGAAGAAGGTCTCACTGGATTTTTTAAGAAGTTCTTTAGCTTTGTGGACTTCAAAGAAAAAGAAATGGAATCGAGAATGGAGGAAGACAATTAAGTGTTAATCGGATTTGTACTGGGATTTGCAATCCTTGGGGCTATCATTAGCTCCGTTTGTGGGTTTTTAGTGGGAAATCGAATCGGTTATATCTTCTTTGTTTCTCTGATTTCTACGTTTGCCTTTGGTGGACTTGGGTTTGGTATTTTTAGTGTCTTACAAAAGAAAGTCCCTGAATTTTTAGAGTTTTTATCTACCTTTTCGATTGGTGGTTTTGGGGGCGGAGAACATGCAGATGACTTCGACCACGACCATGCAGGGATGGAACCTTCTTCTGCTATGGGAACCTCATCCGATGACTTTGGTGTGCAAGCTGGTGGGGATCAGGCAATGGATGCCAAACTCGCGATGGCAAAATCAGGAAAGTTTGGAGACCATATCATTGTGGATAAAATTGCGATCAAAAACGAGCCAAAACTCATGGCTGAGGCGATTCGAACCATGATGGCTAAGGATGACCCACAAGAGGGTTGAAAAATTACTGTTTTTAGAGGACATAAGAAAAAATCCTCTTGTAATTTTCATTTCTTTACGATTTATAAAGTAAAGAGATCCCGTACCCTGGTTCCCAATGTCAAGATTGCTAGACAAATACAATCAGTTTGATGAGACAGATCTTTGGAAACAATACCGTGTCAAAAAAGACGCGGAAATCCGAAGTTACCTTGTTGAAAAATATTCACCTCTCGTCAAACACGTGGCTGGGCGGATTGCGATCGGAATGCCACAAAATGTGGAATTCGAAGACCTCGTCAGTTATGGCGTCTTTGGTCTGTTAGATGCGATTGAGAAGTTTGACCCTTCTCGCGAAATCAAATTCAAAACCTATGCAATGACCCGTATCCGTGGGTCCATTTTTGACGAACTTAGAAGTGTGGATTGGATCCCTCGTTCCATCCGCCAAAAAGCAAAACAACTCGAAAACATCATTGCCATGCTCGAAAACAAAGAGGGCAAAAAAGTCGATGATGAAGAGATCGCCAAAGAACTCGGTGTCTCTATGGAAGAGTACAACTCTCTCCTTGCAAAACTATCTGGTACATCCCTTGTTTCTTTGAATGATATTTGGTTTCTCGGAGATGAGAACGATGAAGTTTCCTTTATGGAAACATTAGAGTCTCCGATGAATATGAACCCTGACAATATCATCGAAAAAGAAGAAATCAAAAACGTCATTGTAGAAGCCATCCAATCCCTTCCTGAAAAAGAGAAAAAGGTCATCGTATTATATTACTACGAAGATCTAACTTTAAAGGAGATTGGAGAAGTGTTAGAAGTCACTGAGTCTAGAATCTCTCAGCTCCACACCAAAGCCGTAGCAAGACTTCGTAGTAAACTTTCTAAAGTCAAATCAGCGATCCAAAAAAGGTAATAGAAGATGTCTCTCACGGAATTTCTTACAGAGGAACTGAAAGAGTTCGATCGTAAGGAAAAAGAACAAGTGGAAGTCATTGCCGATACCATCGAAGAGTGTCTGGCAATTGCCTCCAGTCACCTTGGTCGCAAAGTTCACGAAATTGATTATACGGTTTTAAAACGCGGAAAAAAATCCCTGTTTTTTTCGGAACCTTATCATATCCGCGCCTCCGTCATCCCAGATGATATGCTCCTTGATGAACTCAGTTTATTGGATGAGCACCTAACGGGCGGAAGTGGAAAATTAGTCTCCAAAGAATTAAAAGAACTCGTTACACCGAAAAACAAAGACGGCCGTGTGGTTGTGAAAATTTACAGAACAGGTGTTTTTTTGACAGTGTATCCACCTTCAGGCGAAGGCCTAGAGATGGCGATGGCGGATGTTTCTAAAAAACTTTCGTTTCGTGGTGTGGCAGGTGTCGACCAAAACCTCATCAATAAAATCCTCAAAGAAAAAAAGGGTGAACCAGTTCTCATCTCCAACCAAAAACCAAAAGCTGGAAACGACTCTAGTTGTAACGTGGAGATTGCACAAGAGAATATGCGTGCCTTTGTTACAGTGTTCCCAGCAAGGCCTGGTGGCCGTGATTTAGAAGTTTCTGATATCGTTGCTGCTCTCAAAGGAATGGGTGTTGCCCATGGCCTAAAAGAGGAAGAGATCAGAAAATATTTGGATGAAGAAGTTCATAACAAACCATTCATCGGGGCAGAAGGTGATTTCCCTGTGAATGGGAAAAATGCTGAAATCAAATACTACGTCCGCACAGAAAAGAAAATCAATTTCAAAGAAGACCAATCAGGTCGCGTGGACTACAAAGATTTGGATATGATCGAAAACGTTGTCGTAGGACAATTGTTAGCCGAAAAGATTCCTGCAGAAAAAGGAAAGTTTGGACGCAATTTATTTGGAATGGTATTACCTGCCAAAGATGGTTTGGACACAGAACTCAAACAAGGGAAAGGAACCATTCTTTCCGAAGACAAAATGCGTCTCACCGCCGAAGTCAACGGACAAGTGTTATATGCAGCTGGTCGCCTCTCTGTGGAAACAGTTTACCGTATCAATGGGGATGTCGGAGTTCGTACAGGAAATGTTACCTTTCTTGGGTCCATCATCATCACAGGAAACGTCGAAGATAATTATTCGGTCAAAGCTGCAGGAAATATCGAAATTTATGGAACGGTCCAAAAGGCAATTGTCGAAGCAGACGGGGACATCATTGTGCGCCAAGGAGTCACCGGACGCGAAGAGGCACGGATTGAATCCACTGGTGGGAATATTGTTGCCAAGTTCATCCAGAACGCCACTTGCATCACAGAAAAAGACATCATTGTCCAAGAAGGAATTTTACATTCCCATCTTATGGCTGGGGGAAAAATTTCCTGTAAGGGAAAACGGGGGCAAATTGTGGGGGGAACAATCCAAGCGGCCCAACTCATTTCCGCCAAAATCATTGGTTCCCAAGCAAACCCGCAAACCGATCTCATCGTAGGAAACAATCCTAAGATCTTAAAACAAATCAGTGAGTTTGAAGAGAAGAAAAAAGAAAACCAAGACAAACTCGACCAACTCACAAAAACCATGCGCACCCTCAAAGCAAGAAAAGAAGCCGACCCTGCGAGTTTTACCGCCGAACAGGATGCCCATTTGCAAAAACTGGAAGCGGGTACGAAAAAACTCGAAAAACGAATCGCTGAAGCAAGCAAAGATATCCAAACCCTTACGGAATATATGGACGAACAGGCCGCAAGTGGTCGAATTTCGGTCGAAAAAACCATTTTCCCAGGTGTGACTATCCGGATCCGGAATGCCGATTTCAAACTACGCCACGAAACGAAAGCAAAGACCTTCTACGAGGAAGAGTCTCAAGTGCGGAGTATGCCTTACGAAGATCCGGACGAGACGAAAAATGACTGGAGAAAAAAGAGAGGGCGTGGTAAGTCTAAGAACTAGGAGGGTTGCCAGATGATACTCAACGAAAATTTTGCCAGTATCGCCCACCACTACGATTTTGCACGTAGGGCTCAGGCTGAAAATCCCTTCACCCACCAAAACCAGGTGGTAGAATTGCAAAAGGTGGTGATCCAAACACAAAACCGTGCCCAAACGGTCCCTGAAGCTAAGTCAGGTTACCAGGGTTCGGCGGCGAAACCGAAACAAGACAAAGAAAATTCGGTGTTTGCTTATTCTAAAGAGGGGATTATCTACAATCGTCCCAATTTGGAACGTGGGTCTCGTTTTGATTCTAAAGCTTAATTTTTTCTATGGAATGTTGTTGGAAATGTTCTTTAGGAGAAACGTATGGAGCTTTTTTCTCTCGTACTCGTCAATTTATTATTCTGTGGGATGATGTATGTTTTCATCTCAGCAAAAGTCCAAAAATCCGTCAGCGAATACTATGATAAAAAATTAAACCGAGCCATCGACATGGCTACGGCGGAAACCATACGTGAGTTAGATGCTACGGTGAGTATCATTGAATCTAAGATGGTAGCTCTTAGAACCATGATGGAAAAAGGTGAGGCATTGGTAAAAGAATTCAAACACTACCAAACTTCTGGTTTGTCCATGAAATCAGAGTTAGTTCCCCCACCTGTCGAAAAAGAAGAACCAATCCTTGATACCAAAGAACAAAGGACAGGCATTGGTAAAATTTACCAAGCAAATCAAATCCCAGTCACAATCGAAGAAGCTGAAACAACGGAAGGGGCTGTGAACCAAGCATTTGGGAAACTAGGCAAAGCTGTGAAAGGAATGTTTGGAATGGAGTCATTAAGTGAACCTTCCAAAGAAGCTATGGAAAATTTAGAAGTCCCCACATTCCAACCTAAGATGAATTATACGGTTGGAGGAAATCCATTCACAGAAGAAAAACCAACGGAAACAATTCGTAATGAAATCACTGAAGGTCAGAAAAAAAGAGAATTCTTAAATGAGGTCTCGAAAGCAAACGACCCAGCTTTTGCATCATACCAACGGATGAATTTAGACAAGGTGGAATTTTCAATCGAATCAGCTTTGGAAGAGTTACCAGCTTCTGCGACTAAAATTGACAAAGTGGTTCATCTCATCAAAAAGGGATACAAACACGATGAAATCTCCGAAGCAATGAATATTGGAATCCATGAAATTCATTTGATTGAAACGATTCGACTTGATCGATCTAGAAGAATCTAAAAATATGTTTCCATGTCTTCGTTCCCGGTTCTCAATGTAGGATTCTCTAACGTTGTTTTTGTTTCCAAGATTCTGACCATTTTACTGGCAGATTCAGCGGGAGCCAAACGACTCCGAACCGAAGCGAAGTCAGAGAACCGGCTCATTGACGCCACTTGTGGTCGTAAAACCAGGTCCGTTCTTGTATTAGAATCCGGTCATATTCTTTTATCTGCCATTCGCCCTGAGAGTTTGTCCAAACGTTTGGAGACTGGTGACAACCATATTGGAGAAGGGGAAGAGGAGGCGGAAGATTGAAAGCAGTTCCGAATCTCTATATCATTTCATCTGTAGCGGGAGGTGGGAAATCAACCATCATCCAAGCCCTACTCAAAGAAAACCCCGAGTTTTATTTTTCCATCTCATGCACCACTAGAGCTCCTAGACCAGGCGATGAAGAAGGAAAAACATATTATTTTTTAACCATACCTGAATTCCAAAAAAAAATAGCGGATGGCGATTTTTATGAATGGGCTGAGGTCCATGGTAATTTTTATGGAACACCAAAAGCTCCCATATTAGATGCAATCAAGGAACACCGAGTGGCCCTTATGGATTTGGATGTACAAGGTGCTAAATCAGTGAAAGAGTTAAGGCCTGAATCTGTGACCATTTTCATTGAACCCCCAAGCCGTGAGATTTGGATCGAACGCCTCATTAGGCGAGGAACCGATTCCCAAACGAGCATTGAAAAACGGATAGAAAATGGGATTCATGAATTAGATGAAGCGCCTAGTTTTGATTATGTGGTTGTGAATGATAAATTAGAAGATGCCATCACAGAAGTGAAGGCCATTCTTTGTGGAACAAAATCGAAACTATAGGTAAAATAACACGAACTAAAAAGTTATCTAAATTTTGACTTAAGGTTCGTCGTTTTCCTCATCAATACTTTTTCCATAGTTTGGTACATTTTTAGCACCTGCATCGAGCCATTTATTGGAAATAACAGATCGCCTTTCTGCTGGGAATAAAGTGAGTAGGTATGTGGTGATGGTTTGCCTACCGTCTTCCTCTGCATCCCGGTCCATTTGTTCAAACACTTCGATAATATCATAATCAGGCCAATTGATGAGCATATCTCTTGCCGATTCTGGTGGCATGTTTGCTACTTTGTTTGCGAGGACTTTTACTTTTTCAGCACGGGCATTGTCTTTTCTTGCTTTCTCCGCTATTTCTTTTTCTTTTCGCTGGATGCCCTCTTTGAGTTCTTCAAGACGTTCTTTGTCTGCATTGAGAGATGATGATTTTTCTTCTAACTCACGTTTCATTTGTTCGAGTTCTTCTCGGTCAGCAATGAGGCGTTCTTTTGCTTTTTCCATTTCTAACTTTTCTAACTCAGTAGGTGAGAGCAAGTCTTGGTTCACAAGTCCCGCTTGTTTTTTGAGAAAGGGTAGGTAATCTTCGGCGTTGATCACTTGGAAGTAATCAAAAACAAAAAATCCAATCGCTATCAGAAAAAAAATAAGTACTATTAAAAAGAAGGATCTTGTGTTGTCCGTTACACTTGCCATTATGATTTGCCTTGTCCTAAGTAATATTTTTCATAAAAATCGCGGAGAGTTTTAAAGTCAGATGCGAGTTCATCTCCACCATCTTCTCTATTCAAAATTTTGAATGTTCTTGGAATTTTTTTAGAAGCCTTGGGTCCATAAGTTTCAAATGAATCGAATAATGACTGTTTGTTTAAATGAAAATTGAATTCCTCAACTTCCCTTCGTTCCAAACGATTTCTCTTTTTTTTCCATTCGAGGAACCGTTTATCTTTTAAAACTTCGATGACTTTTTTATTCATCCGAGCAACCATCACATCTTTCCGAACCAAATTGACTTCTTCCGTTTGATTTGAGATCCTGTAGTCTAATTCTTCATTCCTACGGATAAGGCCTTTGATATATTGTTCAATGGACAAATAATCAGTTAAACTAGTTCCAACTTTGGCAGAAGAAAGTATGGCATCATAAGAAGATTCAATTTCCTTTACATTGTTTTCTTTTTCTGAAATCAAGGTATTGAGTTTGGAAACAACGAGGGACAAACGGCGGATTTCTTCCTCTTCTTTTAGGCCCCGCAGCTTTAAAACCGTTTCCAAACTAAAGCGAAATCGTTTCACAGCTGTCTATTTCTTCGGTTCTAAATAATTTTTGTACTCTTTTTTACTCGTATTTTTAAAAAAATACGTAAAACTTGGAATATTGTCCCATAAATACTTACATTTCATCCTATTCTTTTGGAGCCAAGTTTTAGGTCTTTTCTCCCCAGTTTTTGCTACCTCCCTTGATGAGTTAGTGCAAACCAGTGGTGGAACCCCCATCCATTTGGAGGGGGACTGGGAATTTTATCCCCGCGTATTTTTATCTGAGCCGGAACGAGAAAAAACAGAACCTGAGCACCTAACCGTACCTGGGATTTGGAATTCCGTACTAGGTTCTGGGCAAGGTTATGGCACTTACCGCCTTGTTTTGACAAAACCAAACTATGTGGAAAAAGACCAAGTATTTGGTATCAAAATTTTAGATGTGGCCACAGCTTCTCGAGTGTATTGGAATGGGAAACTTCTTGGCTCGTCTGGGTCGGTTGGCAAAACAAAAGAAACTTCTGATCCTTCTTATGAATTCCAGTTTTATCCCTTACCTTGGCAGGAAGGTCAGAACGAACTTTTCATTGAAATTTCCAATTTCCATCATTCCAAGGGAGGGATGTGGGAACCACCTTACTTTGGTGAGTGGAACAAATTGTATAAGGAAAGTGAAGCTGACCTTGCTTCATCGTTGTTCTTAGCTGGTTCTGTTTTTATCATTGCGTTATACCATTTCGGATTGTTTTACTTTCGGCGAACAGACAAAGGGAATTTATTGTTTGGATTTGCTGCTTTGCTCTTAGCACTTCGGACTTTGTTTACTGGGGAAAGATTTGTATTCAATGAACTTTCTCCCATGATTACTTGGAATTTGTGTTTACGTATTGAATACTTTACGTTTTACATTTCCCCTTATTTGTTCTTTGCATTCTTTCGAGAGTTTTATCCAAAATATTATCCAAAATGGATGAATCGATTACTTCTTTTCCCAACACTTTTATTCATAAGTTTTTTGTTAGTTTTACCAACAGAAATTTATACAGAACTGAATAGTTATTACCAAATTGTTTTTTTGTTTGGGATATTGATGATTTTACAAGGAGTGTTCCGAGCTGCAATACGCAGAGAAGAAAGTGGATTATTGTTTTTGTTCGGAATTTGTACTGTGGCTATTGCAGCTTTCGTTGATTTATTAAACGCAAACCAAATTTTTTATTCCGTGGAAGCAATTCCGATAGGGATTTTTGTATTTATACTTGTCCAATCACTCACACTCTCTAGACGGTTTAGTCGTGCTTTTTCCGAAGTGGAAACATTATCAAAACGATTATTAGCTCTCGATAAACTAAAAGATGAGTTTTTAGCAAATACATCTCATGAATTAAAAACGCCACTCAACGGAATCATTGGTATCGCCGAATCAATGTTTGACGGTATTGGTGGGAAACTCAACCAAGAACAAAGGCAAAATTTGGGAATGATTGTGAGTTCTGGAAAACGATTGTCTTCTCTTGTGGATGATATTTTGGATTTTTCTAAAATGAAAAACCGTGATTTGGATTTGGACTTAAAGGCGATTGACCTCCACCAAATATCTGACTTTGTTCTTGTGATCTCACGGCCATTGTATGTGACTAAAAATCTAACAGTCAGGAATAATGTACCCATTGATTTTCCACCGATCCTTGGTGATGAAGCAAGGCTCCAACAAATCCTTTTTAATATAATAGGAAATGCGATTAAGTTCACAGAGAAAGGAAGGATTGAAGTCTCATGTGAAATTGTGGATAAAATGGCTGTTGTTTCCATCCGTGATACGGGAATCGGAATCCCAAAAGATAAATTTGGAGATATTTTCCGATCCTTTGAACAAGTGGATTCTTCCACCACACGTAAGTTTGGTGGGACAGGGCTTGGTCTTGCAATTTCCAAACGATTGGTTGAACTCCATGGTGGGAGTATTTGGGTAGATTCTACACCCGGGCAAGGGTCATTATTTTCTTTTTCTCTCCCTCTTGCAAGAGAAGGCGAAATTCCTATGGAAAAACCACAAATGAAAAAAGTCGATATGTGGTTTGGAGGAGATAATTTTGATTTTGAACCAATCGAAAATACAGAAGAAGAATATGATGGAGAAAAACTAAAAGTCATTGTTGTGGATGATGAACCCATCAATCGACAAGTTTTAAAAAATCATTTAACACTCATTGGTTGTGATGTGAGTGAAGCTGCGAATGGTGTGGATGCAATTCGTTTGGTTCGGGATGAAGGTCCTTTTGAACTTATGGTACTTGATATCATGATGCCAGGAATGAGTGGTTATGATGTATGTACAGTTTTACGAGAATCCTATTCTTTATACCAACTTCCTATTTTATTTTTAACGGCAAAAAACCAAATTGCTGATATCATTGCTGCTTTGGAAGCAGGAGGGAATGATTATTTAGCAAAACCATTCGACAAACGTGAATTAATCTCTCGTGCCAAAAACTTAATTACTTTAAAAAAAGCCGTTGAAGAACAAAACAAATTCATCGCCATTCAAAACGAATTGGGTTTAGCAAGAAAACTCCAGTATTCCATTCTCCCTGAAGAAGCACCCAATGTTGTTGGGATCAAAACAGAATTTTATTATGAGCCAATGGACAGCATCGGTGGGGATTTTTTTGATTTTCATGCCATCTCAGAAACTGAGTTAGGTGTCCTCATTGCCGACGTATCAGGTCATGGAATCCCAGCGGCCCTTGTGTCTGCGATGTTAAAAATTGCATTTTCCACTCAGGTGCGACTTGCCAAAGAACCAGCCCAACTTTTAAACCAAATCAATGCAACTCTCCTTGGAAAAATGAAGGGAGCTTTTGTAACGGCTTCTTATATTTATATCAACTTGGAAACAAAAGAGATGGTGCATGCACGTTGTGGACACCCTCCACTCATTCTCAACAGAAAAGGGGAATCCAAAGCAAGACTTAGTATGCCTCAAGGGAAACTCATCGGTTGGATCCCTGAGCTTGATATCCAAGAAGACCTTATCAAAATCCAATCAGGGGATCGAATTGTATTGTATACTGATGGGATCACAGAAGCTACAAATGTAGAAAAAGAAATGATAGGTCAGGAAAATTGGGAGTCCATGTTACATAGGTATAGTGGATACCCAGTGATGGAATCCAAACGATTGTTACTTGAAAAGATCAAAGAGTTTACAGGGAATAGAACTCCAGATGATGACGTAACACTTGTGATTTTGGAAATAGAGTAAAAGAATCAATTCAATCAATAAAGAATCAATAAAACCAACTAAAAATCATCGTCCATTCTACTGGATGATTGTAAAATCTGTTCGAGTTTTTTCAGTGCTTCGTTGTATGAAGATTTTTCCTCAATCCTTTGTCGTAAATAATCATCAATCTGCGATTTTTTATCTATTGCCATATCAATTTTTTCATCAGCACCTCTAACATAGGCATTGAGTAATATGATATCTTCAGAATTTTTATACTTTGAAATGAGTTCTCGGACAATAGATGATCTCATATAGTGATCTTCGTTTACGATTTTTTGCATCAACCTAGAAAGTGAGGAAGGAACATCTATCGCAGGGTAATGGCTTTGTTCAGCTAGTTTTCTTGTTAAGACAATATGACCGTCAATGAATCCTCGAACCTTGTCTGCCACAATATCATCCATATCATCTTCAGCGTCTGTTAATACTGTATAAAATCCTGTAATTGATCCACCGTTATGTGAGGTTCCGGCTCGTTCTACAAGTTTTGCCATTTTGGTAAAAACACTGGAAGCATATCCTTTTGTGACAACAGGTTCTCCAATAGATAGTTCGCGTAAGGCTTCTGCATACCTAGTGAGCGAGTCCATATACAAATTCACTGACATTCCTTTTTCACGGAAGTATTCGGCCGCTGAACAAGCAAGGTTTGCACAACTCACTTGTTCCATTTTGGAAGAATCGGAAGTTGCTACAAACACAACTGATCTTGCCAATGCTTCCTTCCCAAGTTCCACTTGCAAAAATTCATTTACCTCACGGCCCCTTTCACCAATGAGAGCAACAACGTTGACATCGGCGTTCGTATAACGCGCGATCATCCCAAGTAAGCTGGATTTACCAACTCCTGATCCAGAAAAAATTCCAATCCTTTGCCCACGCCCAACAGTCAACATACCATCAATGGCACGAACTCCTGTTTCTAAAATTTCTGTAATGGGTGGGCGATCGAGTGGGTTTAAAAACCTTGGTTCTGATGCCCGCTCCTCTTTCGTGATGAGGATTCCTTTGCTATCGATTGGTTTTCCTAATCCGTTTAATACTCTTCCTAAAAGTTCAGGTCCTGCGTTTAAAGTGATTTGCCTTCCTGAGGAAAACACAAATGCATGTGGGAAAATTTCTTGTGTATCACCTAGCGGCATTAAGGTGTAAAGATGATCTTTGAATCCAACGAGTACGCAAGGCAAATACCCTTTGTCCGATCCACGTTCTACTTCTAAAATTTCCCCTACTTTAGAATCGGGGGGACCTTGTGAATAAATGACATTGCCCACAACAGAAACAACAACCCCACTTTTTCGAATGGGTTCGATTTTTTCGACGACATTCAGGTATTTTGAAATGGCATCGATTTGTTCTGTGAATTTTTTTTCGATCATGGGGTCTTTTCACTCATCCAATCATGTGACATAATTAAATCAAGCGAATTGAGACCCCGAATGCCTCTAATCTACTCTTAGCGGCAGAGTTTGATTTGGTCGAGATTGGAAATTTGTTTTGGGGTCGTGAGTTTTTTCCCAAGTTTTACATTCCCACCTTCTGTTAAAGAAGCCGACTCGTACGCCCATTTTCCAAAATTTGTCGAAATGGTGTAACAATCAGGAAAGGTTTTGGTTTCGACCAATTGGTTTCCATTCCAAACCAAAATGCGGTCAGGAGTTCGGACGTAGAGTTTGTCACCTTGTTCTGCCCAACGGATCCCATAAAGGGGAAGGGCTGTCCAAAAACTGAGTGGGTAAGTTTGCACTTTTTTGTCGGATGTTTGTAAAATCGAAAGTTCGAATTCTGTAAATTCATCATCTTTTGTGGGGCTTGCTGTGATGAGGGCCACTAAATTTCCATTAGGAGAAGGTGCCATTTGGAAAATGATTTTTTTCTCAGGGTTTGCTGGATAAGAAAAGGCTCCACCTACTTCTGGATAAATGGAAAGAGTTTGGTTGAGGGTGCCATATTCGTCATCTTTTCCGTATAACACAAATAAAGTGTTCGATTTTGTATGATAAAAAATTCCGTCTCCCAAAGACCATGATGGAAGGTCCCACTCACGAAGGATCTTTCCACCAGTAACACCGTTCTCCACCAATTTGATTTTGCTTTTGTAGTTTCGTTTGTCTGAGGTTCCATTGAGTGGATTCCAAGAATCTTTTTCTTGGAAGTGGACTGTTAGTATAAGGTTTTGGTTCGGATCATTACTAGGAGAAATTTCTTCGGGCAACTGGGCATCGCGCCAGATGAGTTGTGAACATCCAAATAGAATAAAAAGAAAGAGGGGAATGATCGTTTTCATAGGAGATGAGGATATGATGGTTGTGAGTGTCTGTAAACAAAAAAGGGGACCTATTGCCCCCTCTCAGTTAGAAAAGTGAAACGAAACGGAATTATTTTCCTTTTTTCGCTTTTGCTTTTTCTTTATTTTTTTGGTCGATTTCTGCTCTATGTGTGTCGCAAAGTCTGTAAAGAATTCCTGTTACCGGGTTTTTACGAGTTACTTTTGTACCACAAACGATGCATAGACCTTGTGCTCTTCTTCTTTTGTAAAGTTGTTGAACTCTCTCCGCTCCAGATGCTTTGTACTTAGAGATTTGGATTCTGAATCCTTTGAAAAGGTAATTCCCAATCGACTTCTCTGGGTCCTTTTTAAGATCATCTGCAATTTTGTCGATTTGTCCTGGGCCTACTTTTTGTGGTTCCATAGCTTTCTTTTTCCTTTAAACTTATTTTATATTTTTTTTGACGAAGGGATATCCCTTGGCCTAACAAGAGTATCTCTCTACTTTCCAAAAAATTCAAGATATTTTTTTCATCGAATAACAATTTTTTGATGTTTTGCGAAGTCTTTTTTCTAAAACGTTTGATAGGTGATAATTAGTTTTTGATCAATTTGATTTGGATTGCTTTTGGAAAACTTGGACAAGTTTCAACACAAAGACCACATCCAGTACAACTTGATTGTGCAAAAACAGGCAAATTCCCTTTAAATTTAACGGTTTTTTCGATTGGGCATGTAACAAAACAAGCATTACAGGTTGCTTCACCAGTTTTTTCATTGATACAAAACTCTTTTAAGAGTTTCGCCTTACCAAACTTTGGTGTAGTATCGGACATTTCGTACGGTATTAATGCCTCTTCTGGACAGGCATTAATACATGGCCAATCCGTACAAAGGTGGCAAGCTTTTGCATTGGGATCAAAATGAGGGAATGATTTTTCAGAATCTGTTGCTGTAACAGGGAATAAGACGGCATAGGGGCAAGAAAAAATACATTCATTACACCCAGTACACAAAGAAAAAAAATTTGAACTAGCCCCAGGAGGTAAGGATAGAGTTTGAAACATTTTGGTTTTGCGTTTCCGAACAACTGTCGGTTTGATGTTTTGGTTAGGTTTGGACTTTTTCTTAGATGGTTTTTTCTTTTGGTTTGGTGTTTTTTGTGAACGAGGTTTTGGGTCTGTTTCTTCCTGCCATATTTCTTTGATGGATTCAGTGATTTCGTCCGCCTTCGTAAAGGTGAATTGGAAAACGGATTTAAACCCTTCTCGGAACAGATCCTTTCGTTTCATTTAACTGGAGATTCTTTCGATTTGTGCCCCAAGAGACCTTAACCTAGTATCAATGGACTCAAAACCTCGGTCAATTTGAACGATGTTATGGATTTCACTTTGTCCTTCTGCACAAAGGGCAGCAATGATCATCGCCATCCCGGCACGTATGTCTGGACTTGCGACCCTTTGCCCATACAACCGATTGGCACCAATGACAATGGCCCGGTGCGGGTCACATAGGATGATTTGGGCACCCATGGCGATGATGTTATCAACAAAGAATAACCTGGATTCAAACAATTTTTCATGGATGAGGACAGTACCTTTGCACTGTGTTGCTGTCACAAGGGCAACAGACGTCATATCCGCAGGAAATCCTGGCCAAGGTGCATCGTCAATTTTGGGAGTGGCTCCATGGTAATCAGGAATGATTTCCATTTTTTGGTCTGAAGGGACAAGAATTCCAGTTTCAGTAGGGCGCACTTCAATTCCAAGCCTTGAATAAACCATTCGGATCATACGAATGTCTTCTAGGTTAACATCAGTTATGTGGATTTCGCCACCTGTAACAGCTGCTAAGCTAATAAAAGATCCAACTTCTAAATAATCCGAACCAATACGGTGTTTGAGGCATCCCTCTGGAGAAGAAAGAGAAGTTACACCTGTGATTGTTAGGTGGTTTGTTCCAACCCCTTCAATTTTGGCACCAGCCGCTAGTAAAAATCGGCAAAGTCCCTGTACATGTGGTTCTGAGGCTGCATTACGGATGGTTGTGGTACCTTCGGCAAATACGGCTGCCATTACCGCATTTTCCGTTGCAGTCACAGAAGCTTCATCGAGTAGGATGTCTTTACCAAAAAGTCTGTCCGCAGTGATCATATAACCATCTGGGAAAACTTCAATTTTGGCACCTAAGGCTTCTAGGGCAAGGAGGTGGGTGTCCATACGACGACGTCCAATTTTATCCCCACCAGGTTTTGGCAAAAAAACTCGTCCTGTTCGTGCTAAGATGGGTCCTGCCAAAGTCACGGCCCCACGGAGTTGGGAACAAAGTTCATAAGGTAAATCCGATTTCACTGGATTTTTTTTCTGAAAGAGGTAGGATCCTTTTGTATCAAGTGAGGTGATTTCGACCCCAATGTGGCGGAGGACATCCATGAGTTTTTGGACATCAGCAATTTCGGGAAGGTTTTCTAGGATCACATCTCCTTCCCATAAGAGTAAGGCCCCGAGGAGTGGAAGGGCTTCGTTTTTATTTCCTTGCGGAACAATTGTCCCGTGGAGTGGATTTTTGCCGATAATTTTGAAGTAGGAAGAGCTCACCTTGCTTCCATTCGACACAACGGAGATATGAGGAAAAGTAATTTATGAATTTTATGGCACAAGTCACTTGGATTTTTCCGAAATTTGATACAATCTACATCTTTTACATTTTTCTTTTGGGACTTGCCGCCTTTATTTACGTGAAGTTCATGAACTACTTACAAAACAAACAAACAAGTGTGGTGAACCACTGGGTCGAATTCCAAAGGTATGCCATTGCTCGCAAATGTAACCAAGTGGAACTGAATATTTTACATAGTTTTTATGACCACTTGAATGAAGAAGAAAGGGAGATATACCTTCTTCCTGAAAATCGTAACAAACTCAAAAATGCATTGTATCGTTATTTTTTAAAATCGAATGCCAATACGACTGAAAAAGAAGTAAATTTATTCGATAAACTCTTTCGGTCTGGGGTGGAATTCAAAAAAGAAATTTTATCTCTAAACGATTTGACCGTTGGAGAAGTTGCGGCTCTCGAAGCAGACGGAAGAGAAGAACTCACCTATGTGATGCAAAAAACTTCGGATGAATTACTTTTATCTACAAAGGGATTGTCCAAGGATCTACTCGTTCCAGGAAAAGAAGCGAAATTATATGTCTTTCGGCCAAGTAGCGGTGGTTATTTGCTCGATGGGCAAATCAAACGCACAAATGAAAGTGGTGCTATTTTTCTATTTAATGGAAAAATAGAAAGGAAGGGTGAATCACATCTGATGTTAACAGATAAAATTTCTGTCACTGTTTCTCCTTGGCCTCCACCAGAGCAAAAAAAGGATTTGGAACTAGATAAAAACAAATTATTACTCAGTGAAGAAAACATTGATAAACAATTGGAAGTTTTGAAAAGGATTGCCAAAGACCAAAAAGAAAATAACGAAAAAAAATTTGAGATCAAAGAAACAGCAAAACCTTTCATCACACTCTCGGAACGATTGTCTGACAGAGGGATTTTGTTTACCTTTCCTTCTGGAATTTCTTCCGAAATTTGGAAACACCAAGATTTATGGGAAGTGAATTTTAGCTTTGAGAAAGGTCCCGAATTTCATATTCGAGCAAAGATGATGCCCACCAAACAAAAATCAGATTTGTATTTATTACGTTATGTAGATGCTGATGATTCTGTGCGGAAAACTTTGTATGAAGAAATCCGCAAACGAGGAGGTGTGAGAGAGGTTTTGACTTAACTCTCACACATTTAAATTTATAAACTTTCGGGGAAGGCACCTTTGGAAGGTGTTTTTGCTTCTTTTGATAACAAAATCAAATCCACCTTAGGAATTTCTTTCCCTGAAGAAAGTTTCTCTCCCATTGCTTCCCAAGAACCAACCGTCAAGGAAAACGAAAGAAGATACTCAACATTTGGAAGTTCTGGCAATTGGATGAAAGGTGTTCCTCCGTGCATGATGAGGAATCGTTTGTTTGGAAATTTTTTAGCAAAACCTATAACAGCACGAATTTCAGGTTCCGAAGTTGAATCAAACAAAAAAGTAGAAAAGGCTTTTTGTTTTGCATAACTTGGGAATGATTTTAACGCCACAGATTGGATTTTTTTTGTTTTTAAAACTTCTTTGAGTTTAAGATTTTTCACAAAGGAAATTGTTTTTTCCGGAAATATATCTGCGGTTTTGACTGATTTTGGATATGCTCGAATAGAGTCTTCATTGATTTCTTTTGCGAAGTTTTGTGATTGGCTTAGTTTCGCATAACGTTCGTTTCTTTCCTTTTCCCAAGCTACAAGAAATTCTTTTTGTTTTTGATTTTCTTCATAAACATTTGGTTGGATGGAATTTTTATCATAGATTCCCAGTTCCAATTTTTTACGAATTTGTTTATGGACAGCCTCTTTTAAGAGATCATGTTCTTTACCTTCTTTGTCTAAAAAACGAAATTCTCCTTTTTTGTATGCATCCATCAGTTGGGCTTTGAATTTTTTTGCAGTTTCCCCCCAACTTGTGAGAAGGACAATATTGGCACCGGCAAGAATGGTAAGAACTCCTGGCCTATCTTTTTCATAATTTTTAGAAATGGCATGCATCTCCATCGCATCCGTGATGATGATTCCATCAAACTGAAGTGACTTTCGTAATACATCTGTTAGGATCGTTTTGGATAAAGTCGCCGGGAAATTGGGGTCAATTTTTGGATATACAATATGGGCAGACATTACTGCTTCTGCGCCGCCTTGGATGGATTGTTTGAATGGAACAAGTTCCAGTTTTTCCAAGTCTTGTAAACTTTTGTTAATGATGGGAAGGCCTAAATGGCTATCAACCGTTGTGTCTCCATGTCCCGGGAAGTGTTTGATCACAGGCAAACAACCACCTGCCCTCGCACCTTTTTCATACGCAACTGCTACTTCCGAAACACGGTTTACATCGGAGCCAAACGAACGCGTGTTAATGACTGGGTTTAGTGGATTGTTATTGATGTCAAGTACTGGTGCAAACAAAAAGTTCAAACCTAAACTCTTTAGTTCATAAGAAGTAACAAAACCAACGATTTCTCCCCATTCTTTTTTTCCTGTTTGGCCTACCGCCATTGCACCAGGGTAATGAGTGATCCCATCTTGTACGCGAAAAACTCGTCCGCCTTCTTGGTCTGTTGAAATAAAAAATGGTTGGAGGCCATTGTCTTTTGCTGCGAGTTGTAAGTTTTCTGTGAGTGAAATGATCTCTTCTTTTTTTCCTAAGTTTTTTCCAAAGAGAATGATCCCACCTGGTTTCGTTTGTTTGATTTCATCGAGTGCAATTTGGTCAACAGTTCTTGAAGGGATTGCGATGTGGATCGTTTGTCCTACAAGTTCTTCGTCTGTCATCTTATTTGTGATAGACCAAGCTTTTTCATCCAACCAAAGTTTTCGTTCGTTGGCCGTGAGTTCTGTGAGATAAAATCCAAAACAATAGGAAGTTCCAAAAAATCCAAAGAGTAGGAAAAGGGAAAAGGAGGTACGTAAAAGAACTTGGTTCATAGACTATGAATATAGGTTTTATGAGATGCTTTTCTGAGACAACTACGAAAAATCTCTCACATGTATCCATTTTAAAACGTCTGACTCATTAGTGGATGATTTTTATAAAAACCTAAAACCTAGTTCCCAGTTCCAAAATATCTTCGAAGGGTCAACGGTAACCAAAGTCCCTGATGATTGGTTTGTTCTCATTACTGACATTGTTGGTTCTACAAAAGCGATTGAAGAAGGTCGTTATAAGGATGTGAATACTGCCGGTGGTCTAACGGCGATTGCTGTAGCCAATGTGTATGGGCACATGGATTTTCCATTTGTATTTGGTGGGGATGGAGTTACGTTTTTATTACCTATCAATTTGTTGTTTCCCATTCGTTCCGCCATTGCTGATACCATCACCCAAGTTCGTTTAGCGTTTGGTTTGGAAATGCGTGCAGGGATTGTTCCTGTGCAGGAATTATACCGAGCTGGTACTGAATTATTTTTAAGCAAATTCAAAGCTTCTGATCATTATGTGCAATGTTCTCTTTTTGGAACTGCTTTGCCTCTTGCGGAACAATGGATCAAAGAAGGAAAAGATGAATCCTATTTGGTCCGTGAAAATGAAAAAATCCTACCTGCCGATTTCACAGGTTTTACTTGCCGTTGGAAGGATGTCCCCAGTGAAAGAGGGGAGATTGTTTCCCTGATTGTCAAACCAAACCATTCTGATTTAGAAGTTTGTAAAAAGATCGTCACACGGGTATTACATTTTATCCGTTCCGAATATGGAGAAGAAAAAGAATACCATCCACTCAGTCTCAACCAAATCGAATTGGATAATGGCAATCATTTACGAAAAGAAGCTGTCGCAAGAACTGGAAAACATTCAGGGATACGTTATCGCCTAACACTGTTTCAAATTTGGATCGAAAGGACCTTAATGGCCGTGGCCATGAAATGGAAACTACCTCTCAAATCAGGGCATTATTCTTTGGATCGATTAAAAGAATACCAAGTGATGTCTGCTGACTTCCGGAAATATGATGGAACTCTTAAGATGGTCATTGATGGATCCAAAAAACATAGGTTGGCACTTGAGGCCTTCTTACAAAAGTTAGAAGGTGAAGGGTTACTACATTATGGAATTTTTGTTTCGAACAGGTCACTTATGACCTGTGTCTTAAAAGTAGCTTCCTCAGATGAAGTTCATTTTGTGGATGGAGCCGATGGCGGGTTTGCTATGGCCGCCAAGGCTTTGAAGGAAAAATTGAAAGGGAATTAAGAGGAAAGTTCTGGATAATTGCTGAATGGAAATTTGTTTCTTCCATTCAGGTTCTAGTTTCTGAGTTGTTATTTATTGTTGGACACAAATTATTTTTTTTGTCACAGAACAAATCGATTCTTGGCTCGTTACACTTGTGTTAGATGCCATCGTCCAAGTTTGACCATACAAATACGTTGTTGGTGATGACGGACAATTTTGGTAGGTAAAACCATTGCAGTTATGGATGTAGGTCAAGCCATCGCCTGGTGGACAACTAGGGGTGGAACCTTGTGTCGCTGCTGTTAAACTCGTAGTCATACCAGTCCAGTACTGGTCACCCACTGTTGAAAAAGAACGAGAGATGCTTGTTGGATCAAACCCTGCTGAGCCATTGGCAATAAACAATCGTGTGTGTTCATCACTGCAATTAGAATAACCAGAGCTATTACAACGGTAATATTGATTTCCAGCTGTTAGTACCCAGTTGGTTCCATTCGGAATTCTGTCATTGACAGCACCACCACTATTACTAACAATTAGGGCTTTATAAGTTCCCACTGGAACTCCACCTGGTTTGTTATTATCACATGTGTCATCAGCACCAAACACACCTTGTGCGGTCATCTCTCCGTTATAACTTGA
Source organism: Leptospira sp. WS39.C2 (assembly GCF_040833965.1). NCBI lineage: Bacteria > Pseudomonadati > Spirochaetota > Leptospiria > Leptospirales > Leptospiraceae > Leptospira > Leptospira iowaensis. The sequence continues at coordinate 987,898 of NZ_CP162142.1, forward strand.
AGTAGTTACAAAGATTGCTTTTCCGGCTGGTTCATTGTCTTCGTTGGTGATGCTATGGTCAGTTGGGTTTGCCGCATTTTGATAATTGGTGTCTGTATTGGCAACCATCGCAAATTGGATGTCAAAACTTTGGTTCCCATCCGCATAGGTATCATCTTGGCCAACAACAGTGAAGGTTTGTTTTTTCGCAGAACTGGCACAACCACTATCAGAAGCATTTCCAGGTTCTACTTCACTATTTACAGGGAAGGTAATCGGGGAGGATGTGATGGCTCCACATTCTCCAGATGCGGCAGTCCCTGCTGTATAAGATTTACAAGTGATATTGAGTACAACTGGTTGTGATGGGTTATTGCCACCCAAACAAACCGATACGGTTGCTGTATTGGTTGTGCCTTCTCTTGTGTTTCCCACGTGAGAAATATAAAACGCCTTTTCATCGTCTGTGGTAGCAGCATAAACATCAATTGGATTGTAAACAAGCCCACCAGTGGATTCTAAAGTTGTGACTGTCCAATATTGGGTGAGGTCCACAAGGATATCATCTACATGGGTTAATACTATTTGGTTTGCCCCACCGGATTCCATAAAATTGTAGTTAGATGAAGAGACCGTCACACTTCCAGGTACAGTCCCTTCTGTTGTGTCGGTACTTGTGAGTCCAACGGTAATGTCTGAACCAGGGGCCGATTGTGCAATCATCCATATATTGGTAGAACCTCCTTCTTGGGCACTCAGCACGTTGCCGACGATGCCACGGGCAGGTCCAGAAAAGTTACAAGGTTGGAGGAGGTGGGTTCCATCATTATCACAAGAACGCACAGTAAACGTAGGTTCTGCGACTGTTGTGTTGTATGTTGCATCTGCAGAAGAAGCTACAAACGAAACCGTATAGTCCGCATTTCCTGTGTTTGCCGCATCCGATTTCCCTTCCACCTGGAAGGTTTGGTAGGTATTCCAATCAGTCGTCGAAAAAATTAGAGTTGGCGTAAGGATTGTACATTTATTCCCACAAGTAGATGAAAAATTCAAAGTGACTGAATTTGTTGGTTTGGTGCGGAGTTTGATTTGGAATTGTGAATATTTGGTTCCAAACCGATTGCTTTCATCTGAGGCAAATCCATTGATTCCTCCACCAGATGCACCAGTGGTACCTGTAGTTGCATCAAACTTTATATAGGCGTAACCTGGAACACTTTGGTCTCTATTGTAAACCACAACATTTCTTGGTTTCAATCCATTATAATCGGCATCAGCACTGCTTGTTGTTGCCACCTCGACTGTATACACTTTGATGCCATCAATTTCCAAATCATCAATCGAGGTAATTGTCACTGCTTGTTCCGTTGCATAATTACCAGGTGTGAAAGTGAGTGTCTTAGGATTGGCTGTTCCTTCTCGGTTACTAACATTCACAGAATCAAAAACTTCATTGATCGGAATGGTAACATTGGCAGTGGGCGCTGTCCGAAGTCTTACTTGGAAGGTTCCGTTTGTTGCGGTTGCAGATGGCCCTGGTTCTTCCATCACACGTGAGATATTGGACACACGAACGCCTGGGCCTTCATCGTCTTCCACTGCCACCGAAATATCACAGGCATCTTTTCCAGTATATGTGCCGGAAACTTCTTCTCCACTTCCATTTTTTTGCACCATGGTTCCAAGTGCCACTGTCATAGGATCTACCTTAGCACTTCTGTCTGTATCTTGAACGACAGTAAAAGTAAAACATTGCCTTTGGGCCACACCATTTCCTGTGAACGTAAGTTTGGTGGGGATCGCAACATCTGGAGCAGGGAAAGTTTTTAGTGAAGTAATTCTTGATCCGTAATTCGAAGTGACTGATACAGGGATTTCCAAACTCCCGCTAAACGGAACATTTGGATAAATACAGGTCTGGAAGGATCTATAACCCCAAGCTGTACCTGCATCAACATCCACATCATTTAAACCATTTTCATTGACCGTGCTGAAAGTAGAGTTCACATCTCCGTCTTCCACAAGTGACACCGCAGTTGTCGTGATGGTAACATGAGTGGAACATGTGGTGGTTTGGTTTCCTAATGCTCGGTCAAATCGTTCGCTAAGGCCAAAGAGAAACGTGTCTCCCGCAGAGACTGCACCGCTACATCCAATTAGGAGAGATACTAAAACTAAAGGAATGGTGGTAGTGAAAAATTGTTTTTTGGAATGCATGCGAAATTTCCCGTCGGCCGATCTTTTTTTATAAAACAAAGAATGATTTTCTTTCTCTTCATGGCAACGACATTCTCTAAATCCAAACGAAAGAAAATTCTATTAACCATTGTTAAACATCGTTTGCTATGAACGAATATCTTATGAATCCGCTATCCTCATTTCGTGATTGTCCTAAGGAAGTATGTCAAACGTACGTTAAATTATGGAAGGGGTATGAAATCAATTTCAATCAAATGGAACAAAGATTTATCAATTGATTTCTTATCTTGGTGCGAAAGATAAGGACAGTTCGTTCTATGTTCAGACATTCAAGTTTTCTAATCCTCACTTTCCTAATCCTTTCCCAATGCCAAACCACCACCAAACCAGAGTGGATGGAAACGGAAACCTTTCAGAAATTTTGTGGCTGTGTCCAAATTGATGAATCAAAACCCAGTGAACATTTGGGAAGTTTGCCCGTTGGCTCTCTCGACAAATTAGGTACGCCTGATTATTTAGAAAAATTATACAAAGGCCTTCGCAGTGATTTTGAACACACTGGCACACCTTTTGAAGAAGTAGGAGGAAGCCTTGTTGCCAAAGGGGTCGAACTCAAACGAATCGAAGACGATGAAAAAAGACTTCGTGAACTTCTCATCATCATCGATGGAGACGTTGCCTTCCCATCTGGAAAATCAACCTTAACACCAAAGGCAAAGGAACTCATTGCAAAAGTGGGTGACGCCATGGAAGCCTATCCAGAAACCAATTGTCGGATCGGGGGTCACACGGACAGTGTAGGTGCTTTTTCCATGAACCTCAAACTCAGTAAAGAAAGATCCCAATCTGTTAAAAAAGAACTCAAACTTGTCCATAAAATTGCGGAAGAACGATTTAAGGAAGTGGATGGGTATGCAGATTTACATAAAATCGTCGATACAATGTTAGCTGAAAAGAAAAACCGTAGAACTGAAATTTACGTGGGGACAGTACGCATTGTTTACTAAAATACGAAATTCTACAAGTCCAATGAAATTGAATACTTTCGTTTTGATGTTAATATTGTTTTTTTCTGTTTCCTTATTAAAGGCAGAAGAAACAAACAAAACTACCCCAACATCGGATCCAAAAAAAGAAGCTTCCAAAGCTACGGAAAAAACAAATCCAAGTTTGAGTCCCAATGAAGAACCTCCTCTTCAGACAAACAAACCAAATTCAAATCCATTAGCAAGTTTAGAATCCAGAGAAGACAACCAAACACCAATGGAGATCTTCAATAAAGTGTATGAACATCGGTTTATGATCCGTGCTGGTTTTGGAATTGGAAAATTATCTCCTGCAATTTTAAACGAAACAGGACCTGCATGGTTTCAAAATTCCCTCTTCCGCCAAATTACAGAACCTGGTGCTCCCTTATCCGTTCCTTACAAACCAGCAAAAGATTTGGGTGTGAACTCACAATTTTTTGACATACGATATGGTTATAAAAACAAATACGAAATCCAATATGCCGAAGACACCGCGTTAGGTGTTTATAGCCGTAATTTGCCAGCTTCCAATAATTTTATTTCCCCAAGGACAGATACTTACTGGGCGAGTAGTTTTGAAGGGAATCGTCTCCTACGATTTGAAGGGGTAAGCCACCATTTGCGTTTTTCCTACACCCATCCCATCACAAAAATTTTGATGGTTGGGCCTTCGGTCAATTTCCATCGTTATACGGAAAGAAATAATATTTCTTATGGTTCCTATTCGACAAGTCGACCCGAAGCGAATGTGCCAAATAAAGTCACATGGTCGATCGGTGGGGATGCAAACGCGGAATATTCCATGAAAGGAATATTGCCTGGTATATATTCAAAATTAAAACTTAGGGACTGGTGGGAGATCCGAGGTAGAGTGGAGTTACTCGATAGAAAAGGCAACTTTTCTGTGTTAGGTTCCCAGATCATCCAAGAAGTATTTAATGATGGAACTACAACTTTAACTGCGGTTCTACCAGCTTACGGTGGGAAGGTTCGGGACAAGGGAACCATCCTCAATTTAGAATCTTCTTTCCAATACTGCCGATTTACTTTGGACATTGGAATGATCCGCCAAGATGTCAAACGAACCTATGATACTTATTTGGGTGATACCGTTGGAAATGTACCTAGGAGTGATTATTCTGCTAGGAGTGTTTATATAGGATTTTCAGAGATGTCAACATCCATCAAACACACAGTGACAGAATTTTATATCATGCCAGGTGTTTCTTTCTTCATTGACGAAGATAAAATCTACTAAGATTTGATTCACAAATTCCTTTGCGAGTTATTTCCTTTAGGGCCATTCCACCGATTGGGAAACCAATCCTGGATTTGGATTCTTAAAAATGTTTGCATTTTCCCGATTTTAAACCAATCTAAGAAGGGATGCCGTATTTAATCATTTTTCTCTCCTTATTTTTTTTCGTTAGTTGTGGGAATCCATCTGAACCAGGAAACGACAACAAATTAGAACCAAAAGATAATACCCAAACCAAACGAATTCTCTATTTTGGTGATTCCTTAACCGCAGGTTATGGCCTTCTCAATTATGAAGATGCTTGGCCACATATCCTCACAAACCGTATCAATGCAGAAGGTTATTCCTACCAAATGACAAATGCAGGTGTTTCGGGTGACACAACAAGTGGTGGTCTTGGTAGATTGGAATGGGTGCTTGCGGAAAAACCTTCGATCTTTGTACTCGAGTTAGGTGCCAATGATATGTTACGTGGGATTAGTCCAGAAGTGACAAAAAAAAACCTACAATCAATGATCAAACAAATCAAATCACAATACCCAAACACCAAAATATTGTTAGTTGGAATGATGGCTACACCCAATATGGGGAAAAAATATGCAAATGCATTTAACACTATATATCCAGAGTTAGCCAAAGAAGAAAATCTTCCGTTAGTTCCTTTTATCTTGGAAAAAGTGGCAAGCATTCGTAAACTCAATCAAAAGGATGGGATCCATCCCACAGAAGCTGGCCACAAATTAGTTGCAGACACTGTGTACCCTTATATCAAACCCCTTTTAGAAAAATAGGAATTTAATTTTATGCAAAGTCCCTTTCCCATCCCTCCGTTTGCCCTAGAATGTAAAACATTCGCGAAAGATTCGTTTGGCGCTTCTTTCACTCACCCTTTTGTTTTGGCCCTTGCCGATGGCACACTGGATCCAAAACTTTTTCGTTTTTACCAAATCCAAGATGCAAAGTATTTAGAGGCCTTTTCAGATGCTTGCGCCATTCTTTCCACTAAAGTGAAAGACCCTGAGGATAAACTTTGGCTCATCGATGCCGCAAGGATGGCACTTGTTGTGGAAAGCCAACTCCACCTTGGTTATGGGAAAACTTTAGGTTACGATACAAATACAATCGCAAACACAGAACCCACTCCGAATAATTTAGCCTACCAAAATCATATGGTGGCAACGGCGCTACAAGGCACTGTCCTCGAGGGATTTTGTGCCATTGCACCTTGTCCTTGGTTGTACATAGAGCTTGGGCAACACCTACTTCGAGAAAAAGGTTCGATCCCAGAAGACCACCCTTATGCTTCGTGGTTACTCATGTACTCTGATCCTGGATTCAATGAATATATGACTGAGCTCCTCAAAAGAGTTCAGAAGTATGCAGAACTCTCTGATCCTTCTGCCAAAAACCGAGCCAAAATTTCCTTCCAACAAAGTTGTAATTACGAATGGATGTTTTGGGAGCAGGCTTGGACAAGTCAAACTTGGCCATCCCGATAAAAGTCTGTTAGGTGGAGTATTTGGTTGTTTTCCCAACGGGAAAAACAACCTCTGCTGATTTTGGTAGGACTGGTTTTTTGGTTCTATCTTTTCCGTCTTTTTTCCTTGCCGATTTGATTAGGTTCCAAATGATGGTTTCACAAACCTTCTGCGGGAATAGCTCAGCGGTAGAGCATCTCCTTGCCAAGGAGAGGGTCGCGGGTTCAAGTCCCGTTTCCCGCTAATGAAGGTCTTCTTCTTTTTCTTTCCACTACACTCTCTTTTTTTACACTGGATATAATACGATGGAATTTACGGCTAAAAAAAATAACAACGCAACTTGTGACCTCAGCATTCAATTTAGCGCTGAAGAAGTCCGCACCGCCTACTCAAAGGCTTACAAAAATGCAGCTGAAAAAGTAAAAATCCCTGGATTTCGACCAGGAAAAGCTCCTCTGAATATGGTCGAAAAAGTCCTCGGTGACTCCGTAATGGACGATGCTGCCAACATTATGTTAAACCAAGCAATGGCAGACCTCTTTGATAAATTGGAACACAAACCAATTCGGTTGCCACAATTCCAAATGGAAACATTTGATAAAAATACTGGTGCAAAGGCAAAGGCAACGTATGACACGAAGCCAGAAGTCACCTTACCCAAGTTAAAGAAAATCAAAATCCAACCAAAAGAAATTAAAATTTCGGAAGCCGATATCCAAAAAGAATTGGAAGGGATCCAAAAAAACATGGCTCGTAATTCTTTGAAAGAAGAAGGCGAACCAGTGGAAGCAGCGGATTTACTCGAAATTAATTATAAATTTAAAGAAACAGGTAAGGAATACCCGGATGCCAACCAAACGGGAAAATTCCAAATGGGAGCCACGCAAAACCCACCTGGTTTTGAAACGAACCTGCTTGGGATGAAACTGAACGAAACAAAAGAGTTCACATTCACATACCCAGACGTTTATCCTGCATCCCCAGAATCTGCTGGAAAAGCCATCATTTACACTGTGACTGTCACTGCGATTTACAAGGTCACTTACCCTGAAATCAATGATGACTTTGCTTCAGAAGTGGATGGATCTGCCAACTTACAAGAGTTAAAAGATAAAACCAAAAAACAACTCGTTGAAATATTTGGAAACGCACTCACCAAACGTGCAACAGATGACGCATACAACGAAATCATCAAAGAATCCAAATTCATCATTCCTGATTCCCTCATTGAAGAAGAAACGGAAACGGTTTTCAAAAACTTTATGCGTGAATTTGGCCTTCCTGTGACTTCTCTTTCCGATTATGCAAAACGCCTCGGAAAAGAAGAAAAAGAAGTCCGGGAATCCTTCTCGAAAGCAGCGGAAAAACGCATCCAAACTTACATTTTGAAGCAAAAAATCGCTGATGACTACAAAATCGTCATTTCTGACGAGGAAGTAGAAGCCGGTTACGAAAAAGAGGCTTCTGCCCAAGGAATTCCTGCCGAAACTCTGAAAAAAGAAGTCCAAAAACAGAAGGCGGAAACCTACTACCGTGACAAATTCCTGTTTGATAAAATTGACGAGTTTGTTTACGCTGAGGTGGAGAAAAAATCGCCGAAAGCAATTTCAACGGAAGAAGCTGAGAAAATTCTTAGCGGGAAAGAAGAGTAAACTATGTCCACAATATTACCATATGTTCGAGAACAAACAAGCCGTGGCATCGATGTTATGGATGTCTATTCCAGACTTCTACGGGATCGAATTATTTTTTTAGGGTCTGGCATTGACGATACCTACGCAAATGCTGTTTGTGCACAACTTTTGTTTTTAGAAGCAGAAAACCCAGACCGTGATATCTATCTCTACATCAATAGCCCAGGTGGGTATGTGAGTTCTGGTCTTGCGATTTATGACACAATGCAACTCATCAAACCTGAGGTGAGAACACTTTGTATTGGGCAGGCATCTTCCATGGCAGCCCTTCTACTAGCAGGTGGAGCCAAAGGAAAACGATCTGCCCTCCCAAATTCCCGCATTATGATGCACCAACCTTACGGTGGAGCAGGTGGACAGGCTTCCGATATAGAAATTTCTGCAAAAGAAATCATCAAGACGAAGAACACTTTGATCGATTTATATGGTAAACATATCGGAAAACCAGCTGCGCAAATCCAAAAAGACACAGAAAGAAATTTCTTTATGAGTGCCGAAGAAGCCAAAGAATACGGTATCATCGACAACGTGATCTTAGAACGCAAACAGATGATCAAAGCTTAAATAGGGGGCTTTCGCCATGACCAAACGTCCAAGCCAAACGGGTAATTCCAGAGAAAAATTACATTGTTCTTTCTGCGGAAAGGCCCAAGACGAAGTAAGAAGGCTTGTCGCAGGTCCTGGTGTTTATATTTGCGATGAATGTATTTCTCTTTGTAATGAAATCATTGCAGAAGAACCTCAAAGTGGTGAAAAAACCGCCATTGTGGGTGACATCCCAAAACCAACTGAAATCAAAAAAATATTAGACCAGTATGTGATTGGCCAAGAACAAGCGAAAAAAGCTTTGGCTGTCGCAGTTTACAATCATTACAAACGAATCTTCCATAACGAACGTAAGGCGGGAGACGTGGAATTGGAAAAATCCAATATCATGCTCATTGGGCCTACTGGGTCTGGAAAAACCTTACTCGCACAAACATTAGCTCGAATTTTAAAAGTTCCTTTTGCCATCGTAGATGCAACAGCGCTTACAGAAGCGGGTTACGTGGGTGAAGACGTAGAAAATATCATCCTCAAACTCATTCAAAATGCAGACAATGATGTGAAACGAGCAGAGATGGGAATCATCTACATCGACGAAATTGATAAAATTTCTCGTAAGTCAGATTCTGCGTCCATCACTCGTGATGTGAGTGGGGAAGGTGTACAACAAGCACTTCTCAAAATCATTGAAGGGACTGTTGCCAATGTGCCTCCACAAGGTGGAAGGAAACACCCACACCAAGAATATATCCCAGTAGAAACCAAAAACATCCTCTTCATTTGTGGGGGAGCTTTTGTTGGTCTCACTGATATCATCAAACAACGAGTTGGTGTGAAATCTATTGGTTTCCATTCAAATGAAGTGGTAAACGATAAAGGAAGAAAAATCGAAGAAGGGGAATCGATGGTTCACCATGTGATCCCTGATGATTTGATGAAATTTGGTCTGATCCCAGAATTCATTGGACGACTTCCGATCATTGCCACACTTGATGAGTTAACGATTGAAAGTTTAAAATCCATTTTTACGGAACCTAAAAATTCCCTTCTCAAACAATACCAAAAGATGTTTGATATTGAAAACGTAAAACTGAAGTTTACTGAAGCTGCCATTGAAGCCATTGCCCAAACTGCCATCAAACGGGAGAGTGGAGCGAGGGGACTACGTGCGATTGTAGAAGAGATTATGATGGAACTCATGTTCCAAATCCCATCTAGAAAAGATGTACTCGAAGTGGTTGTCACTGACGAAACTGTTTTGAAAAAAGACGCAGCACCGATCACCATTCTAAAAGGTGATATCGAAAAAATCGCTTAAGGTAAGTTTGTTGCTACGAGATAGAAAAATTCGATTTCTTCTCGTAGTGATGTTTACATTCTGTTTTGGTTATTGCCAAACGACAATTGTCTCACCTCCAGCATCATCAGACTCAGACTCTAATACAATCGAATGGATCAAAATCAAAGAATCGGTTTGGATCCACAAAAGTTTTGGGAGTTTTGACGGAAAAACTTATCCTTCGAATGGACTTGTGGTTTTGGCAAATAAGGGTGTGGTTGTGATTGATACTCCTTGGACAATCGCACAAACAGAAGAACTCATCCAGTCCATCCAATCCAAATTCCAAAAAGAAATTTTATTTCTCGTCGTGACACATGCACATGACGACCGTATGGTGGGCGTTCCCTCATTTCAAAAACGGAATATTCCTGTATATAGTACAAAACAAACTGCCAAAATTGCAAAAGAAAAAGGATATGGCGTCCCAAGTCCAATCCTTGATATCCAAACGAGACTGAGCGCCGGAAATGTTTCAATCGAAGTATTTTACCCAGGTCACGGACATTCTCCTGACAATATCGTAGTTTGGTTGCCTGAAACCCATATCCTTTTTGCAGGTTGCCTTGTGAAGGCGCTCGAAGCAGGTGATTTGGGTAATGTAAAAGATGCCGATCTTTTGCAGTGGGAGTTGTCAGTGAAACGAGTGTTAAGTCGATACCCGGATGCGGAAGTTGTGGTACCTGGCCATGGAAATTGGGGGAAACTCGATTTACTCCGCCATACAATTCGGTTACTTATTACGCCGAACGACTAAAATGGATAACTTTTCCATTGGATTTGTGAGGTTCCGTTCTTTTCCCAATGCACTCATCTTTTTGGCTATAGCAAGTAACATCTGTCTTGCGGAACTTGGCCTTAGATCAAGTAAATAATCCACAAATTCTTCCATGATTTCAAAGGATGTAAGTCCAAACTGGGTGAGTGTTCTATCACTTGCCCAAACCAAATAATCTCCAATTTCAATTCCATCGGCCATAGATATTGGATGTTTATGATTAGGATACCAATGGTCATCACCACTTCCTTCAATGACTTGGATGCCATGGTCGGAAAATTGGAAGATGGGCATGTCCATGTAGTGTAAAAATGACATTTTATCGTCTTTATTTTGGATCACAAAGGTAGAGAGTTTTAATTTCAGGAATGTAAATTGGTGAAGGGCAAACTTTAGTTTTTCGAGTAATTCTTCCGTTGAAAAAAGCCCATCACCAAAAGAAGATACAATTCCATGGATAAATACTTTTTCTGAAGATTCTAAAATTCCAGGTTCCATGTGGCCTGCTATGATTCCAAAAAGTCCATCTTTTGCACGAACAATCCGAATGTAATCGGCTCCCGCATAACGCATCATTGATGGGAATACTGCCACGTCAAAACCAAGAATATTGGGAATTTTTATGTCAGGGATTTGTTTGTTTACTGATGATGCTTGGATGGTTTTCCAATCAAATTTGTTTTCAAATTGTTCATCACCAAGTCCTTCTTCACCTTGTAATAAGGTAAACATTACCGATTTATAAATTTTATATTCATCGGAATTTCGGTTTAGATTTCGTATGTCTTTGGGGATTTGGTTTTCACTATCTTGGATATGAAAAATGATATGGAGTATGTATTGGTACAAAAATCCAAGAAAATAATATACGATAAAACTAATACACAATGCCAAAAGAAAAGAACTATAAATTCCAACCAAATTGAAATTAAGTGTGTTTTCACCTTTTGGGTTTTGCCAATGGGTAAAAGTAAACTCAGCAAATAAAAAGTGTATGAAGAAGAATAAAAAACTAATTGTCCCAAGAAGGATGGGTAGTTTGACTCGGTAACTCATTTTGAATCAGTCGCTTCCAAAACTCTCATGAGAATCGCAGATAAAAAGAACAAAAAACTGAGCGGTAAAAGTAACATAAGCATTGAAAATACATCAGGCCCTGGTGATAATACTGCAGACACAACTGCAATGATGAGCACTGCTTCTCGCCAACGAGAGATAAGAAACCTAGAAGATAAGATTCCAATCCGTCCAAGTAATATGAGAACGATTGGAAGTTGGAACGAAGCGCCAAATACTAAATGTAAGTTAAAAAATAGATCATAATACTCATCGATAGGTAAATAAGGATCCACTCCATCAGGTCTTAGGACCACTAGGAAAACTCTTAAGAAGTTTTCAAAAACAGTAAACCAACAAAGTGCAAGTCCTGACCAAAAGAGTAATGTTGAAAATAAGATAATGAATTTGCCCCATTTTTCAGTCCTTGTATCAACTGCAGGTGCAATGAAACCCCATACTATATAAAGTAAAAATGGAAGGGAAACTAATACTGATAAAATAAACGACGTTTTTAAATAAATGAGAAACGGAGCCATCAGTTGGATCTGAAAAAAATGAGCATCTGGACCAAGGACCGATTTGTAAGGTTGGATGAGAAAACTGTGGATCTCACTACCAAAATACAAGGTCCCAATCATAAAAACAGAAACCACTAAGATCGAATATATGAGTCTTTGCCGGAGTTCTTCTAAATGGTCCCCCAGGGTCATATATTTTTCCCTGGTTTCGGAATCTTCCGGCAATGGCAGTGCTATTCTTTTTTTTTCAGCCAATGTGATGGATTATGCTTTTTTCTTTTTTGTAGATTTGGAAGGAGATTGTTTTGGTTCTTCTACAGGAAAACTAGTTTGAGTAGGTTCCTCGTCTTGTCCTGTGAGAGACTTTCTAAATTCTTTGATCCCGGAACCCAAATCCTTGGCAAGGCTTGGCAATCGTTTTCCACCAAAAAAAAGTAAGGCTAAAAAAACGATGAGTGCAATTTCCCATGGTCCCAAATTAAAAAAAGCAATAGGTGCTTGAAAAGAAAACGGATTGGATGGCATATTTCCCTCTTAAGGCAAGAGTTATGCAAACGAATCTAGAAGCAAGCGGAATGATAGAATTCTTTAAGGTCTTGCCAAACCTATTTTCTGGTGGAGTTTATCTCACCGATCCAAAATCTGGCCAAATTTTATTTTCAAATGACTTTTTTAAAGATAACCTAGGTTGCCAGAAATCAGGTATAGAATGTTTAGAATCGGATTTACTTGCTTGGGTTTCCGAAGAAGACAAAGTTGCGTTTCAAGATCAAATTTTATCTCCAAACAAATTAATCGACAGAGACCAAATCTCTGGAGATTTCCGATTCCAAATGCCAAACGAAACGCTCGTTCGGTGGTTTCAATTTGAAAAACGGAAAGTGAACATCCCAAAAATGGATTCTTCATTACAAATCGTATTTGTGAGAGATGTAACAAACGAAAAAACAAACGAAATTAATATCGTTGAACAAATCCAATTTTTTCTTGGGTTATTTGAAAATGCATCTGTTGGAATGGCATTACAAGATTGGGAAGGTGGATACTTTCGAATCAATCCAAGATTTACAGAAATCACAGGTTATAGTTTCCAAAATCTAACAGACCTTAATATCAAACGGATCAAAGGTGAAACAATTACTGAAGAAGAGATGGAATACTTTAGTTTCTTCAAAGAGGGGGTGGAGGAATCTCGCCTCACTCGAAAAGATGGGAGACGAATCAATGTGTATCGACGAATTAGTGCATTTCGTAACTCACAAGGGAAACCAGATTTTTATTATGTGTTTTTAGATGATGTTACAGAAAAAAAACAATTTGAGTCTTACCAGTTGCACTCGCAAAAAATGGAAACAATTGGAAGTCTTGCCACGAATATCGCACATGACTTAAACAATTATTTACAACCCATCCATGTTTTTTCGCAACTCGGAAAAGAACAAATTATCTCTGGTAAATTTGACCAAAACCAAACCTTGGATTATTTGGAAAAAATCAGAATGGGTGCCGATAATGCTCGTTCGATGATACATCGCATCATCCATTATTCTAAAACAAAAAATGAACATTCTGTTTCGAAAATTGATATATCTTCGGTTGTTGAATCAACAATCCCACTATTAGTTGCTGGTTTACCCAAAAACGTAGAGGCACAATTTGATTTTTATAAATCACCATTGTTTACGAAGGTTGATGCCGTTCAATTTTCTAAGATTCTATGTGAACTCACTTCTGGTGGAATTTTGGTATGGGATGATCGCAAACGTGGCCTTGTACAAATCCAAACCAATCCTTCGGATGACGTAAGATTACTTGTGTCATTGGAATTTTCAGGTTTGTCTTTGCCCAGTTTATCAGAGCTTAACACTCTCGATTTAATCAATTTTAGTGATGAAGACTTCCAATGGACAGGGATCCATTTGATCAACCGTTATGTGAAGAATTGGGGAGGTGAATTTTATTTGGACAAACCAGATCCAATGACCTTGAAGGTTTTTCTGTATTTGCCATTGGAAGAGTCCTTACCGGTTTCAAATCCTTTTCCCTTCAATACCTCTCCAAAACCAAAGGATGTTTGGTCTGAAATTTCGAAAAAAAATATATGGATTGTGGAAGATGATGAAGCCGCAAGCGAAGCCATTAGTTTTGTATTATCACAAAAACAAATCAAACCAAAATTGTTTTTTACTTCAACATCTGCCATCCAACATTTGAAGGAAGAAAAACCTGATTTTATTTTATCGGATTATCGTTTGAAAGAAATGAGTGGTCTAGTATTGATTCGTAAAATCAAACAAACCTATCCGAATGTATCTGCTGTTTTGTATACGGGAAATATGGATGGGTTAGATGCGGAAGAACTTTCTAAAGAAGGGATATTGGTTCGGTCAAAACCAATATCCGTAGATGAATTGTATGAATCGATATTGTTATCGTTTGGATTTCTTTGATTTTTTGGCTTCCTCGGCTCCAGTTGTATCTTTGATAAATTGGATCATTTCTTTTTCAATCAAGGCCTTGTCCGTTTTTACGTATTTGGAAAGCAGGACGTGAGCACCATCTTCAATTTTTAACAATCGATTCTTCGGATTTGCATTTGCTCCCGATTGGATTTGATTGTATACAGCTAACATTGCATTGATTGATGCAACAAAGTCATGTTCTCTTTCTGATTTGTAGTAATACATAAGAAGAGTAGGTGTACTCACCTTTGGATATGGATTTTCTTTGTCCATAAATCGTTTTAATTCTAATATGTTTCTAATGGCACCATAGTACTGGTCCAAATACCAATACTTTGCGGATTCATCTTTCGGATCCGTTTTAGAAACTCGAATTTCCCCTTTGATTGCATCAATAAATGATTTACCCCAGTGGAAACGAAAAATATGCGCAGTGGGATCATCAAAATCATAAAACGGAGATGCCAAAATCAAACTATCAATTAGTTCGGGATGTTTTGCGGCAAGGTATGTTGCAATGTTCCCACCCATACTAGTCCCGATAACAACCGTTTTGTGTCCTAATTCTTTTGCATACACCAAACTATCTTCAGCATCTTGTAAGTATTTTTGGAATGGAGTATTGAGGTGGTCTTCAATATTGGTTCCGTGACCAGGCAAACGAACATAATAAGTATTTGCACCAAAGTATTCACTCAGTTTGTTTGTGACATCCTCTCCTTCACCTCGGCTGGCTCCAAATCCATGGAGGTATAAAATTGCAATTGGTGTCGGTTCTTCGGAAACTCTGACTAAATACTCTTCATTGTTTGGCCTAACATTTTCCTTTTTACTGATTTCTAATTCGTTCTGGTAAAAGGCATCGAAATTTTCGAATTTACGAGTGGAATCATAATTGTATTCACCGGTAGACCAGTTGTAAGTGGATAGGAGAAAGGAAGATAGAATGAGAGTGACTGCTGTCACCCATTTGATTATTAATCTCATCGAGGTTCTCTTGTTTCGAAAGGTAAATATAACAAATTCAGTAATTCTGTTTCTAATTCAAGTCAATTTGTTCGTTTTCTGTCACAAATCTAGTCCAAACACTGCGTTATGGACTTTGCCAGTACCAGATGGTGCGAAAACTTCTGCTGTGTATGGTGAAATCCAAAATCCGAAAGAAATGGAAAACTCGATACTTGCGGTAACTAGTAACCAATACAAAATAGTAGAATTCCATACAATGACAACGGACAATGAAGGGATCATGCGGATGCGAAAAAGGGAATTTCCCATAAATTTACATCCAAAAGAAACGATCAAGTTGGAACGAAATGGCACCCATTTAATGTTATATGATAGAGAAATGAAAGAAGGTAATTTAGAGATACAAATTCATTTCTCAGATGGATTTGTTATGAAACAGATTGTGGAGAAAAAATCATTATGAAACAATTATTTAGTTTATCACCGTCTATATTGTTTTTGTGTCTCTTTTTACATTGTGGTTCGGCTCTTGAGCTCACCGAACTTCCTATTGGTGGGAATATTCAGGCCACTGATAAATCAGGAACCAAAGTAGATTTAAAAAATTTCTCTGAACCAGTGTTGCTTGTTTTTTTCGGTTATACCTATTGCCCTGATTTTTGTCCGAATACACTTGCAAAAATTAAATCGGCAACTGAAAATTTTTCAGAACTAGAGAAGAAAAATTTCCGAGTCATTTTTGTAACCATTGATCCAGAAAAGGACTCATCAGAAACAGCCACTAAGTATGTACAGTTTTATATCCCAAATGCATCTGGTTTTAGTTTTGATTTGGGTACAACAAACCAAATTGTAAAACAATATGCTGCTTATGTGGAAAAAACAAAAGATGGATTATCATTTGATCATTCCACATATATTTATGTTTTGGATTCTCAAAGGAAAACTCGAAAACTCATCAAGTCAACCGATGGAAAAGAAGTGATATCTAAAACCATACAATTGCTAAGCCGCGATTCCGTTCAATCGAAGTAAAGCATCAATGTCAGGGTCTTTGCCGTAAAATTCACGGAAAAGATTCATGGCATTGGCAGAACCACCTTTTTCCAATACAGTCTTTCTGAAATGGGAAGCATGTTCTAAGTCAAAAACTCCTTTGTCGACAAAGGAATAAAATGCATTTGCTGACAAAAGTTCTGCCCATTTATACGAATAATATCCAGCCGCATAGCCACCTGCAAAGATATGTGTGAATGAGTTTTGGAATTTGTTGTATGTTGGAGGTGTGACAACTGCGATTTCCTTTCTCACTTGGTTTAGGATTTCTTGAATTTGTTCTTCCGTCGGTTTTTCTTTGTGAACCAACATATCAAATTTAGCAAATTCTAATTGTCTCACAACACCCATAGCAGACATAAAGTTTTTTGCTTTGACCATGGTATCAATATAAGAATTGGGGATTGGTTCTTTAGTTTGGTAGTGTTTTGCAAAAAGTTGTAAAACTTTTGGTTCATACACAAAGTTTTCTAAAAATTGTGATGGGAACTCAACTGCATCCCATTCCACACCATTCACTCCACTCACAAAGGCTTCATTGACTTTGGATAGTAGATGGTGGAGGGCATGGCCTAATTCATGAAAGAGTGTTACAACATCACTTGGTCGTAACAAACTGGGTTGGGTTTCAGTTGCTTTTGGAAAACTGGCAACAACAAATGCGATAGGAAGCTCTGTTTTTCCGTTTTCATCTTGGAAATGGGGTTTCCAATTATGCATCCAAGCCCCACCTTTTTTTTCGCTGCGCACTTCCAAATCCAAATACAAGCGGGAACGTGTTTCTCCTTCGACGATGAGATCATAACAAAGAACAGATGGTTCCCATACATCGGTTTTTACTTCCTTAAACTTCACCCCAAGCAGTTGTTCTAAAAATTGGAATGTACCTTGGATGACAGTTTCTTTTTCCAAATAAGGACGATAGATTTCTTCATCATAAGAGAAGGATTCTTTTTTAAATTTTTCTGAATAGTATGTTAAGTCCCAAGGTTCAATTTGTTCCTCACCTAATGTTTTTGCAAAAGCTTTGATCGCAGTGTATTCTTTATTTGCAATTGGTTTTGCTTTTTCTGCTAGGTGGTCGAGAAAAGAGATTACTTCTTCTGGTGTGTTTGCTACTTTTGTTGCCAAACTCAAATGGGCATAGGTTTGAAAGCCGAGTAGTTTTGCTTCTTTGTCACGTAAGGCTAAAATTTCTTCAATGAGTTTTCCATTTTCGGGAGCTCTTGTGCAATATGCATCGTACAATTCTTTTCTAATTTTTCTATTTTCGCCATAGGTCATATAAGCAATGTAAGATGGGAAATGCAAAGTGAACTTATAAGAACCATCAGGTTGTTTTGCAGAATTTTTATCACTTTCTGGTATTCCACGAACATCTTCCTCATTAAGGTTTAGAGAAAAAGCATTTGTAGCGTTAAGGACATTTTGGGAAAATTGATTGGTAAGATCGGATAGTTTGATGCGAATGTTTTTTAATTCTTCTTTGGTTTTGTCTGGAAGTCCCACACCTGACAAACGGAAATCTCTAATTTCATTTTCTAAAACTTTTGTTTGTTCAGAGTTTAAAGATTTTTCGGAAGATTGGATTTTTAAAAGGGCAGCAAAAATTGTTTCGTTTTGTCCAAGATCAGTATAATATTCGCTAAGTTTTGGTAAGAGTCGGCTATAGATTGTTTGGCTTTCTTCACTATTTTTTACTGAGTTAAGGTGGGAAACTTCTGTTACGAGATCTCCGAGTTCGGTTTGGATCCTTTGGTAAGGTTTTAAAAAATTTTGAAACGTTAACGAATTTTGACCGAGGAGAGTGTTTAGGAAGGTTTTGTTTGACTCCATTTTTTCTAAAATGGTCGCTTCTTTTTGTAATAGATTGTCTGATTGAAATTCTGGAAACATCGGCACCTCTCACGAATTAGACTCGATTTCGAATCCTTACAGGCCATATTGGAGCTAAGGGGAAAGCTTGCCAGTGGAAAAAAGGAAAATAGTCTTCTTTGATGGAGTTTGCCATCTTTGTATGGGTTCTGTTCAATTTTTATTAAAACACAATCGTAGTGGGTCACTTACTTTCTCGGCCATTGGATCAAACACATTTTCTGAAATGTTTCCAAGTGGAGTAAAATCAACATTACCTGATAGCATTCTCTATTGGGACGAAGGTAAACTGATGGTCGAATCAGATGCGATCCTTGGGATCACAAGAGAATTGGGATTTCCTTGGAATCTGGGATTGGTGTTTTGGATTCTGCCAAGAGGAATTCGTAATTTTTTTTATCGTATCATTGCCAAACACCGATACCAGTGGTTTGGCAAAGCAGAAAGTTGTATGGTTCCAACACAAGAAATCAAAATTCGTTTTTTGGATTAAAGTTCTCGTTTTACAAGTCTTAGTTTTAGTGTTTTATTACGATCATAAACATACACTGATAGAATCTCACCAATAGGATTCATTTTGATTCCCATAGATTCCAATACCAAACGATCCGACTCAGTAAGTAAGATTTTCCCATTTTGAATGATCAATTCATCAAAGCTAATTTCTTTGATGGGTTGGTGGAAATAAAATGCAAAACTGGGAATCCCAAGTCCACCATAAGAGTATAGTGTTTCATTTGGTTGAAGATTTGATTTGATGTTATTTGCAAGAATTTTTGTTTCTGTTCTCATCTCGCTAAATTTAGGTAATAAAAATATACCGATCACAACAAACATCAGGATTGCGGTTGTAAGATAGAGTCTGTATAAATAAATCTGGTTGTGTTTTTTAGATAATTGTTCTGCAAGTAAAATTGAGAGAATAGGATAGGCAGATAAAGGGTAGGAAGGTAATTTACTAGAAAGGAATTCATAAAAAATCCAAGAAAAAACAAGGCCCACCATCAAATAAGACCTCGGTGAAAGTGGTAAAAGTATCCCATTTCGAAAAGATGAGAAGATTGAATCTTTAATTTGTTTGGCATTCAAATGCGAGACAAACCTCCAAAATATTTCTTTTAAAAAAGAAAGATAAACTCTCGTCCAAGGGAAAATTGTAATCACGAATAACACAAAATAGGTGCCAGGAGGACCCGATTGGCCAAAAACTGGATTAGTGGCCCTACGTAAAACATACCAATCAATCATCCAAAGTATGAGAGCCCCATTATCTTTTTGCCAGGAAAGTTTTCCCCAAATCAAAATCGGCAATAACGCCAAAGGAAGGCCAAACCAAGGGTGGAGTTTCCAAATGGAGGGTCTTATTTTTGAGAAAAAAAGTAATATAAAACATGTGCCACCGAGAAAAATAAGAATCGGGGGTCCTTTCACAAGAAGCGCTAAACTGATTGACGTCCAAAATAAAAATACATAAACCAAATTTCCTTTACGCAAAAAATGATGTAAGGAGACAAATCCCAGCATTCCAAAAAAAACTAACAAAGAATCAACTAATGCAATTTTCCCATTTAATGGAAAATATAGGGAAAAACTTAGGATACTAAAAGCATATAAGGCAGTCCTGCTATTAAACATAACATACGCTAAATGGTATGTTAATAAAGAAGTTCCTAAAATACAAAGAGCCGGGAAAACCCGTAATACAAACTCTGTGGATCCAAAAGTTTGGAAAAAAAATGATGTGATCCAAAAATGAAGTGGGGGTTTTCTATGTGGTTCTGAATACGGGAATTCCATTTGTAAATAATCCCCTGATTCAACCATTGTCCTTGCAAAACCTGCATAAGCAGCTTCGTCTTGGTCAACTAGGGGTGAGTCATTGCCCCAAAACAGATACACAACAAAGACAATGAGGAGGAAAACAAATGTTCGTTTAGGAGAGAAAAATTGCACATTCCTAGAAGGAAAACCCACCGAAGTCTGTCAAAACCAATTTGATCTAAGTGGTTTTGTATCCATTTTGTAACAAATCTGGAATCAAATTGGAAAATACATTTCGTAAACTTTTCCTATGTTACTGCACATTCCGGGACCCATCCTGGCTACAGAAGAGAAAGTCGTTAGGCCTTCCCTTTGGAAGTATCGTTATCCTTTATTTGTCCTGGCTCTGCTGGGAATATTATTTACATACCAACTAGCAGTTGTATTACTACTTAGAAAAACTAAAACGAATCTTGAATCAACATTCACAGGTTCAAAAATTATCAACCCGTATGAAAATTGGAATTCTGAGGTTGGTGAAAAAATTTCACTACATACACATTCTGATGAAGTTTGGTTTACTCCGGAACGACATACGGTGAAAGAAATCCAGAACGAATACCAAAAACAAGGATTTGCGAATATTGCGATCACTGATTATGGACAAATTTCTGAAACAGAAAACCAGTCATACATCCGTGGGATGGAATGGGGACAAAATGTCAAAAAAAGACATATCCTTGCAATTGGAATTCAAAAAGCATTTTATGATTATTTCCCAATTTATGCTACAAGAGAAAATCTAAATTGGGTGATGGACCGTATGAAAAAGTTAGGTGGCTATGTGATTTTACCCCACCCTAAACTATTCGATTCCTTTTCGAAAGAAGAAATGGTTGCTTTAGATGGTTTCCAAGCTGTCGAAGTGTATTCACCTTACGGAGATGATCCTAAAATTTTAGACACACTCCTTAGCCAAGGGAAAAATGTTCATTGTATGGCTAGTGATGACCTTCATTATTTTTCAGAAGGAATCGTTCAAAACTTCGACCAACCTTATTGGAAAGATTTACTGCAAACTCTCGGGAACCAACGAGGAAGAAAAGGAGAAAGTTTTTTGCGTTACATTGTAACCAAGTCTGGCGTAAAAGACCAAACATCCGTCTTACGAGCATTAAACCAAGGTTCGTTTTTTTGTGTGAAAAAATTCTTCCAAGAGGCTGAGGATCCGAAAATGCCTCTCATCCAAGTGGATGCAAAAAACCAAATCAAAGTCTCTTCAAATGAACGTTATTTGGAGATTCGGTTCATTGGAAAAATGGGAGAAATTTTGCAGGTGAGTCCAGATACAAATGTTGCCACATACCAAATCTCAGATTCCGACCCTTATGTCCGAGTCGAACTCATCGCGCTAACTGGGTCAATCCTATCGAATGCGATGTTCCGTACTCGCGAGTAACTCTTATCTCTGGCAAAAGGAATTTATTTTCTTTACCGAATGCCAGATGGATTTCATTGATTGGAATCTATTTGAACGATAATGAAGTGATCGTTCCGTTATCCACTTGGTCTAAAAACGTTTTGTTCGAGACTTCATATTGAAGCACATTTGTTTGTCCTGACAACGCACCGAGGCCGACATAGGTTCGTGTAAACGCGTCATCCACAGACATAAAATCAGAACCACCTTGTGTGGGGCTTGGGTAATCAGAAGGAACCTGGTTTGCTTCCAACTGGTCAGTTACATAACCATTGATGTTAAAGATCCCATAAGAAAGTTTTGCTCCTGGAAAAGAAGAAGCAGGTAAAGCACAGATTGTTTCTGCTTTTGTAGCAACAGTTGTGAAAGTTGCCTTCGCTGTTGTTTGGAATGGCAAATCAAATTTTTGCATGTATGCTAATACATAGTAAATTTGGTCATTTCCACCACAAAAAGTTTTTAGTGTCTCTAAATTGGATGCATTGGATGGATTGATTTCTTTTAACTTTGTAAAACTGAGTCGAACGACACTTCTAAAACAAAGTTGTCTTCCGGAATCCACTTCTGTTAGGATCACCCTTCCTACCTTACTGATCCAAGATGAGTTTTCTGGACCATTCTTCCAAGAGTAGGTTTGGAATTTTGTTCCATAAATGGACTCATTTCCCGTATAACTTTCTGTGATCACATCACCCACATTCGCAAACTGTGGATTCCCAAAGTCAACTAACCGGTAGTAGATGAGAGCTCCAGCATTGCCAAGAGTGGTATCCGGATTATCAAAAAACAATTGTAAAGAAGGGATGGATGCTCCTGTTTTTTTGATTTCAAAAAAATGATTAAAAGTTTTAGTCCCTGTATAGGCAGTGGACGCAATATTGGCTGTTGGTGTGTTGATTTTGATCGTAAGGGTCGCTGATCCAAATCCACTGAGGTTTACATTTGTTAATACATCATTACGGGCAACACCTGGATTATTAAAATAACCCGCATTTTTTAAGGCCAAAATCAAACTATCAATGATACCAGAGTTACCACGTGCCCAAGTCGCCGACTGCCTGACAAATCCCCAGTTATCAGCACTTGTTGCTGACCAAAGTTTTTCTGATCCAAATCCTAGTTGGATTGTTTCCATTAACATTTCGGAAAGGATCGTGGATTCTGATTTTCTTGTTTGTTTGTGGAAGTCAGAAACTTGGACACTGACTCCTAAAAATAAAAGGAATAGGATTATCTTTTTCATAAATTACTCCGCAATACCTTTGGGAATACAAATCGTAAAACCCGACTTGGGTCCAGAACATCCAGCTGCTTGGTTATAAGACCAAACGGATAAAAGTAATGCACCCAATAGATCCTCATCCTTCTTGTCATCTTTTTCAAAAAGGGAACAAGAGATGAGTGAACTAAAAAGTAGAATCGTGAGTAGTTTTGTGGAAAAGGATCTCATACCTTATATAACAAAAGGTATGAGATGTTTTTGCAAGAAAATTAACGAGACAGGATTTCGTATTCCCACTCTGTTACTAGACTTTGTTCGATAGGAGAAGTGAGTGTTGGTGGAGGTGTTAGGGAACGTGCTAAGGTTTTTGTCCCTGTCACGGCAGGTGGCAATAATCGGTAGAAAGAATCTTCCTTTTTTCCGCGGAGTTGGAACTCTTTCCATTCTTCCCTTGTGACGAAGGCACGGATCCTATCCTTGGACGGTGTTGTTGCGGCTTTGAATGAAATGCGTTTGTCAGGGATTGTGACACGTTCCCCTTTTTTCACAAAATTATCATTTTGGATTTGGTTCGGGAAAAGTAAAACAGGTTCTCCTTTTTGGTTCTCAGGTACTAGGACAACATACACATAATTGTCTTCTGTCGTTTCAATTTCAAATCGAATGGGTTCCCCGGGAACATAAGTGGATTTCAGGGAGTTGATTTTCACCTGAGAATTCGAACTGGAACCAGTGTGTGATAAAGCTAGATAGATATTTTTTTTGTCTAGGTAACTTAAAAAATCAGAAACAAGGGTTTTGGAAAGGGATTCAGGAAGGGCATTTCGGTATTCTAATGTTTCATGTAATACATCGACAAACGATATCAATGATTGGCCGTCTTCAGTTGAAACCAAAACTAATTTGTCAACTTGTGACATAGCTTGCAGTTGCATCTTTGTTTCTTCAGTGGCATCCCCACGTTTGTCAAATTCCCAAGACCTCTCTTCGGTGTCTGGGAAAGAAACGGTGATTTGGCCTCGGCCAGTGGATTGGATTTGTTCTTTGATAAAATCACGTAAGGCTCTACTTTCTTCCGTGGAAGGATAGGCTTCCACAGCGATTTTGTAAACAGGGGTCGTGTTTAGCCGATCCAGAGAAAAAACAGATAAGATGGCTACTGAGAAAATTACCAAAAAACGTTTCATGATTAACCTTGGCCTTTATAGTCGTTCATCATTTGATCATTTTTTTCGTATTGTTCTTTGATGCGTTGGTAGTTTTCTTCTTTGATGGCTTTGAATTGTTCGAAGATACGCATTTTTTCTTTTACAAATTCATCTAAAATTTGTTTCTTCAATTGTTTGCCATCAACTACAACTTCTTCATTCTCAGCCACTAATGTCTGTTTGCCTTTTTTGTCAGGACTCACAGCCACAGTTCCCTCATTCACATACACACCAGTTTCTACTTCTTTTAAGTCTTCGTCTTCCCCACCTTGGTTTGGAGTTGCCACAAGAAATTCGGTCCCGCGAACACCTGCAACAAAGCTAGGATTGACAACGCTGAGTTGGGTGTCGCTTGGACCACCACCTGGTGGTTTGTGAGCTTTTACAAATAATTTACCACCCACTAAATTGAGAGTGGTGGATTTGGATTTGGGATTGAGTAAGTCATCGATGCGAACAGAGGAAAATTTTGCCAATCGGATGGTGGCTTGGGTTGCCAATTGGATTTCGCAGCTTCCATCCTCAGAAGTGATGGTGTCACCTTTTTTTAGGACACTCCCTAGTTTTACAGGTTCTTTTGCTTTTTTAAAACGTGGACCGGAGAGGTAATTATTACCTTGGATGAAACTAACCACTCCGACTTCGTCAGCAAATACGGTTGTGGTGGTTAAAAAAAACAAAAAGAAGGGAATCAAACGGATCATGCCACTTTTATAACGGATCAGTCTTCGCTTACAAGCCAAAAATCTGAAAAAAAAATCAAAAAAATCCCTACAAACCATTTAATTTAGAACCAATATCAAATTTTACCACCTATCTATTGATATGTGGCGTTTCGTATTGAGATGTACATTCTGTTTCGGCTTGGGACTTTCTACGGTAAAGGCAAATGGCCATTTCCTCTGGGAAGATTGTATTTGGATCGGTCTTGAACGAAATGCCCAATTCAAATTAGAGAAAACAAAATCAGAATTATTCCCGATTTTACTCCGCGAAAAGTGGAAACAATACCTTCCTAAATTAGGAGTTCATTATTTTGGAATTTTCTCACGCAACAGAGAACAAATGGACCAAGAATACCGTGATGTGAGACTCCAAATCCAACAATTATTATATGATGGTGGTGAAACAGAAAGGGAAAAACAAAAAATAGAAATCAAACAACTCATCCAATCAGAGGAAAAAAAAATCCTTCGGGAAAAAATCATCCAAAATATTTCATTAGCATATTTGAATTTAAACAAACGTATTTTGATAGAATCAATCTATGACCTAAGATTGGAACGATACCAATTAGAAATCAAAAAACGCAATTTAGAAATCCAAACAAATCTCATTCCTCATTCTGAAAAAAATTCCATGAAACAATGGGAAGTGGATTTTATTGCAAAACGGATTCACATCCAAATCCAAAAAGAAAATGCATATTTGGAATTGAAATCTTCTATGTTTCTCGATCCAAACGATCAGTTGGGATTAGAACCTGGGATAACGGAAAGGATTGAAATTTTTCCTCCCACAAATTCTCCTATTGAAGTTGATTCGAACCACCCCATCCGGAAAAAAAATCGATTGCAGATGGAGCTGGCTCAAATTGAAGAAGAAGCAGTCCAAAACGATTGGAAACCTAAACTTGTATTAGGTGGTTATTTTGGAAAAAATGGCAATTATGGTTTCCCCCTTCAAAATGAAATTTATGGAGTGAGTTTGGGATTCCAAACCAATCTTGGTGGTTCTAGTTTTAATTCAAATACACAAAATGGATTCCAATCTGATGGGAATGGAATCCAGAGGATTCCTGGTTATGGTCCCCAAGCGGTTGGACCTGGGGAAAATGCCTTCCAAAGTGGATCATTTGGATTCTTTGATGAAAATGGCCGTGAAAAAAAACGATTTGATTCTCGTTTTTCCAAACTGCAAACACATCTGGAAAAGGAACAATCGGAACTTCAGCTAAAAAATGTTTCCAAGTCCATTGAATTAAAGTTAGTTGAAGAATATCAAAAATATAATTTATATTTAGAATTTGTAAATTCTGCATTCCAAGGTTTAGAACAAAAAAGAGAAGAAAAAAAATTACACCTAATTACTGAAATCGAATATTTGAAATCTGAAGAGGAAGTTTTTATTTCATTCGAACATCTAATAGAACATTATTTTAATTATATTTCTTATTCTTTGGAATTGGTGATTTTATTAGGTGAGGATCCTTTTTCAAATCGTTATTACCGATTACACAATCGTAAATACCAAAGTGTTTTCACAAATCTCTTGATCCTTTGGAAAGACCAATACCCAAAAGAAAAATGGAAAGAGCTAGAACCAAAACTTAAAAAACAAACCCCATTCTTTCTGGAGGATTCGAATGAAATCCGTTAAATGTTGTTTTTGTCTGATTGGAATTTTGAATTTCGAAAGTTGTAATTCCGAAATTGGTTCTACTAAAGATTTGATGAGTTTGTTTGTTAACGAAGACTCCCCAAAAGTGATTTCTTTCTCACCCGGTTCCGGTGAAAATAAAGTCTCACCTAAAACAACAATTTCCATCCTATGGAACCAACCAATGGAAATCCAATCCTGTGTTTCCGCTTTTTCACTTGATCCCAATACCAAAGGGAATTTTGAAACAACTGACTTATCTTTAAAATTTATTCCGAACCAAAATTTAATGCCAGGAGGTTATGTGATTCGGCTTACAAAACAATGTGAAAACAAAAATGGCAAAGACTTAGATCGCGTTTATTCAATTCCATTTTCTGTAATAGAAGAAAACACTCCTTCTCCACCAATGGTAGAATCTTTTTTGATATCAAATGGAAATTCCGAAGAATGTTTGTCAGGTGGGAATATAGTGAATCGAATATTAGAAGCTGTTGGATCTGCATGTGTTGGCATTCCAGACCCAAGTCCAATGACCATCATCTTTTCCAAAGATATGAACCAAACAGAAGTTCAGTTAGGACTTAGGTTTGAACCGAATGCCAGTTTCCAATTGATATGGGTAAATCCGAAAGAAGTCCAAATTCGTTTTGATGATTACTTACAAGACCTAACTCGCTACCAAATGATTCTGGCATCTGGTGTTTCAGCACTTGATGGGACCAAAATAAACCAACCAATACGACTGGATTTTTATATGGGTGAAGGAGATAAATCTCCAGAGGTAATTGGATTTGGTCTTTCCTCACAAAATTGTAGTTTAGGAGTCCAGGAATTGGGTAGTCTCACGGGTGCTCGTTGGGATTCCAATACCTGTTTTTGGAGCCAAGGCCAAGCTATCTTAAGCCCGCATGAATACCAATTTCGGGGTGGTGATGATGGAACCGGAGAAATCAATAGTTCTGCTTCCTGCGCTGACATTCTCACAGACAATTTTAAAATCTTTTTTGATCAATATGTAGATCCTATTTCCGTCATTTCTTCAAGTCGGTTAGTAAAAATTTCACCTCCTTCAAGTAACGTCCGTTTGTCTACGTGGGAATGGAGCCATTGCCAAACGGTTTACCCATTTGGGTGTAGAGAAGTTAGTTATTCTTTTTCTGAAAGTGAAGCAAGTTGTAATGGTAATTTGTTTGGAAATAATCTAACAGGTGGTGATTTTAATTTAGCATCTTCTATACATGCCCCCAATTTTTATCCCTACTACGAATTCCGTCTGGACACCGAAGTTCGTTCTGTGACAGGGAAACGTATGGTTTCTCCTTTTGTTATCCAAATGGAGGCTAAATGAAAGTTCTCTTATTGTTTGTTTTTTTATTCTATGTTTCCTGCTCCCACTTTCGCGAAACTGTGGGATACCAAAAATATCCCATTCCTAATGGAAATAAAATTCTTTTGGTGCCCACAGTTTCCTCTTTTCACTCGGATGATTACATTATGGAGAAGGAAATCATCCAACAAATTATAGAAGATTTAGGAAGAAGAGGCTTTTTAGTCATCGAAGGTGATGAAGTCCATGAATTTAAAGATAATACAAATGAAGGAGATCATTTCAGTTTCTTTTATAAGCAACTTTCACCAAACATTCTCAAGAATGAATCCAGGATCACCCATTGGATGGAGAAAGCAATTCGTTTGCAGATACCGTACATCATTTTTGTAAGATTTCCAAAACAATTAGAATCTGATCAAAAATTGGTACGTATGTTCTGGTTGCATTTGAATGAAAGGCAAACAGAACAATTTGATTGGAAATGGAAATTTGATTCGCATCTTCCTCTTTCAAAAATGCTTTCTGGAGGAAAATAGAATGTGGAAACTAAAGTTTACTAAGTTCCTAATCTTGATTTCGTTTTTAATTTTTGTTGATTGTAAACATTCACCTCCCCCAGAACCAGAAGAATACCAGATTGTTAAAAATGCTTACCACTCAGGCCATTTAACAGTAGTTCAGTCAATTTTATCCGACCGGAAAAAAGAAAGGGATTTAACAAAAGAGGAGCAAAAGTTATATTTAAAATCTTTGTTTTATTTGAGCGAATGGAAAGAATTTTTTAAAGAATGGAATCAATTTGAAACAAAGACACCCGATATAGTTTTATACTATTTTAAGGCTGTTGTTATCTCCAGAGAAAAACCAACGATCGGAATTGAAGAAGAGAATCTACTTTTAGAATTATTGCCTGTGTCACCTGAGGCTTGTTTGTTGTATCTTCAGTGGAAAGGTAAAAAAATCAATCCGACACAAAAGAAATTATTTTTGGCCCAATCCAAACAATTTGATACCTTTCTTTCTAGAATCGAAAAAGAAATAGGGGATTAAAATGATAGGACAATTTGATTTTGGATGGTTTCAGAAAACTTGGTTATTCAATCGGACAAAATGGAGGCAAATCTATACAAAAGATTGGTTTTTCCCTCTCCTATATACTTCCATTTATTTTTCCCACTGTCTTTTTTCTTGGGATCGTATGAAATCCATAAATTCAGAATTGAAGACAAGGATGATTTTGGAAAAAGGCCATGTCTCCTTCTGGCAATTGTATCCGTTCCAAATTTTATCTGTGTATTTTGTTTTCATCTTTTATCTATTCTTTGCATACTTTTTTCTCTATATTTTAAAAAAGTTGGGAGTATTGAATGTATCAATTCCCTTTATTTCTTTCTCAAAAGATATAATCCGATTGTTTTTCGCAATGATCTGTATTTTGTATCTCGGCAATTGCGGGTTAGGCATATTACATGCTTCGGATTGGTATAGTATGTATATCTTTCTGTTTTGGATTTCATTGTATCTTTTGTTTATAAAAGAGAATGGTCGAATTTATAAACAAATATTTTCAACTCCTTTCCCTTCCATGAAACCTTATACAAAAGGGATTGGATATATAATTCCAATTGTTTGGTCCGGATTGATTATAATATTATTAAGTATATGAAAACTAAAATATTAACATACTTAAAGTCCCGAATAAAATATTTTGTTTTTCTATTTGTCCTTTATTTGCTTACTTCCTTTTTATTTACACAGTATTCAAATGAAAACATCCGCCTTCGTTTTCCTAAGGTTTCAAAAATTTTGATACAAAAACATTGGTTGGGTGTAGATCAAAATATTTATGCGAATACTTATGAAAAAGAAAATCCGATTTTTTCAAAACCAACTATCATTGAAAGAAACGTAAGCTTTGAATTCCCAGCAACTGTAGAAGCTACAAAGGAAATTCAGTTACAAAGTAAACACCAAGGAAGAATTCAAAAAATATATGTAACCGAAGGTCAAACTGTAAAAAAAGGAGATTTATTACTCGAGTTAGATGATGTTTTGCTTAGATTGGAAGGTGAAAAATTGAACATTTCACTTGAGATCACGAAAGCCAATCAATCGATTTCATTTGAAAAATGGAAACAAGCGGAAAATCAAATCGAGGTGAAAGTCAGAGAGATAGATAAAAAAACTGAACTTTTAGAAATTGCTAAAATAGATTTGGAAACGGCAATTGAAACAAAATTAAAAAAAGAAACTTTGTGGGCACACGGATTTGTTTCCTTATCTGAGCTTGAAAAATGGAGATTGGAAGTTGGAACAAAACAAGCGCAGTATCAAAATTTAAAACGTGATCGAGCCAATTTATTATCTTTGATTCATTTGGAAAATGATTTAGAAGGATTATCTTTAGCAGAAAAATTAAAAGTTTGGAAACAACAAAATACACCCATTGAGAAAACGGAATATGAACTCAGTGTTACGAATACGAAAATTCTAGAGAATCAAATCAATGCTAACAAACAAATGATTTTGGATTCTAAGTTATTTGCTCCAAAATCTGGTAAAATTTTAAAGATAAATTTCCGGGAAGGGGAAACTACCAATCATCTACCACTCATTAGTTTGATGGAAAATGGAGATTTGTCTGTTTCATTCCAAGTCGGAGAATCAGATTTAAATCTAATCAAAACTGGCAAAAAAATAGAATTTATATCGAGTCTGGATGAAAAGACTGTTAGTTTTGGGAAAATTGAAAATGTGAGCGGGTATCTAAATTCGCAATCACATGGAATTAGTGTTAAAGCAAAACTGTTAAAAAACTATAATACTCTTCTTACAGGTATGTTTGGGGTTGTAAAAATTGAAACAGAAAAGTTGGAAAAATTAATTATAGTTCCCACCACCTCAGTATTAGGTGATGAAAATTCTGGATTTTACCTTTTGGTAAAAATCGGTGAAGTAACAGAGAAACGATACATTGAATGTAGAATTTATAATGATTTTGAAACACAAGTAATAGTGGGATTACATCCAAATGATCTATTCCTTTCCAATCATAAATGAAATTGATTGAAGGGATGGTTCAATTTTTCCAAAAACACAACCGTTTGTGTTGGGTAGGAATCATTTTTATGTTTTTTTCGGTGTTTTCGCAATTGGAAAAGTTTCAATTCCAGTTATTGCCAAATTTGTCCCCAACATTATATTTTATCACAATTACTTATCCGAATCATTCTGCAGAAGATGTGGACAAAGCCGTGAGTTTTCCTTTGTCGAATCGAATCTCTTCTGTGAAATCAGTCAAACAAATCCGAACGAAGTCGGTGCATGGCAAGTCAACAATTCAAATTTATTTACAAAAAAATGCCTCTCTTTTGGATTTTAAAGAAAATTTATATCAGTTATTGTATGAAGTAAAAGATGAATTACCTCATGGAATTGGTATACCTAAAGTACAAATTGGAAACGAATACCAAAATCCATTTTTTGAATTTACGGTTCAGAAAAAAAATCTTTATACAAAAGATGAAGACAGATATTTATTGGACCAATTGAAATACAAACTAGAAAGAGTATCGGGAGTTGTCGAAGTGAAAAGAATCGGCGATACTAAAACTTCTTTTGTAATTTCGCTATATGAGAAGGATCTAAATAATTATCCGATTCAACTAAAAGAAATCGAATTTCAGATTAGTTCAGCATTACAGTCGGGTTCTCTAGGAAAGATAGTTGAGTATGGACAAGAAACTGAAATAAAATTTGATCCAGAAATTGAGAGCCTTTCCGAACTCAAGAAATTTCCTATCCATCTTGGAAATGGCAATTTTATCCCTTTGGAGAAAATTGCTTCTGTCACGAAGCAATCACTGCAAATAGACCAAATGATCAATCAAAATGGTCTAGAATCGGTATACTTTGCAATCTATGTAGATCCAAATAAAGATCCACTAAAACTTTCCAAACAGATTGAATTTGTAATATCAGAATATCATGACAGACTGAATCCAATAGTTTTTTATGATGCTTCCGTTGAATTAAAAGATCAAATAAACCAATTTTTGTTTTTTCTATTTTTAAGTTTAGTTTGTGCGTTGAGTTTCTCTTATTTTTTGTATAAAGAATGGTTCCCAGTCTTTTGTTTGTTGGTTTCTGTGACCATCACGTTAATGTTATGTTTTCATTTTATGGTTTTGTTTTCGATTTCTTTGAACTTGTTGAGTTTAAGTGGAATATCAGTAGGAATTGGGATGTTATTTGATGCAAATAATTTGATATACTATTCAATTCGCAAACAAGTTAATTCTTCTCAGAAACTTCCTGAAATTGTTTTAAAAGGGATACGGAGTGTTATCGTTTCTTTGTTTTCTTCTGGTTTGACAACAATGGTAGTGATTGTTCCTTTGTTACTTTATGCACACGAATGGAAAGAGTTCTTTTACGACATAGGTCTTTGTATTGTTCTATTAATTTTTTCTTCTCTTTTGGTCTCTGTGACCATCATTCCTTTTCTATTTTTAAGTTTTTCACCTAACATATTTTCTCGAATTTCTGATACTTCCAATCAAATAGTGCGTGTTAAGAAATGGAATGCGTTGGTATCTCATAAGTATTCAATGTATCTCCTTTTGGTTCTTTTGGTATTTTTATTAATCATACGTTCGTATCCATTCCAATTTCAGATTTTCCCTAAACCAAAACCAATAGGAACAAGGCTCCTTGTCACTCCGCAAGAAAACATAAACATCAAAGAAGAAATGTTTTTGATCAGTAAAATTAGAGAAATATTCAATGTAAGTTTCAAAGGAACAAAAATTCTCATTTTGTCAGAGGAAACAATAGATGAATCAGAATTCCCGCATCAGGCAATGCCCTTTGTTATCAAATGGTTTCATTCAAAAGAATTGAACAAAGAAGATTTGAATTGGATACAAGAAATAGATAAAACTCGATGGAAAATTCAGACTAACGAACTCCAGTCGCATTTAGCACAATCCTTACCCTTCCTTCCGATGGATTCTGTCATCATTATGCATGAAAATTGGGAAACCTTAATGGTTTTGTTAAATGATTATTTGAGTTTACCAACAAAAGAAGGGTCGGAAGGGGGTTTTTCTTTTATACCGACACCAATAAAAATGAAAGTTTGGAAACCTAATCTAGTTTTGGAACCAGACTTACAACCAGATATGGATGATCTCAGTCGGAAAATATTATATAGAAATTCCTCTAAGTATTTAGGTTCTATAGGTGCAAAGAATCGAATTCCATTATACTTAGGTATAAAATCGGAACACCAAAATGATAAATTTAATAAATCAATTTTATTGCCTAATTTTAAATCCAAAACTAAAGATACAATTTTTCCGGATTCATTATTTCAAACAGAGGAGAGGGATAGTTTTTCTGAATATAGAAGAGAGTCTGGAAGTTTTTATCTAGAATGGGTTGGAATACTCGGTGTAGGTGAATTTATTTTAAAAGAAAAAGAGAAAGGTTTTCGGTACCAAATACACTCAGAAAAGAAAGAGATATCGAAATTTTATAATACTCTTGTTATACTTCTAGTATGTTCCTTTGTTTTTATTTATCTTTCCTTAGTAGCTATTTATGAATCATTTTTTAGGCCAGCGTTTTATCTTTCCGTAAGTATACTTTATTCGATTTGTGTTCTTTTCTTTTTGATACTACTCTTACCAGAAATCCATTTTGGTCATTATATGGGTCTTGTCATTTTGATTGGTTTGTCCATAGATAGCATTTCTCTTTTTGGCGAAAGGTGGGATGAGTTCAAATCAATTGGAGACAAAACGGAAAGGATAAATTCCATTTTCAATTGGTTTAGGAAACCTTTTTTACTCAATTCAGGCAGTACATTTTTTGGATTAGTTCCTGTCGTTCTAATAGAATTTCCAGGTTCTGAATTTATTAGAGCAATTGCCATTACGATGTGTATTGGAATCATCGTTTCATATGTATTTGTTTTCCAATTATACCCTAAAATATTTTCTAAATATTATGATTCTCGAATATGAGGAATTCTATTTTTCAACTTTATCCTTACCAATGTTTTTTTGGAATTG
The DNA here is from genome assembly GCF_040833965.1 of Leptospira sp. WS39.C2. NCBI lineage: Bacteria > Pseudomonadati > Spirochaetota > Leptospiria > Leptospirales > Leptospiraceae > Leptospira > Leptospira iowaensis. Next base: position 1,021,596 of record NZ_CP162142.1, read on the forward strand.
GATGTTTGATTCTTTTTTCTATCCTAAGCTCTCCTGAATTACAAATTGGAGAATGGAAACCAGAAGAAGAAAGTCAAACCTTAATCATAAGTCAAAATTGGCCAGGAAAAACGGCATCTCAATTGGAAGAGAGTCTCATAAAACCTTGGGAGATGATGCTAAAATCGGTAGGTGGGTATCGTGAAATTAAATCCACTTCAGAATTTGGATCTGTTACTCTTTATTTGAATTTGATCAAGGGATACTCGAAAGAGGAACTGCTCCAATCTGTACGCAATCTTTATCTATTGAATCAAAACAAATTCCCAAGAGAGATTCATTTCCCTAGGTTTCGATATGATTCTGATAGCGAATCGAATTTTATACTTCTCAAACGAAATTCTAATTCACAAAAAAATTCTCTTCGTCACCTAGAATCAAAAATAAAGGATCTAACTTGGGTAAATCAATATGAATACATTCCTGAATTTCAATCGGAAATCCAAATAGAAATAAAACCTAATGTTGTCTTCGATCCAAAGTATCCTTCAATTACAGAGATTTTCCATTATTTACAAAATCAAGTAGCTACCATTCAATATGACCCAAGGGTAGGACGATTTTTTTTGAATGAATTCCCCCGCCAAAAGGAAAATTGGGAAAAAGTTTCTGTTCCCTTACAAAATAAAGGTGTGGTCCTTCTTTCCCAAATAGCAACGATTCAATTGAAAAGAATCACTGGTAAAAACCAAACGAGAATTAATGGATCTGGTTTTGAATCAATTCTTATACATACAACTAGTGTTATACAACAAATGTTGTTATTGTCCGAGTTAGAAAGTTTGTTGGAACAATTCCCTGATTGGCACATTGTATTTTCCAATCATGAAGAATTGATTTTAAACATAAAAGGATATTTATTTTTCTATATTTTGATAGAGATTCTATTTGTTTTATATTTTGGTATTGTTCGGAATCACTGGTTTTTTGTATTTGTAAATATAATCAGTTATTTTACTTTATTCGTCTTAATTACATTTCTTTTTTCAAAAGCAAAAATTCCTCTCGGTGATCCTAGTTTCGTATTTTTAATACTCATCCGATACCCTTTAACGTTTATATCTTTGCGAGTTTTATTTGTGAAAGGCAAACAAATCATATTCTTTTTGTTTGTTTTCGGCTTTGGTATATATTTAAAATTCTTTCCCAACTCAGTGATTGGTATTCTGTTACTTCTTATTTTAAGTTTATTTTTTTATCCTTTAGTCCAAGATTTATTGGTTTGGATGTGCAATCAAAAAAAAGAATGTTTGCGGATGTCCCAATCCACTAAAACGCCAGTTGTATATCGAATTTTAATCAATCAGAAACAAGCTAACTTAAATTATTTGAAATTTTTAACAATTTTTGTTTTTTTTATCATTTTGATTCTTTCATTTAGGCAAGTTTTTACCCTAATACCTACAACTTCAAATTCTGGATCCATACAAATGGCTAAATTAGAGTTTCCTACGTATGTTACCGAAAGTGAAAGGAATAGAATCACAAAACAAGTGGAAGAAACAATTCTAAATAAAAATTGGACCAATTTGCTTGTTGTGAAACTTAAAAACTTTCGATCAGATTTTTATATGAAATTTAACGAAAATGTTGCCATCAGAGATTTTTCTCGATTACCAACGGAAATGGGATACTTCCATTTTACAAAAGAAAATGGTAGTATCCAAACATATACGTTACGTTTTACCAATCCTAATCCTGTTTTATTAGAAGAGTCTGTCTTAAAACTTCTTCCTTGGCTTAAGAGTCAAAAACAAATAGAAGAGGTGGTCCTTGGGTTTCAACCATCTATTGAAGGTCTGGGGTTCCAAACGAATTCATCCGAACGAGTGATGATGGATTGGGGAATGGATCCAAGTATAAAAGAAATGAATTTTATTCTACATGAAAATGTAGCTAGTAAGATGGTAGGGAATGGAAAACTGATTGATGTGAAACTAAAAGTTCCACTAAAAATGTCCATGGATGAATTCAAAAAACATCCATTTCATTTTGGAAGTGGTTACTTAACGTTTGTAGAATTTCTTCGCAATTATAATCCAAAGAAAATCTTAGGTAAAATCTATCACAAAGATGTAGAAATAAGTATGGAAATTTTTGTGAAAGGGGACGAGATCAACTGGGACAAAATCCATCACGGTATTTCCCAATTACTCTCCAAAGAGGATACAAGGTTTGTAGAGCAGTATGAAGCGAGTGATGAAGAACCAAAATATCGAATCGTTTACTTGATGGTATTAGTAATGACTTTAATTTTACGCAAAAAATATGTTACTAAATATTTTTGCTTATTTGCTGTAATGGTTTTCATTTGGAAAACTCAAAACATAATGTTTACTAGAGACTATCTGCAATTTTCTCTATTACTGTTTTTAATTGTTTTTTTTCAAATTACCGTCCCTCTAAAAAAACAAAATCAAATTTATTTTAGCCTTCCTTATATCGGATTATTCATCGGATCTTTTTTGTATCCTTGGGGTGGAGGGAATTATTTATTCCAAACTATAACAATTTTTTTACTTTATGGTTTTTTTGTTTTGAAATGGAATCACTTTCTCGAATTATTTAGAACCAGATCATAAATCCATTACCATAATGAACAGAGGTTCTTTATGGTATCAAACATCACATGGTTTAGGACCATTCTCTTTATTATCATTCTATATTTTGTTTTTAACTCTAAATTTGTTTTGGCCCAATCGATTCAGGATACATGGGATATTCCAAGTTACCATACACATGAATATTCTGATTTATATGGATCAGTTTATTTTGCACCAACCTTGGATGAGTGGGAGATGCAGGTAGAAACTGTGTTATCAAATTCAATCGTTGTTTGGCAAGAGGAAGCCAATCAGCATATAGAAACGTTGCTTCGGAATGAACACAGTGAGGATGATTTTATTTCTAATGAAGGTTATGTTGATGAACGTAGGCGTTCTTTACTTTCAGAGGTTTCTATCTTTTATTCTGAATGGGAAAGGGACTTATTAAATGATTATTTTATCAATCGTAATGCATTTCTAGAGAAATTGGAAACTGGGAAAATTGATGCTTTATATTTCCAAAGACTTGGGAAAGAAGATTTTTTCAATTCATATACCGAAGAAGAAATTTCTCTCAATGAGAATCGCGAGAAAATTCTACAAGCTGCTGAGGAATGGGAATACCAATGGGAAAATTCGAGACAAGAAGGTTTGAATTCCTTTGCTTCTTCTTTGGAAAAACTGAACCAAGATTATTTAACGTATTTGAATTCTTTGCAAGAAACGGAAAATCAGTTCCTTACAAATTTACAAGTGATTAGTGAATATAGGGAAACTGTTTATATCGCCTTATTTTCTATGTTAGAACAGATGAAGTTTGGTGTTGAGTCAAGTTGTGAAGTAGATAGTGGATGTTTGTATCGGAATCAAGATGGAAGTTTGAACGAAGCAGGAATCATATTTTCCAAATTTATTAATGAGTTATCAGATGAACTTCTAAAAAATGATAAAAATCCTGATTTGTTATTATCCAATGTTGCTTGGAAAATGAATGAATTTTTGTCGCTGGAGGCAAACAAAGCCTTCGCTGAACAAACCTATTTTAAAGATAGAATCTATACTTACCAAACGGGATTTCAAATCGATTTAGACCAAACTAAATCAAACTTTGACTTAGGCCATGCCAACTGGGTACTCCGCAATCAAAATTATCACCAATTAGGATCCGATGTGAAATATGAAAACTGGGGTTTTGTTCCTGGAGATGTTGGTATATTTTCGGGTGTTTATGATTCTGAGTTACGTTCGATTTTCCAAAGCATACATCATTCTAATTTCAACCATTTAACAGAAATCATAAACTCAAAATTAGGTGATCATCGAAAAGTGCAGAATCTAATTAGCGCTAATTTATATACAGATGCATATCATTTTATTAATAATTTTTCTTTAATGGGTTTGGGTGTACCTTTTGAAACCGCTCATCATGTACAAGGTAACCTTATGTTGGATGGGACAACAAAATATGGTTATTGGCAGGCCGAACGAAACTTCACTATTTTTACACCAGGCACCTATTCATATCAAATGGGTGCAATTGGTTATTCGGTTTTGTACGAAATGTATGATGATACTTCCTATCAATCTTCTTTATATTGGGACTCGAATTTTTCACAATTAAAACAACAAAGTCGCCAATTTGAAGGTCGATTATTGCCTGCAATCAGCCATTGGGAAACTAAAGTCAAAGAATATGCAGATGCATATAAAAACTGGACTGAATCCAAAGAGAATTTAGTTGAGGAGGCAAAGCAAGAATACCAAAAAAATCGAATTTCATTAGAAATTACAAAAGAAAAGTGGATCCAACAATTAGAAGTTGAAAAAGATTCTGGTTGGAAATCTTGGAACCAATTGTACCAAACAGGTGAACTATCTTCAACGTCACCGAAACAATCGTCCTTAAAATTCGAATCGAATCTACATACAATTACAAATCAAACTGCGCTTTCGCAGTTCCAGTCATCTTCACAATTAGATGAAACAATAAACGATATACAAGTGGGAGAACATTCTCTTCTAGATCATTTTCAAAAGACTATCATTGGTGTGAACCAGTATGCGTCTGTGGTACAAATGAATCATGAACTTTACGAATTCCAAAAATCGGAACAAAATAAACTCCTAAATCAATATTCATACGCCTTAAATTCGGATTTCATTGGAAACCGAAAATTGACAAAAGAAGAGTTGGTTCTCATTGGGAATGCAGATTTTACCCAATTGACTGAAATGGAGCAGAAAAATTTTGGAAGGTGTTATACGGATCCAACCGAAGGTGTATGTAAAAATTTATTAAAAAAAGAATATGAAGTATCAGTTCACTCCGATGGAGGTTCAGTCAGAGTAAGTAAAGAAATTTATAATGGAATGTTAGCTGAAAAAAATAATGCAGGTGAATACAACGCATCAAAATCATTGGTGAGCAAACAAATTTTATTCAGTTCAATCGGAAAAATCCAAGGTAGTGACAGGAAAGATCTTTTTACAGAATGGTCAGAAGAGGATTGGAATTCACTCTACGACCGTAAAAACCAAATTGCACAATCTTTTGTCCAACAGTCATTAAAAAAGGACCAAATTTCATTGGCTTCAAATTTTAATGCGATTGAATCCTTAAATGAAAGGAATTATAGTTCGTATTTAGTAAAAAAAGAATCGCAAGAAAATGTAGATTCGTTCGTACAAGAATTAGCTCTCGCTTACCTAACTGGCGGTATTTCTGGCGTCAAAGCTTCGTTAAATGGTAAAATTGAATCATCCATCAATAGTGAACTTGCAAAAGTTTGGATAAAAGCTACAGGAGGGAATGAAGAACACATCCAAATGGCGACTATGGCAATCGATTTTATGCGCGGTAGGATGAGCGCTAAAAAAATAAATGCAAGGGATCAATTTATTTCCATCAAAAATCCTATCCAATCATTAGAAACTGTTCTTGGGAACACTCTTTCCAGTACCATTGAAGTGATGGACAAAGTGTCGAATGGATTATTGAGTGTGCCATTGAATTTAGCATTATCTGGCGTGATGGCAATTACTAAAGAAGTAATTGGTGAAAGAAGTTACCAATCATTTCAAAAACAGACATCTGGTGCCAATACAAGGCTAGAAGAAATTAAGAGGAACGAGGAATCAATTGCCGAATCAGGTATATCCCAAGTCATCGCATCAGCAACTGGATTGCCATTGGAAACAATATCAAAGTTAGTGAGTGATACTCGAGGGCAGTACAACGCTAAAAAAGCAAAACAACAGATGTCAAAGGATCTTGTATCCAATTTAGGTTCTCAAATCACGGGGGCCCTTGGTGGCATTTTGAAAACTGCAGTCCTTGCTCTTGGAATTCCTGAAGATGAAATTTACCAAACCTTATCGGATGCCCACTCATTCGCCAATGCAAAAAATGTGAAGCAAGGAGCCGACACAAAAGCCAATTATGGTTATACATTACAAACATTCGGTTTACAAGCAGGTTGGACAAAACACCAAAGTTCACTCGTAGATTTAAAAGATAGTAACGCAGTGATGACAGAAATTGGAAAAACTATCCTTTCCAAGGAGATATCTAAAAGTTCTGGAATGGAGGAATCATTTGTTCGACAATCTTTGGATGGAATGTATGGAAAATACATTAAGAAAAAATCTGATAAAAAGGCTCAGAATAATGCAATTAGACAAACGGTTGTGAATGGAACATCCATTGCATTGACGTTAGGTGCGAGTGGAGTTTGGAGTGGTGCTAGTTCTGCCCTTTCCAAAGTTGGTAAATTTGCTAATGCAGTTACACGTGGAGCCATTCCCGCCACAGCAAAGGTAGGTCAAGTTGTTACTTCAACCCTTTTGCAAACAGTAGCAGGAAGTCATGAAGGAAAACAAGGAGCCATCGCGGGATTTCTAAATGGATCACTCGTTGGTTTAACAGATAAGTTTGGTAAATTCGAATCTGGTTTATTAAAAGGAACAATGCCCGGGATTGGGGTTACATATTCTGAGCAATCCGGATGGGGTGGATCGTTTGGAATTGGAAATTCCATTAATAATTTAAATGTATCTTTTTCTAAGAAAGGAAATTCTTCCTTACAATTTTCACAATCAATTGCAAAAGGGATTCAATTTGCAGTGGATATGACAACGAACGAAACTTGGAAACTGGGATTGAATTATAATCCAACTGGAGAAGGGCCAAGAAAGGATTGGAATTATTCCATGATGTATGATTTGAAAGGATCTGGTTTGAGTGGTAGTTTAGGATATACGGAACCCAATTCCAAACTAGGGATAAACAATAATTTGGATTCCAATGGGATTACATCAACCTCTGAGTTACAAGGTGTAAACATAGGCACGAACTCAAAAGATGGATTTCAAATGGAAGATTTCAATTTTGCAAACCAAAACATCAACATAGCGCAAGATGGAAGTGATTTGTTAGACCAAAATGGAAATGCCATAGAAAATTTGGGTGATAGTCCATTAAGTGAATTATGGGGTCAATTAGGTACAGTCGGTGGAGTTTTGTTAGGTGGAATGGGATTGTTTGGATTCGTGATGAATCGTATGAATGGAGGAGGAGGGAACTCTTTTAGTGTTGGATCAGATTTTGGACAACCGTCATTTCTTGCATCTTCTGATAGATCTTTATTTTCTCGTGTGACAGATCCAATTAAAAATGGGTTTTCTCGAATCGGAGATTTTGTCAGTCGTTTTACAAATGTTTTTAAAGTAGAATCATCAACTTCCAATTCTAATGGTACAATACCAGAGAAACAATCGAATGAAAATCCATCGGCAATTGAAATTTTAAGGATAACAAAATTAAAGAAAAGTATCCTGGATGATTATCATAAAGACTCAAGGATTGTTACAGAAAAAAAATTATATGAATTAAAACGAGCAGGAGTAGATACCTCAGAAATTGAAACTGCCATCAAAGTGAAACGAAATGGAAAAGATGTTCCAATTTCAAAATCTGATTTAAAATCCTTAAATGAATACAAACGGCTTCGGGAGTTACGTTCCGTACGACCAATTGGTGCAGAAGATGTTCCATACGTAAGTTCGAGTGATGCCCTTGCCAAAATTGATGCGACTTATGATCCGAAAAAAGAAACAAGGGAAGTTTATTTACAAAGATTGGGAAATTTAGTTTGCGCTGCTTCTAAGGATGTGGACCTTTCCACTGATAAACTTGTCGCCTTACACACTGCCAATGTTGCCAATCTCTTAGGGGAAAACTTAATGGGTAAAATTGGATATTCTCAATATAAACTCATCAAAGGTGAAAAAGTTGTTTCGGCGGTGAATCCAGTGGGTGAGGATGGATTTCGCCAAATATACGAGACAGATTGTATTCGTTATATTGGTGCTGTTTTGTATGCAGCAGGACTTACCGATAATGGTAGTTTTGCCAATTTGAATACAGAAGTCTATCTAACTCCAGAGGAAATGGAAAATATGGAAGCTGAGTATAAGAAAGGCAATGTCCATCGAAATGGAGTGGAATACTTCAGGCAAGCAGGTGGATTTTCCAATTTGGTTTCCGAACGATTGACTACAGAAGCAGATTTAAAAGCTCATAAAAAGAAAGGTGTGATCCCTGAATTAAAAGTAGGGATGATTGGAGTGACTCGGAAAATGTCGACTGATGAAGATACCAAACATTCTGCTATGAAATCAGACCATATTTATATCATCATAGGTAAAAAATTCAATCCCGAGTTAGGTGTGAATGAGTATTTGATTTCAGAATCGAGTTATGGCAAAGGTGTTCAGAATCGATGGATTACTGCTGAATCTAAAGATCAAATAAAACAAAAACTGGAAAAGAGATATGAAGTTGAAGGAATTGATAAGAAGAAAGCAAAGGTTTTGATTAACAAACATCTTAATAATCTGCAATTTATTGATTATTTACCTAGATCAGAATTTTATGAATTAAAGCCACAAAATAGAAATGCATAGTATTAAAAAATATTATATAATATTCTTTATCTTACTCTTTTTTATAATTCGGTGTAAGGAAAGAGAAAAAGCGAAGGAACCAGAGAGCGATTCATTTTATCTTGAATTGGAAAAAGGATGTACGAAAGATAGATCAAATAAACAAATTTTGGACGGTTGCATTGAAAAGAAAGCTAGTATGGAATGCTTTAAATATTTGGAATTTCTAAATAACTCAAATTTAGAAAAAATATTTAATAATAGTGATTGGTATAGTGAGGACATGCAATCCTTCAGATATAAAATTGACAATTTTGGAAATTTTAAGATCTTTCAAGGTGGACCAGATAGCGAACCAATTTATCCATCAGGAGTTGGTAGAATCCATAAGAGGAATGAGAGATGGAAATATGAACACTCATGTAATAAAAATTTTTGTGAAAAACTTGAATTTGAAATTAATTATATGAGCTGTTATGCAGGTTATTCGCAAGGTTATGATGCATATATTTTAAGTTTAACTTTGGAAAATAGCGACTGGTATGAAGATGATGAAAATTTCAGAAAACAGCACAAAGAGGTTACATTTATAAAGCTAATCAATCATTTACCTCAAATTACCAACGGCTTTATCTCTACAAAAGTACCACCTCCTTCCAATTGAAGGAGTCAGGAACTACTAATCATAATTTACACTTTCCAAATATAAACAAAGTCAGTGCGGCTGGCCCAAGGCAAAGGGAACTCTACTTTTTTGAGTTTGATTTCGCTTTGTCTGAGGTATTCTCGGATTTCTTTGTCTCGGAAAATGGTTTCACTAAAGGATATTTCGCCTGAATTAGTAACTGATTGTAATTTTGCTGTGTAGTTGACTGTATTTCCAAAATAATCAATGTTACTGTTGAGGTTTACCGCCAAACAGTTGCCAGTATGGATTGAGATTCTGATGCGAACAGGTGTATGTTTGTTCTCAGGATGAAACCATTCTTGCATTTCTTTTGCTGCTTTTAGGGCTTGCAGAGGTGACGAAAAACTGGCCATTACGGCATCACCAATGGTTTTTACGACCACTCCTCGGAAGTTTTGAATGATTTGGTTTGTTTTGATGAAATGTTCTCTGACTTGTAAAAAAGCACCATGATCACCTTCTGTTTCATAAAACTTTGTAGAACCAACGATATCGGTGAACAATATAGTTTTGATTCCAATGTCTAATTGTAAATTTGTGGCAATTGCTTCTTCTGAAAATAAATCTCTGAATTCTTGGTAATTGAATATTTCTGTTGGTCGGAGACAAAATTGGTCTTCACTCCGTTCTTCTAAAACAATGGTGACATCATGTTCTGATTCGTTTTCGAAGACTAAGTTTGGTTTTGGAATCACTCGTATTTCATCTTCACTCGTTTCCGGAAGCCACAAAATATCTGTTTGGTTATGCGATTGTTTAGTTTCAACTAGTTTGTATTTTTTTTCTCCTTTTTTACGCAATCGGTAAACCCCAGTACCAATGAGGAGATTTGAAGAAAAAGATTTTTTGCCGCCAATTTTTTTAGTGAGAAGTATGTGTTGTTTCGTTGCGGGTTCCGCAGCACAATAAATTTGTTTTTCAACAATTCTCACGCTTGGATGAATATGAAATGTTACTTCAATTGAGTTAACACCTGTTGTGTCAAAGTCTATTTCACAGACATCACATTGGTCTTTTGCTGGCAAATCACCTAGTTTAGTTAAAGAGGTTCTTACACCACGGCAATGGGGACAAACGATATCCCAACTTAATGTGAAAATACCAAGTCGGCAACCATGCAAAAATAAATATAAAACTTCGTCTGGATCAATGTCCAAATTTTTGCTTATTTGTTTGATTCTGATACGATCTAAGTCGTTGTCAGAAGATGTTTTTATCCAATCAAATACTTTAGTAATTGATTCTTTCGAAATTCCTTTTTGGGTTAATATTGGAATTTGTTTTTCCAATTTTTCAGGATGAATCCATTGTGCATCTGGAATGAAGGTTTTTTCTTTTGAAGGTAGAAATCTAAATTTTGGTTTCCCTCGTTTGATTTCCTCTTCGATTTCATTAAATCCTTTTTGAAAAGATTCTCTCAATTTTGGGAGTGCAAATTCTAAGATTTTTCTTGTGAAAAAATTTCTAGGAATCGCCCCTAAATAAACATATACCTTACACCGCGATTCACCAAGTGGTTCTGAAATTATCTTAACACGAATGTACTGAGCAAAACCTTTTTGATAGATCCGAGCATTTCCCAGTTCTTTTAAGTATTCCCATTCCCAGGGAACTTCTTCCCATTCCAATTGGAATCCTGCTTGTTTAGTTTTGCCGATCAGTTTACCATCTTTTTCTTTGTATTGGAATTTAGGTAAACCGATCCTTTGGTTGAAAGAGGAAGTATCGATTAGGTATGGCCAAATCTCTTCTCTTGTGACGGAAATATCAAATTCCCAAAAACAATCGATAGGTTTCCCCTTGGATTTCCAAATTTCTTCCCAAGGGTTTTTTTGAAGTATGGTTTTTAAATCGATCATAATGGCCTTACGGTTACGGAGGACTTACCTCCATTCCCTTTGACTGCCAATTCACCATTTGTTTCCGAAATTTTTTCCGCATTTGATAGTACAATTTGTACGCCATTTGGGTATACAAACCTTGGGATTTTGAGAATACATGGCTCACTGATCGAAGGATCGGACATCCATTCAAATTGAAATTCTCGAGTGTCCAAATCGTAATCCATTTTAATCGGCGTGCCTTGGATACTTGCTGCATAAGGGCGACAAAATCCTTCGATAGCACGGCCGCCACCACCGTATACATCTGGATTTGACCCTGGGATGATTTGGTCTAATGAAAATATACTTAGGTCTTCTTGGTTCCAACCATCACCAACCATTAAATCATTTTCATTCGTTGCGGTATAATTCCATAAAGTATTGGATAAAAATAATTTGTCCATTGCATTGTACATAGCGTCGAGAGCCATTACATGTCGTTTCCAAATTTTTGGTGAATGATTTCCTTTTTTCCATTCTTTGTATGCTTTACCACCTTGAAGATCAAATGGAATTCCAAATTCACCAATCAGACTCGGTATTTTACCAGGAACAGAATCTGCTGTATTCTTAATTCTTGTTAGTTGGCGTACATACATTGCTTCGATTCCAGATTTTCCAAATACTGGACGTTTTGTCAGAGTATCAATCGCAATTGGATATAAAAAAGTTTTAAATAATAAAGTGAGAATATCATACCAATGAGCAGCATTGACTGAAAGTGGGGGGACTTCTCCTTTTAAATGGGGATAGGTAAAAGCATCTGATGCCTCTCTTTCGATAAAAACCATCCAATCACTACGAATGGCTTGGATAGTTTTCCCAACCGTACGCATAAATGGAATGAGATAATCTGCATCGAAGTGAATTTCTTTCCCATTTACTTTTTGGAAATAGTCATTTTTTTCAATGAATGGAGTGCCATCTTTTGTGATTGTGTATGCACCTTCTAATTGGAATGGATCACCTGGAGATTCTGGTAACCAAATTGAGATTTTGTTTTGGTTTACTGTAACTGTTTTTGTTGGAACAAAACCTCCTTTCCAAACTTTTAAAGTTAGGTATGGCAAATCAATAGAATGGCCATGTGAAGAAAACAAAGCGTCAATAGGTGACCAAGCAAGGCCTGGTTTTGAAGGATCTTCATCTTTGTTAATGAGGCCACGATCATTCATGGCTCTTCCAATAAAACCTTTCCCTGGTTCGTTTAATGAATCGAACCCCAAAACAAAATCAAACTGTTTGATTCTTTCTGCAATTTGAACCATACAACCTAAATAGTGTTCTTGTAGGTAATTTTGGACATTTTTTCCATCAATTAAGAAGTTTGGAGCAAAGTCACGACCACCAAAAAACAAAGTCCATAATATTCCATTCCCAGCATAACGATAGTTTTGTGACCAACACATCGTTGGGTAATTGTCTTCTTGACGAATGCCGGGATTGTTATAATCATAAGCTCTTTGCATCACAATTGCCGCATCAGCTTCTGAAAGTTTTTTGTAATCGATGCCTAATTTTTCGAATATCCAACCAGGCGCACCATCTCCACCTGTCATTCTTGACCAAACGTCTTGGTGGAAATCTACAAATACATAAAACCCATATTCTCCTGATAGGCGAACAATCTCTGTGAAATAATCTAAATATGCTTCATCATATTGATTGGGACCTTTATGTTCAACTGCTTCCCAAGTAGTTAACAAACGTAAAACATTAAAACCCCATAATTTCAAACGAGTCAAATGTATATGGGCTTCTTCAATTGGGAAAGGCCGACCAATAAAACTTACTTCTTTGTGATTTGAAAAATCTGTTGGAAATTGTGTTCCACCATTGGGAAAAGGGACCTTCGTATCACCACCTAAATTCACACCACGGAGGATGACTTTCCTACCAGTTGTATCAACGAACCATTCGCCTTTCGGAGATAATTTTTTCAACGTCATGTTTTTATCCTTCACTGTCCATAGTTAATGATTGGTTTAAATTCAAATTTTGTTCCGCATAATAATTTAGATATCCTAATAAAAAATAGAAGACAATCAGAACTTCATCGTCTTGGAAATAACATTGTAACAAACCCGACAAAAAAAATCCAACGAGTCCGTAAGTCATAAAACGAATTTGTTTGGGGATATTGGAATTCAAAAGTGTATATAAAATTGTACCGAACAAAAAGAGATATAAGATACTTTGAGGGAAACCAAATACCGCTGTTAAGTGAAAGTAATCGTTATGAGCATGACCTCTTTGTGTCACCTCGTAGAAAAAAGCTAGTTCCCTATTTTCTTTCTCTTTTGTTTTCCTGGAAATTTCAATCTCTTTCTGGTAGTTACCTGAACCAATACCAAAAATTGGATTTTCTTTTATCAAAGGGAAAGTGGAATCCCATATAAACGTGCGACCAGAATCTGTGTGTTTTTCTCCACCAAATAATGGATCAACTACTCGTTTAACAGCTCCTGTTGTTTGGTAACCTATAAACAAAATGATTAAAAAAGTGATCAGTATCAATCCTGTTCTTTTAATCACTTTTTTTGAAATGTCATTGTCGAGAAAAACTAAAACATAAAATCCAAACAATACACTCACCAATGCTCCTAGTAAAGAGGATCTTGCGTTATTAAATAAAAATACCAATGATACCATTAAAAGTAAAATTGCATTGATTGCGATTTTTGTTATGGAAGTTTTTTTATACCATTCATCATACAGCCGGAAGACAAATCCTGGGAATACAAATGCCAAAAGTCCACCAAACGTTAGATGTGTGTTCATGAGTCCGATAGGAAGGTAGATATTGAGAGATCCAATATTACCATAATGGTGTTGGTAAGGCCAAGAACTTGAAGTTTTGTATAAATCAGATATGAGTCTTGAGAGCCTAGTCATGGAAAAAATGGAGAAAAATCCCGTAAAAACAATCACAAGTGAAAAGATAAAAAATGATTTGTATAAAAAAGTTCTATCTTCTTTTTTAATTCCTTGGACAGAGATGAATGCAGTGACAAGAAAGATATCTTTCATCTCGTCACGAAATGCGTGTTTGATGGATTGGAAATCAAATCCAACGTTTGCAAAATGATACAAAACTGTTACAAATTGCCACGCGTAAAATATAAATAGAATTTTAACAATGTTACTCGAAAGTTTTGGTTTTTCATCGAGAAACAGAAAAAAAACAAAAGATAACAGTAAGAAAAGTTGGCTTAGAGAAACAGAAAGGGCGCAGGAAATGATGGACAAGGCAAGAAACGAGCGATAGAGTCGGTAAATCATAACTTTGGATGAGACTAATCTTTTTCTCTCATTTGTAAAGAGGTAACAGTTGCGAGTTTTATATTTTTCCGATACTTTTTTGCCAAAAACCGATGGTGTTGCTGTTTCTATTAAGAATTTTTCGGAACTTTTGGCCCTCCGGGGCCATGAATTCTGCATTTGTGCTCCCAAATATGGGGATGGGGACTTTGACCGGATGACGGACAATATCCAAGTGATTCGGTTTCGGTCTGGGTATTTGCCAAGTTACCCCGACATTAAGGTGGTTTTACCATCTCCTGGGAAAATCAAACGGATCATCGAAGACTTTAAACCAGATCTCATCCACATCCACACACCAGGCCTTCTTGGACTTTATGCGGTCAATGCAGCAGAGCGATTCGGAGTTCCCACGATCGGAACCTATCATACCCTTATGGCAGAACAGGAAATGTATGTTTCCTTCTATCGACTTTTTAAACTTGATAAACTATTTTTTAAAGCAAACAAGTTCAAAAAAAAGTTAAATATTGAAGAGTTAGACAAAATTGTAAAATTTGATAACTTTAATATCCGTAAAAAAATAATTCTTAAAATTTGTAATGATATCTATAATCGTTGTGATGTGGTGATTTCACCTAGCCATCTCATTAAAGAACAATTGATAGAGTATGGAATTAGCCGTCCCATTACAGTAGTTTCTAATGGAATGGATCTCAAACGTTTCCAAGGAAAACCAAAAGAATTTCTAAGCGGAGACTCTCCCAAATTTTTGCACGTTGGACGAATTTCTTATGAGAAGAATTGTGATATTGTTATCAATGCTTTTAAACTCATCCATGAACAATTTCCCAAAGCAACCCTCACTATCATAGGAGAAGGTCCAGCCATCCCATCTTTACAAAGACAGGCAGAACATTTGAATATTCAAAATTCTGTTGAGTTCAAAGGTTTTATCCCAAATGCTGTGTTACACGAAGAGTATCCTAAATACGATGTTTTTTTAACAGCATCAACTATGGAAACACAAGGATTAGTTGTATTAGAAGCAATTGCATGTGGTTTGCCTGCTGTGGGTGTGGATGCATTTGCTCTCCCTGAACTCATTCGGCACGGTGAAAATGGTTTTATAGCAAAATCCTTTGATGCAAAAGGTATTGCATTAGGTGCATTGGAAATCATTCGAAATCCTACACTTTATTCTAAGTTCTCAAAACAATCCATTCAAATTGCGTCAGGACACGAAATGGAAAAATGCGTAGATACGATGGAAGAAGTATATGAAAAAGTCATCGAAGCAATGAAAGGAAAAGTTAAAAAGACAAACATCTTTGATTTATTTTTTGATTTTATGCAATGACCAATTCAATTGGAATAGAAATTCGTTCTATCTTAAGTGTAATTGCAATTGGGCTTACATTTATAGCGTACATTCCTTACTTAAAAGGAATCACTAGTGGGAAAATTCAACCTCATGTGTTTTCTTGGATCATTTGGGGTGTGACAACTTGTATTGTGTTTTTTGCCCAGCTAGTTGGGAAGGGTGGTATTGGTGCCATACCAATTGCGATTTCAGGAATCACAACTTTGTTGGTTGCACTGTTTGCGTATCAAAAACGAGGTGAGATCAAAATCACTAAAGTAGATTGGTTCTTTTTTATTTTGGCTCTCTCAAGCCTTCCCTTTTGGTTTTATTTTTCGAGTCCACTTGCTGCTGTGATGGTTTTATCATTTGTCGATATCCTTGGTTTTATACCAACCATTCGAAAAGGGTATGTTTTGCCAAATTCAGAACCTCTTGGTTTTTATTTGGTATTTCTGTTCCGAAACACGCTTGTGATTTTTGCCTTGGCTGAATGGAATTTGACCACCATCTTGTTTCCTGGTTCAGCTGGTTTTGCCTGCCTAATTTTTGTTTTACTTGTGAAATACCGACAAAGGCAAATTCAAAATTTACAGTTTAAATATGATAATCATGATCAATCTATGTTAGGTAACGGATAAAATACGACTGATCGAACTTGTTTTCCTTCTTCCGTTTCTTCGAAGGTTACTTCTGCTTGTTTGGACCTTGCTGGTAAATACATCTGTATCGTTTCCACTAATTCGTAAGCACTCAGTGTATAATCTAAAGTTTTAATAGCTATTTCAAGACTAAGGAAACGTTCTCGTGTAATCGTTTTGGTTTCTGTTTTTTTTGAAATGATAAGCCATTTGTAGAGTCTTGCGGATCTGTTTGTATCGAGTAAATTTCCGATATCAAGTTTTGTGCTAGGTAAAACCGCAGGTGTTTGTCCAAATCTAATTTCAATTCCGCGATTCTTTGATTCTGATAAACGTAAGGAAAGTTGTTTGTCAAACAATTCATCATCAATGTATTCGATGCGATCACAAGTGGAATAAACAGTTTCACATAAATTCCCATAATTTTTATGAAAGAAAAACACTTGTAACACCTTTCCGCTTACTGGGTGGTATAATACTTTTGCATTATATTGTTCCATCCGACCAAACTTTACAAAGGATCGAATTCGTTTGTAAATGTTATATGATAAACCAAACAAATCCTTTACCACTGGAACATCTGTAACTCCAATCCCACGTGTAGCTATATAAAATGGTTCAAAACTAATATGGCCATCTCGTTTTGCGATTTCTCTTAGGTATTCTGAAATTGGATCCATTTTGGATTCATGGAATGACATTGAAAAATCTAAAAAATCGACGACAACTTTTCCCCCACTTTTCCCAAATTCTGACCATACTTCATCCAAATAACTTCCGTCATCCGTATATTTGATTTGTTTACAGAAACCTTCTTGGCATTTGATTTGTTCTTCATAATCTTTTTTGTTAGGTGAAGGTAAATCAATTGGTTTGAATTCGGAAGTAAAGTCTTGTGAAAAAAGGTTTGGAAATTGTAGTAAAAGAAACAGAAGAAAAAATACAGACAAAGATCGTTGGAAACATTTCGAAAATGAAGTTCGGATTAAAACACAAAAGCTTCTCAGAAATTGAAGTTTCAAAGTTTGTCTCCTATTTGCACTCAGAAAAAAATGAAGCTGTTTGTTACCAAAGAGTATTTACATTTTGGATGAGGCGAATCCGTCTCACGACATCCAAAGGGTCGATGAGTTCCATACAAGCATGGTCCCCTCGCCAACATTTTGTATTCCCGTAAATGGAACAAGGTCTACAAGGTAAATCAACTTGTAAAACACCGGAATCTTCTTGAGCAAAAGGACCAAATCCCGAAAGAGGATGGGTGGTACCATAAATTCCAATCACTGGTTTTTTCAAAAGTGCAGCAATATGAACGTTAGAACTGTCCATACCAATCATTACATCGAGTCTGTCCATGATACCAAGTTCTCCACGGATTCCTAAATTTCCACCTTGGACGATATGAACTTGTGTTAGGTTGTTTCTTAATATTTCTAATTCTTTAGCTTCATCACGACCACCAAATAAAAATACATGGCAGTCTGGAAATTCGGATACTAAAACTTCTACTAAACGTTTGCATTTTTCAAAACTCCATTCTTTTAGAGCATGCCCAGCAAAAGGTGCGAAACCAAACCATTGACCGTCTTTTTTATCGATACCAATGGATTTAAAATAGTCTTTGGCAAACATTTTCGATTCGCCATCTACATTCAGCCAAGGACCTTTTCTGATCGGCGCATCAAATCCAGACTTACGAAATACATTGAGGTAACGTTCTACTGTATGGGGGAGTTGGTTTAATTTTTTATTATATCGCCTGGTCTGTGCTAGTTTTTCCCTTCGCCCTTTAATGATTTTCGAATAAGGGACACCTTTAAGTCGGAAAAAAAAGGCAATGAGCCTAGATCGTAAAGAACCATGTAGGTCGATCACATACCCAAAAGGACCAAGTTTGTCTATGTCCCGGTACATCCGCCAAAGCCCTAACATACCTTTGTATTTTTTGAGATTGATCCCTAAAACATTTAAGTTGGGGATATTATAAAAAAAAGGAGAGAAATTTCCTCTAGTAACAACGGTTAACTGTATATTGGAATATTTTGCAGCGATCGCAATGAGAGCTGGTGTCATTAAAGCAACATCTCCCATTGCAGAAAACCGAAGTACTAGTAGGTTTGTCATTTTTGGTTCTTATACAAAGATGGGTTTAGGTTTTGGTCGTTGTACATTTTCATTTGACGGTATACTTTGACTCGTTTGATCCCTTTTGCATAATCATCAAACAATTCTTCTAAACATTTTTTTAGATCTTCTCTTTGTTCGAGTAGCACATTCAATTTAGATTGGCATTTATCAATATGTTCTTTAGTGGCAGATGAATCTTTTCTGTTAACTTGCTCTTCCATGTGATAAATTTTGAGTTCTAAAATACTCATACGGTCGAGTAACCATGCCGGAGATTCTGAATTGAGTCTGGCATCAGGTTTTGGTGTGGCGGAACGGAACATTTCGATCACAAAGTCGTCCAGTTTTTCCACCATATCAGTTCTGTCTTGGTTCAGTTTGTCAATTTTACGTTTGAGAGCGACCACTTCTTCTAAAGCAATATCTGGTCTACGGATTTCGTCTTCAATGTGCCACTGGATGGTATCAACATGGTTTTTATGGTAGAGAGTGAATTCTAAACTGCCTTCTGGGTAAGGATTTGGATGAGGGGCTTCTTTTTTGTGCCAATCCAAAACGGATTCTTGGAAAATAGAGACTGCTTTTGTTGCTTCCAATGCTTTCATATCGTAATGCAATTCACGTTTTCAGATTGTTTTTGGGCTTCAATCCAAATATTTATCAGGTTTTTCGCTTTCTTTTGCAAACGAAGCGTTTCTTTTGAAAAAAGATGTGTTTAGTTGTGATTGCACTTGGGGTCCACCCAGATTACCCACTCGTAGTTGTTTCGAATCGAGATGAATTTTTTGAAAGGCCAACAAAGGCTTTGTATGTTTGGGACAAAGACCCTAAGATCCTTGCTGGACAAGATTTAAAAGCAGGCGGGACTTGGCTTGGTGGGAATGGAGAGGGGAAACTTGCCTTCCTTACCAATGTGCGAAATTTCCGACATCTTCCTCACCCGAATCCAAAATCCCGTGGAGAATTGGTAATTAATTTTTTAGAATCGAATGAATCTCTAAGTGTTTCTACGTATGCGGAAAAGATGGAAACCCAAAAAGATCAATATGAAGGATTCAATTTATTTCTCTTCGATGGCAAAGACGCAGTGGCTTTGGGTGGAGATCCGTTTGGCATCCAAAAAGTCGAAAAAGGATTCCATTCTGTGAGTAATGCCAGTTGGAATTCCCCTTGGCCAAAAACAAAAAAACTACAATCCCAAGTGGAAGAGTTGATGACAAGTTGGGTAAACGGGAGCATTTCAAAATCAGAAATCGAAAGGGATCTTTTTTTGTCCCTGAGTGATGCAGAGCTTGTAAAAGATGACAAATCATTACCAGACACAGGCATAGGGATTGAACGAGAAAGGTATCTCTCCTCTGTCCGCATCAAAACACCGAACTATGGTACGCGAGCTTCTACCTTAGTATTTTATGGAAATGGAACACTTGAGATGATCGAAAGGTCTTTCTCCGATCCGTTATCAGATGGATATACGGAACGGAGAGAATCACTTGTTTTGTAAGGTTTAGTCTTCTAATCGAAAGTGTTTCATAGGAAAGGCATCTGTGATTTCTTTCACTGCTTGTTTCACTTTTGATTCCCAAGTAACATCACCAAAATGATCTAAGAAATCACAAATCAAATTACCAACGGCTTCGATTTCTTTTTCTTTGAGTCCTCTTGTGGTAAGAGCTGGTGTTCCGAGACGGATCCCTGAAGCAACCGCTGGAGGATTTTTATCAAATGGGATCGCGTTTTTATTCACGGTCACACCAATATGATCAAGACCATCCGCAGCATCACGACCAGTAAGACCTTTCACTGACACATCGAGTAAAACGATGTGGTTGTCAGTTCCACCAGATACCACTCGAAATCCTCGTTTTTGGAAAACTTCAGCGAGTGTTTTTGCGTTTTTCACCACTTGTTTGATGTAAGTTTTGAATTCTGGTTGGAGTGCTTCTCCAAAGGCAACTGCTTTTGCAGCAATCACATGCATGAGTGGTCCACCTTGGATTCCTGGGAACACTCGAGAGTTCAGAACTTTTTCGTTTTCAGCAGAAGACAAAATGAGTCCACCACGTGGTCCACGTAATGTTTTATGAGTAGTGGTAGTGACAAAATCACATACACCGATTGGACTTGGGTGTTCGCCCGCTACCACCAAACCAGAGATATGTGCAATGTCCGCCATGATTTTGGCACCTATGTCATTTGCAATTTCTTTGAATTTATTAAAATCGATGATACGAGGGTAAGCAGATGCACCAACCACAATAAGTTTTGGTTTGTGTTCTTTAGCTAGTTTTGCCACTTCATCGTAGTTGATAGTTTCTGTTTTTTCATCCACTCCATAAGGAATAGGTTTAAAATATTTACCGCTAATGTTGACTGCACTACCGTGTGTTAGGTGGCCACCGTGTGCCAAGTTCATTCCAAGAAAACTATCTCCTGGTTCGAGTGTGGCAAGAAAAACTGCCATATTCGCCTGAGCACCGCTATGTGGTTGTACGTTTGCATATTCAGCACCGAACATTTTTTTTGCTCTTTCAATTGCGAGTTCTTCTACTTTGTCAGCATTTTCACAACCATTGTAGTATCGTTTTCCAGGATAACCTTCTGCATATTTATTGGTCAGTGTAGAGTGATACGCTTCGAGGACAGGGCGAGAAACAAAGTTTTCACTCGCAATCATTTCGAGAGAGTGTTCTTGTCTTTCGTCTTCTTTTTTTAAGGCAGCATAAACTTCAGGGTCTTGTTTTTCTAAATAACTCATGTCGGAATTTCTCTGTGGAGTGTGTATTCTGGATTTTGGTATTTCTTCTTGCGAATAAATTCAGATTCTCTGAGCACTTGTTTCCGAAAAGTAGAAAAGTCCCTTCCAAAGAAGGAAATGTTTGAAAAATCAGAGGGCAGTGGTGTTTCTAAATATAAAAATACTTCCCTGACCAAATCAATGGCCCATTTTTCTTCGGAAAAAAAACTAGGAATGGAAGTTAAAAAATCCTTATGGCCCCTTTCTTTCCGGTAATCAGGTTCTTCTGGTGGGTGGTGTAAAACTTCCGCAACACGTTCAATAAGGTCCTCTTCCAAAATGAGGGTACCATGTTGGACAATACAATTTCGTTTTCGAAACTGAGCATTCCCGGAGATTTTTTTAAAAACTCCGTCTTTTTCCAAAACAAGGTCGGATTTGCCTTTGGGATAGGAATGGATGTTTTGGTGGGAAAGTGATTTTGAGAGGATCCCTAAAATACGGTCATAACTATCTTTGACTGGGAATAATTCCTTTCGTTCCTCTAAGTTAAAATAAAGCGAATAATTGATATTTCCTGAAAGGGAATGGAAAACTGTCCCTCCACCAGAGGCCCGCCTTGCAATGTAACAAAAGTTTGGTTTTGGTTTTTTCCCAAATCCAAATGACTTAACTTCATTTTCGTAGGCACTCACCACGTGTTCTTTTATATTACGATATGGATTTTCAGAAAGACCAAGGATGATGGAATCTGGATTTTTCCATAACCTGATCCCAGCTGTGATCCCAGAACTCACAAGTGAGACCGCAATGGTTTCTTCAATCGCCAAATTGTAGTAAGGTGACCTAGGCGGAGTTTGGGGGAAGAAAAATACCTTTGGAATCACTCGTTGAAATATTTTTGGGAAGCTTCGTTTAAAAACTTACGTTCTTTTCGAGATAAAGATTCCATTCCATTTTTAGAAATTTTTTCCAAAAGTTCGTCTACTTTGGTTTTGGCATTTTCTCGTTTCGCCATCTCCTCTTGGTAACGCATAAACCTACGTTTTTGTAAGTAACGAGAAAGTGACCAAGTGGGAATGGAGGATTTTGTGCCTTTCCATCCTGTATACAATTTCATAAGGATGAGTCCGCCGATGGCTCCACCCAAATGAGCAAAGTGAGCGACTTTTTCCCCTTGGGCAAAAAGAACCATGAGCATCACAATCATCACAAAGTATTTGGCTCGCATCGGAAAGATGAGAAAAACAAGGAGTTCCCGGTTTGGCCAAGTCATTCCGTAGGCTACAAGAAGACCGTAGATACTGGCACTTGCCCCGACTACAATCCCCTGTGGGAATCCAAAAAATTGAGCAATGATGGTCCCAATTCCACCAAGAAACGCTGTGAAAAAATAGAATTTGAGAAAGGCTCGTTCGCCCCAAACTTCCGCAAGTTCTGAACCAAACATCCAAAGGCTTAGCATATTAAACAGGATGTGTAAAAAACTTCCGTGTAAAAAAGCATAACTCATAAGTTGCCAAACCCAACCTCGGAAAACAAGCTCGGGGGAGAGACCCAAATAAAGTTCCACAAAGGGAGAGCGGAAGGTGAGTTTTGTCAAAAGTTGCAGAATGAAAAAGATGACATTGACTAAAATTAGAGTTCGGACAACGGGAACCATAGGTGGTCCAAAGCGGAGTTCATATCCTGGGGTACGAGAGGCCATAAATTCAAGGTCGTAAATCTTGAGTGACAAGGAAAGTCGATTTCCTAGCATCGAGGAAGTGATTGTGCAACTCTACGGAGTCCGCGGTTCCATTGCGAGCCCCCTCCGAAACCAAGACTACCGCAAAAAGATAATCGAGATTCTTGACCTCTACAAACAATCTGGGGCCGAGGGTTCGGCGGATGAGTTTTGGCAAAATCTACCTTACCATCTAAAATTTGTCACAGGATCGGACACAACTTGTGTTTCGGTCACTGATGACGATGGGGAAACCTATGTTTTGGATATGGGGACGGGTCTACGGAATTTAGGAGATGAACTTGTTTCCGAATACTTCACAAACCAATTGAAAAAAACGGTCTCTTTTTTCATCACACACACCCACTGGGATCATATCCAAGGGTTACCTTTTTTCAAACCCATCTATTTTCCAGACTTCCATTTGCATTTTTATTCTCCTTATTCCGATTTAGAAAAACGATTAAAGTTACAACAAGAACCAGAGTTTTTTCCAGTTCCGCTGGATGGAACGGGTTCTGCAAAAGAGTTCAAACTCTTTTTCCCAGGTGATGTATTAGAATTTCCATCAGGTTTAAAGGTAGAGTGTTACCCACTGAAACACCCAGGTGGTTCATTTGCGTATAAGTTTACCAACCGAGCTGGCAAAATTTTTATCTTTGCAACAGATGCAGAATTCACGGGCGCCGATATGGACCTCATCCATGAGTGTATGCCTTTTTTTGCAGATGCTGATTTACTCATTTTAGATACACAATACACATTAGATGAATCGTTTTCTAAGTTTGATTGGGGCCATACGGCATATACCATGTCTGTGAATTGTGCCTCATCTTGGCGTGTGAAAAATTTAGTCCTCACACACCATGAACCAAGTTATTCCGATGAAAAAATTTATGATATTTATGAAAACGCAAAACTCCACCAGCAGCAGTTAGGCGAAAAAAAATTAAAAATTCATTTAGCAAGAGAAGGACTTAGATTCCACTTATAATGACTATGAACAAAGAAAAAACACTTCGTATTACCATCACTACCTTCTTTAGTATCGCACTCCTTGGTGGGTTATTTTTTGGATACATTCTCTCCGAAGTGAACAAAGGGAAAGAATTACAAAAACTAGCATCTTACCAACCAACAACTCCTACTAAATTATATGATACCAATGGAGTTTTGTTTGCAGAGTTATACCGCCACAAACAAGAATTATTAAAATACAGTGATATTCCACCTCATGTGATCCATGCTTTTTTATCAGTAGAAGATGATAACTTTTTCAATCACTTTGGTATTGATTTTTTAGCCATTGTAAGGGCTGCTATCAAAAATATTTTTGCAGGACGAATTGTCCAAGGTGGATCCACCTTAACCCAACAGTTAGCAAAAACTATTTTACAACAAAGGAAAAAAACCTTTGGACGAAAATTCCTAGAAGCGCTTCTCACCTTACAAATCGAACAAGAATACACCAAAGAAGAAATCTTAGAAATTTATTTTAACTTAATTTATTTGGGACATGGAACCACTGGGCTTTCCTCTGCTGCGAATGTTTATTTTCAAAAAGATGTAAGGGACCTAAGTATTGCTGAAGCGGCAATGCTTGCAAGACTTCCCAAAGCTCCCGTTACTTATTCCCCTTTCAAAAATCCGAAAGAAGCCAAACAAGCCCATAAGGTAGTGCTTGGACTTATGGCAAAAAATGGTTTTATTCCAAGAGACCAAGTAAAGAAGATCCATGATGATTTTTGGGACCGGTATTGGCCCGTTGTCATCACACAATCTCCTTCTCGTTCCACTTGGGGTGCCAAACTCAATCGCGCCCCTTATTTTACTGAGTGGGTGCGCCAAATCTTAGAAAAAGACTTGGGGGAAGAGGCTCTTTACACTGGTGGGCTTCGAGTTTACACCACACTTGATGTGAGAAAACAAGAAATCGCAGAAGAAGAACTGAGAAAAGGCCTTATTGAACAGGATAAATATGCATTTGGTGCAAACTTTCGTTATGCGGGACGTGCCGATCGAGGCCTAGTTTCTTTATACAATTTGTTTGGTTCCATTTTTCCCGTTGGTGTTCCTTACGTGACAAACCTGGATGATAGACAAGTTTTCCGTTTGCACTTAGAAAAGGAAATGGCACCAGCATTAGAACTTTTAACAGACTTTGTTCCTTCAGAAAACGAAAGTGCTGCGGTCAAAGAATTCCAGAGATCTTCACTTGTATTTTCTTCCAACTTACACGTAGAAGGTGCCATCATTACAATCGATCACCAAACAGGTTATATCCAAACAATGGTAGGTGGTTCCAGATTCTCTCCTAAAAACCAATTCAACCGTGCTATGCAAGCAAGACGACAAACAGGATCTGCTTTTAAACCTTTTGTATATGCAGCTGCAATCCAAAACCGTGCTGTTGGTTCAGGAACGGGGATTATGGATGCACCGCTCACTACCATTACGGAGGAAGGGGAAGGGTATTCTCCACAAGATATATCTGGAGATTTCCGAGGAATGGTTCCTTTATCTCGCGCCTTATCATTATCTCTAAACATTGTTTCTGTCCAGGTTCTTATGAGAACGGGAACAGATTCAGTCATTGATTTTGCATCCAAAGTCACAAAAACAAACAAAGCACGGTTTCCAACAGGTCCTGCACTTGCACTTGGTGTTGCCGAACTCACACCTTATGAAATGGCACTTGGTTATTCAATCCTTGCAAATAAAGGGAAAGATGTGATCCCATTTAGTGTTCGTTATGTGCTAAACCAAAGTGGGACAGTCGTTTTTAACAAAGAAAAAGAAGTCCAAGAAACATTAGCTGAAGAAGCAAAAAATGGTACGATTCAGATCATTCCGGAAGCCACAGCGTATATCATCAAACAAATGTTAATTGGCGTTGCAATGGGTGGAACACCTACCCAAGCATTACGAGCCGCTGACAAAGGAAATTATAAAGGGGAATCTGGTGGAAAAACCGGATCCACATCTTCTTATACCAATGTCTGGTATGCAGGTTTTGATCCAAAATTCACATCCATCGTTTGGATGGGTTTTGATAAATCTTCCCTTTCTCTTGGAAAAGGTGTGACAGCAGCTGGGGTTGCGGCGCCGATTTGGGGGAAAATGTATTCCCGTTTTTACAATGAAGGACCTTATCCAAGTTTTTATCCAAATGGAAAATCAGATGAGATCCCTGCGGATGTGGTCAAAGGGGCGACATGTGCATTTAATGGACTATCTCCAGGACCGGGTTGCCCCCTCACTGGAAATTTATTTTTAAAACCAATTACGATCGCAGGGCGGACTTTGGCAGTGCCAGGTGGAAGGCAATGTGATGGAGACAGAGACCACTACCGGTCTATGGATTTGAATGACTTTTTACAAAGAGAATTGGAAATCTCTGACGACGAGTTGAAATAATTCCCCACAAAAACCCACTTTCCTCCTTCATCGCATATTTGAGTATTCTCCCTCCTTCCCAAAAAGGAGGGGAGGAGGCGCCACTTCTACCAACAATCAATTCGGAAATTTCTTGCAAATCGCTCATTCTGCTTAAATTTTCAGCAAATTGAAAGGTTCTCCTTTCCAGAATCGAGCTAGGATAACCAAATCCAAGCGTTTCAAAGGCATTCTCACCTTGGCACGATAGTTGCATCTATTCACTTGAACAGCAGTTCGGAGGGAATATGAAAAAACTACTCTTAACCATAATCATTTTAGCGATCAACTTCTCTGTAAAAGCAGGAGAGTCTTCCTTTTTGAATGATGATGTAAATTCCCTCATTGGACAATACGATAACGAAACCTTAGCTGCTATTTCCAATGAACTCGTCAAAATGGCGAATGAAGAAGAAGGGATGGGAGAGTTTGACCTTGCTTCTACTCATTATGACCGTGCGATTAAAATCCGTGAAGCGATTGGCATGAAATCACATAAGAGTTTTGCTTCGATCCAGTATTTAGCAAGCCAAGCGTATTCAAAAGCTGGTAATTTCTGTGAAGCTTCCACCTATGCTAAAAAAGCAAGTGATGCCTTCCGTGCTCATGGAATTTCTAAATTTGAACAAAAAGCAGAAATAGAATCCAAAGAATTTGCAAAAGCTTGTTCGGTGGTTGCAGCTCGATAAAAACCGTTATTATGATTCTTTCTAGAGATGGTTACCCTTTTTTGATTCTTCCTTCGAATCAATCCAACTTCACGTGATGATACACGTGGGGTTGGAATTCTTTTTTTCCGAACTTTAATTTTGCAATTTCAAATAACTTCGTTTGTTGATAAGGAATGTCTGATTCCCAAGCAATCCCAAAATTAGCTTCTTCATATCCAGATTCGTATGACAACGGGTATAAAGAATTTGTTTCATGTAAATATAACAATCGGTGGTCGTATTTTTTTGTTTGGTCTACTTGGAAAGTTTCGCATGGAATTCGTTTGGTGAACTGTTTTGAAATGGTTTGTTTCGTCCGTTCCACTCGACATTCTTTGGTATTTACCTCGTTTGTTTTGAAGAGAACCCACTCATTTGATTTTTCAAACTGCCCTTTACCAATCACTTGGCGAAATTGGATGTAATCTTTATACACCCGCCATTCTCTCCAAATTTTTTTAAATTCTAAATTGGGTTGGATGTAAATAGATTCACTCCATAACAGTTGGAAGTCTTTTGATCCCATAGCTGATTTTTTTTCCGTTGGACGATTGTAAGTTCCTAAAACCAGCTTTGAATCCTTAGGAAATTCATTTGGTAAGGTTCGAATCCACCCAAGTTTTGGTGTACAACATAGAGGGAATATCAAAACCAAAAGAAGAAACGAATTCTTCTTTTGGTTTTTTAGAGGAAAGTCTTTGGATTCTAATTTTGTTTTAGAACTGGAAGTAAATAAAATCTTGTCCACCATCTCCGAAAATTCCGAGTAAAAGTAAAATCACGACGGATAAAATGGGGAGTAAAATGTTTTGGTAAGGTTTTAGTTTCTCATAAACAAAAGGAGAATATTGAAACCAATTGAACATAAGCCCGAGTGCGATGAAAGTAGGGAGTTCGTCCACTCGATTCAAAGTATCACCTGTATTTCGTAAGGTTAAAACACCTTTAAAAATTTCATACGCTACGTTTAAGGATTCTGCCCCTCTCGCGGCTGCGCGGAAAAATACTCCTGAGAATGTGAAGATGATGAATATGATCACAGTACGAATGACACCAGCCATAGGAAAACTATCAGGTATGAGTTTCTTTTTTCCGCGGTGTAAATATAAGGAACGTTCGATCCAAATGAGAGCTCCGAGATAGGCTCCCCAAAGGACAAAAGCCCAGTTGGCACCATGCCAAAGCCCTCCAAGACACATAGTGATAAAGGAATTGATATTGGATCGGAAAATAGAACCTTTACTTCCACCTAACGGGATATAGATGTAGTCGCGTAACCAAGAGGATAAGGTGATGTGCCAACGGCCCCATAATTCTCGAAAGGATTGGGAAAAAAACGGTCCTTGGAAATTCTCTGGGATTTCATATCCAAGTAAATTAGCAGATCCTCTCGCCATATCAGTATAACCCGAAAAGTCACAATAAACTTGGATTCCAAAGGCAAGGACACTAAAGAAGATTGAAAAACTATCAAACTTCGCTGGGTCCATGTACAAGGGAGAGATAATGGGCGCTATGTTTTCTGCGATAATTACTTTTTTGAATAATCCACCGATGATGAGAAAAATTCCCTTTTTCATTCGGTCTGGGTCGATGGTAGGATTGTCAAGTTGAGGTAGGAAATCCTGTGACCTCATAATCGGCCCAGCAATGAGCTGCGGGAAAAACAAAATGAACAAAAAGTAATCCACCGTGGACATTCTTTTTTCTATGATACCGCGATGGATGTCCACTTGGACCGCAATGATTTGGAAGGTGTAAAAACTTATCGCAAGAGGTAAAAAGATACTCCAAGAACCAGCAATTTCTTTGAAACTTGGATACCCTGTAAGTGTGTAAAGTGAATCCGTGATAAAATAAAAGTACTTAAAAAAAGCTAAATTAAGAACATTTAAAATAACAATCGTATACAATACATTGTCGAAATTTTCGCCTTTCTCTTTTTTACGAAACATCCATTCGCTAAACCCATAATTTACGAGAATGACGAGTAAGAAGTGGAATAAAAAAGGAAAACTAAAGTATGCATAAAAAGTAAGAGAGGAAACCACAAGAAGGGGTTTTCTCCCCTTTTGTGGAATGTTCCAATAGATTAAATAGGTTAACGCAAATAAAATTAAATACGGAATCGAATTGAATAACATGAATTAGGTAACCTTAAAATTAGATATCCCAGAGATATAAAAACTTCGAGTTTGTATTTGTTCCAAGAAATTTCTCTGCGATACCAAATGATATAGGATTTCCTTTTACGTCAGTAGCTTGGTAGATATTTTCCACAGGAACTTTTCCTCTTTGGTAGGTAACAATGCGAGGTGATCCTTGTGGGTTTCCTTCATACTTCGGGTGTTTCATGAGTTCGATCACAAAATTATCAAAGTAACCAATAAAATCGATCATACCTTCTTTCTGTGCTTGTTCTGCAGTGAAGATCCTTCCGTCACAAATTTCTTTAAGCCTAGCTTCAGAAACTTTAGGTCGGCCTTTTTTAACTACATCAAAAAAACGTGCAAACAAACTATCAATGATGGATTGTAAAATTTTCCTTTGTTCCTGGGTCATTTCAGTTGTTGGAGAACCGAGAGCTTTGTTTGGACCAGAGGTAAAGGATTGGTCTTTCACTCCAATTTTATCTAATCCTTCTTTGACATTGAACCCAGACATAATAACACCAACTGAGCCAGTAACAGTTGTTGGGTGAGCACCAATGGAATCAGTAGCCATTGCAATGTAGTATGCACCACTTGCAGCTGTATCCATAAATCCTGCAAAAACAGGGATCCCTTTTCTTTCTTTGAACTTTTTCACTTCTTGGTAGATGATGTCACTTGCAGTAACAGTTCCGCCAGGGGAGTTAATTTTTAAAATGACACCTTTGACATCCGGGTCTCTTTCTGCGCGTTTCAGAGATTCTTTGACACGAACAACCATAGAATCTGAAGAGGGACCAAAAAAGGATTCTTTTCCTTCATCAGAAATCATCCCTTCGATGGCGATAATTACGATTTTTTCTTGATCCTTTCCAGCAATGAGTTTCTCTTCGAATTCAGACTTAGCTGATGGTGGGAATAAATTCATACTATTCCCAATGACACATGATTCTGTAAAAAGAATCGAAAGAAGAACGACGGAACTAATGAGACCAAACTTTCTTAAAGGCATACAAACCTTTCTAAGATGGCAAACTCTGACTTCAATCATTTTTGGGAGATAAATCTTGCACCTATTGAAAACAAAATACTCTAGTTTTGGGACAGAACCCACTGGAGGTGGGCAATGGTTGCATTTGGTTCTCCAGTCACCTGTGGATGGATCCAAAGTATCCGTTGTTTCGGGCCACAAAGCCCCAGATCCCTTTTTTGCTTCCGGTTCTTTTTTGATGTTCCCATGGGTAAACCGATTGGAGCCAAATCCTTGGGCAAGGGAACCATTTTACCCAAGCGTCCACTGGCTTACCGATGGGAATGGAATCCCTCTCCATGGGCTTTTTCATAATTTACCTCGGACCATCCTTGTTGAAACCCAAGGGGAAAACGAATCCACAGTCAAATTTTCCATGGAAATTCCAGAAACTTGGAAAGGGACCTTACTTTCCAAAATCCAAGTGACGGAAGTCTACAAACTTTATCCGTCAGAACTGAAAATCATCTATGAACTAAAGAATTCTTCAGAGGAAGAATTCCCCTTTGCACTAGGGATCCATCCTTATTTCCGTTGGAACGAAGAAGAGTCAATAGATGACCTCTTTCTCATTGGTTCAGGATTTCACCAAATCAAATTAGGGGATTACCTTTTGCCAGAACGGGTATTAGGTGATGAGGTTTTTCTCAACCGAGAGTTGCCCCTGATGGGAAAAAATTTGGATGATTTATACGCAGCAAAAGATAAAGAAATGCCTTACATAGGACTCTTCTCAATGAACAAAAAGGAAAAATTACTGATCTCTGGTGGAAATTTTTACCAAGTGTACACACCACAAGATAGAAGGTCAATCGCCATTGAGCCCATGACAAGTACTGGGAATTTTTTACATTTCCCTGGTGCAAATCCTAGTAGTATCCAACCTCAATCCGAAAAAAAAATTGAATTCTCGATTCGTATGGATCAATTCTAAAAAAAAAAATTCTCTTTATCGAACAGACTGTCTAACAAAAAAAAAGAGGATAGTCCCCCAATGTCAGATGCCCTAGTGAATGCTTGTAAACAAATTAGTAAAAATCTGTTGGAAATCAAATATTTCGCTGAGAAAAAAAACACTAGCCGAACTTCTGTTTACCGAGCGTTGCAAGATAAAAAAATCAATGAAGTTGTCATTGGAAAAAATTCAAGATTCATTATTTTGGATGATGCGGCAAAGAAGTGGAAACCTGGTAGACAGGCCTAAACTCAAGTTCGTCTGCATTTAAGTTTGTTTCCAACCAATCAGAATTTGGTTCTTCGACCAACTGGTTCCAAATCTCAATTGGAATCAGTTTTCGAATTTCCTTTGGAACCAGTGGTTTTAAGTGATAGAATGGCAACAAATATTCGTCGTTTTGTTCCTTAAGCAAGTATCCTATAAAACTATAGTATACTTTTCCAAAACTTTTATCTGTATTTGTATCTCTTGTTTGGATGTAACATTCAGCTAACTTTGGATATGGTGGTTTGAATCTACGAGAATGGAATCTGTATTGGATCGTTTTTAGAAATCCAATGCGAAATATAAGTTTAGATTCTCCAGAATGAATTTGTAAATGCCTTCCTTGGATTGGATTTGTTAACCCTTCCATACCCAAACTAGCATGGATCTCAGAAAGGTTTCCGAACACCAACCTGGTTGGTTCGTTCCACCACTTGTTTAGAACTTCTTTTAGGTTGGGTGCAGGGATTGGTTTTATTGTATTTGGAATTTTTTCCAACAAAGCATTTGTTAGATGGATCTTTTTCTTTTTTTCATAACGATTTGGAAATAGAAAATACAAAATTGAGTCAGTCATTGGCAAAACAGAATAAAAGGTAACGGAGATTCCAGAGTGGCCTAAAGCTTCCCTTCGGGTTTTCCATTCTTTGATTTGGAATGGTTGGAAAAAGGAATCTCCTGTTTCTTCCCATTCCAATCCCATTTCCTGTAATTTGGTTTCCAAGATTGGGAGATGTTCTAAGGAAATTGTGACTTCGTATGTTTTTGGGAATTTCCGCATTTTTTATACCATTCGGTCGATCTATGATAACATGATGAATGATTTAGCCTTTGAGAATCAAAGTTTTTTATGGGGGAGTGAAGCAGGGCCCGTACGAATCCTTTCCGAATACCTGCACCCCAAAGCAGAGTTCAAAACACAAGGAATCACCGATACCCTCGTTGTTTTCGGATCAGCAAGAATTCCATCATCAGAATCAAACCAAACGAAACAAAGCTCTCCCTTACAGGAACTCAGCCATTATTATGAAGAAGCACGGGAATTTTCAAAACTCATCACCGAATGGGCGGAAAGTTTAAAAAAGGAGATTCCCAATCGTAACTTGCATATTTGTACGGGAGGGGGACCAGGGATCATGGAAGCAGGGAACCGAGGAGCAAGAGATGCTGGTTCCAAATCTGTAGCTCTCAACATTGTCCTCCCACACGAACAACACCCAAATCCCTTTGTGAACAAAGAACTCACCTTTGAATTCCATTATTTTTTTATGCGAAAACTTTGGTTTATGAAAAACTGCCGTGGGATGATTGCTTTTCCTGGAGGTTTTGGAACCTTTGATGAACTGTTTGAAACTTTGACCCTCGTCCAAACAGGAAAAAAATCTCCGATTCCCATTTTACTCTATGGGAAAAAATTTTGGTCTGAGGTCATCAATTTCAAAAAATTGGCAGAAATGCGACTGATCTCGGAAGAAGACCTACATCTTTTTGGTTATGCGGACAGTCCTTTGGAAGCTCTTCGATTCTTTCAGGAAAAGATTCGTTTCGAATTGACCCATTCTGAGGGTACAAAAACATAGCGAAACAAGGTAATAATTATGGCTAGAACATGTGTAGTAACCGGAAAAGGAACAACGGCAGGGAACAACGTATCCCATTCTCATAAAAAGAACCGTCGTATCTGGAAGGTGAATGTGATCACAAAAAAAATCTTCTTGGAAGACGAGAACCGTTGGGTTCGCGTTAAGATTTCTACACGTGCTTTAAGAACCCTTCGTAAAAAAGGTTTGAAAGTGGCAATCAAAGACCACGGCGGCGATATCTCCGCAATCACTCCTAAAAAATACGTAGGAATCACTCCCAAAGCACAAACTGCACCGACTGCTTAAATCCACGATTTAAGTTTGTTTGTGGATTGAAACGATCCAAAAAAACTCCCAATATCACCGAAGTTTACCGTCTCCTTGAGGCGGAATTCGGTGTGGTAGAAACCCCCCTCACATTTACAAAACCTTATGAGTTGGCAATTGCCGTCATCCTCAGTGCACAGTGTACGGATGAACGAGTGAACCAAGTAACACCCGAACTCTTTCGCACTTTTCCCACCCTTGAGTCTTTCGCGAAAGCTCCCCTCACTGCGATTGAGAAAAAAATCTTTTCCACCGGGTTTTATAAAAACAAAGCCAAAAGCATACAAGGTTTTGCAAGGATGGTTCTTGAGGAATTTGGCGGGGAACTTCCTAAAACAATGGAGGAGGCAATCAAACTCCCTGGTTTTGGGAGGAAAACTGCCAATGTGGTGCTTGCTGAAATTTATGGTGTGGTGGAAGGGTTTGTTGTGGATACCCACGTCAAACGTTTGACCAAACGACTCGGATTTACCAAAAAAACTGATCCCGTACAAATTGAACGGGAGATGGTAAAAATCACCCCTAAGGAAATTTGCCGAAACCTATCTCTTTACCTAATATTTCTCGGTCGTAAGTACTGCCAGGCACGACGGACGTTTTGTTCGGATTGTCCTCTTTCTTCCCTATGTCCTTCTTATTCGGAGTCGGCTTCATAAGTCCTTCTTCGGTTTCCGATTCTTTTCTTTGTTTCCAAGAACGATTGCGGTCTGTTAAATTAATGGATTCTACTTTGTAATCCAAACGAATAAGGTTTCGTTTGCGAAAGTACAAATTGAGAGTTCCAAGCCTGCCGTAGTCTTTTGGGCATTCCACTTGGTGGACATTTGACAAATACCGAAACCTTGCTTGTGGTTTCCCTTCGACGAGTAAAAAAATAGGGAGTTCGGGATGGTTTTGCCAAGGAATGAGTGGGATTTTGATTTCTTCTTCGGGACTCACATACACAATCCAACCGTCAAAGTCTTCTGTGTTTTTGGCATTGAGTAGTCCATCAATAGAACCTAAACCTAGTTTGACGGGGCCATGATCCATTTCGATACTTTTTGTCAGATTAAATCCATCAAAAGGAAATTCTAATGGTTTGTCTTTCTGACCAAAAGGGTACAACATGTACCCTTTTCCGCGTTTCAGGTCCAAGTCCATTTTTTCCCGTTCCACAAAACCAAGTAGGGCACTGAGGCCCCCACGTCCTTCCTCATCCATTTTTGTGAAAAGTTCCTTCCCACAATGGAAAAACATACGTAAAGGTCGGTCTTCCAGACTTTCATGGGCGAAACTGGCGGAAAGAGAAAGAAAGTATCCAATTGTCAAAATTGACAAGAGGTTTCTTCCAAGAAAGGAAAGACGGATATTCATATTTTGTGACCTTGGTTCTAAGAACGGAAGAATTCGAAACAGAATGAACCAAAAAACCTACCGTCTGTCTAAACATAGGGCAGAAAGGATGCCATGAACTTCTTCAAAAATCTATTTCTTTACGCTAAAATGGTAAAATTTTCCCACACACTTTTTGCTTTGCCCTTTGCTGGCATTAGTTTTGTCCTAGCATACCTTGAGTCAAACCTCGAAACGGGGGATTTGCTTCGGATTGGAGCCTTGATCCTTGTTTGTATGGTGAGTGCCCGGAGTGCCGCCATGGGTTTCAATCGGTATGTAGATTCCGAGATCGATGAAAAAAATCCCCGCACACAAAACAGAGAAATTCCCGCTGGGAAAATCTCAAAACTATCCGCACTTCTTTTCATCGGTTTATCTGCCTTTATTTTTATTTTTGCCAGTTTCTTTGTGAACAAACTGGCATTCCTTCTTTCTTTCCCGGCACTTTTTATTTTATTTCTATATTCACTTACCAAACGATTCACCTTGTTTTGCCACTTGGTTCTTGGTTTTGCGATCTCACTTGCACCACTTGGTGCTTGGATTGCCATCACAGAGACTGTCAATTTAGTCCCTATTTTATTTTCTTTGGGACTGTTGTTTCATATTTCCGCCTTTGATGTGTTATATGCCATTCAAGATATGGACTTTGATGCCAAAGAAAAATTACATAGTATTCCTGCAAAACTTGGGGAAACTAAATCACGTATCATTGCTGTCATTTTACATGGACTATCGTTTGTGTTTTTTATTTTAGCGGGGATTAGTGCTGAACTTGGGTTTATGTATTTTTTAATCCTTTCTGTCATTGGAATTTTAGTTTTGTATGAACACAAAATTTCTTACCAATACAAACAAAAAGACTTACCTCTCATTTTTTACCAAATCAATTCTTGGATCAGTGTGGTTTTGTTTTTAGCAATCCTATTTGACAAATGGAATGAGTTTTTATTAAAAATTTCATCGGGTATTAGTTTCCGATGAAACTCGTTGTGGGCCTTGCTGGTGCGAGTGGGAGTATTTACGCGGCTCGATTTTTAAAAGCATTATCAGAAGTGGAAGGGGAAACATACATTACAGCAAGTCCTGCTTCTTTACGTATTTTTTCAGAAGAATATGAGACCACTGTAAAAACCACAGAAGACATTTTGTCTTTTGTGGAAGAGAAGTGGAAGGTAAAACCCAAACACAAATTTCACGTGCGCAATTTTTTTGACATTGGATCGGACATCGCCAGTGGTTCCAATGTTTGGGATGCGATGGTTGTTGTGCCTTGTAGTATGAAAACAGTGGCTTCGATGTCTGCGGGCCTTACGGAAAACTTAATTGAACGTGCGGCCGATGTTTCCTTAAAGGAAAGACGAAGGCTCATTGTTGTCCCAAGAGAAACTCCTTACAACCGCATCCACCTCCGCAATCTTCTCAATTTGGATGAAGCAGGGGCCATCATCCTTCCTGCTTCTCCAGGGTTTTACCAAATGCCAAAAAACTTAGATGACCTCGGTGATTTTATTGCAGGAAGGATATTTAATTTACTTGGACTCTCTCAAACTCTTTTCCCTAAGTGGGAGGGGTGAAGTTTCTAAAATAAGCCGTTGGTTTTCCATTTTCACCTAAACAAACATAGGTGATGTCACTTTCGATCACAGCAGACATTTTTCCTGTTTGTGGGTTATTGGTAATGGCGAGGGTCCGTGAAGTGACAGAAGATTTTCCGTATTTTACGATCTTTCCATAAATTTGGATGATGTCTCCGGCTCGCGCTGGGGAACGAAATACAACATTGTCCATACTCATTGTGACAATGTTTGTGTAACGAATTTTGTTCATCACATACATTGCCATCCCTTCATCAATCCAGGAGAGCATTTTCCCACCAAAAAGATTATTATGGTAATTTAAATCGTCTGGTTGGACCAAGTGTTGGGTGACAAGTTCCATGTCCTGCAGTTTGTTCTGAATTGTCTCGACCATAAATACCAAAAAATATGTTTTCGATTTATTCGATACCAAAAACCCTAGAGAAAAGATTTCCGCCCATGTACGCCTATTCCCACAAAAACATTTTAGACACCTTACAATTTACCAAAGAAGACCTAAACTTCTTAATCGAACGAACAAACCGGATGAGTGCGCTCCACGAATCAGGCAAAGCCTTTGGGATTTTACATGGCAAACTCCTGGCATCCTTGTTTTTCGAGGCAAGCACTCGGACTCGGATGAGTTTTGAAGCGGCCATGGAACGACTCGGAGGAAGGCTTATATCCACAGTGGGGTTTCAATTTTCTTCCATCTCTAAGGGTGAGACTTTATACGATACCATGAAGATGATTGAAGCCTATTGTGATATCGCTGTCATCCGCCACCCCGTAGAAGGTTCCTCTCGGATTGCTGCAGGTGCAGTCAACATCCCTGTCATCAATGCAGGAGATGGGGCAGGGCAACACCCTACACAAGCACTTCTCGATTTATATACCATCTTCTCGGAAAAAGGGAAAATTGATGGGCTAAACATTGCATTCATAGGTGATCTGAAGTATGGGCGCACCATCCACTCTCTCATTAACCTTCTACGCCATTACCCAGTCCATTTGTATCTCATTAGTCCCGAAGAATTAAAACTCCCCGAAAAGTATAAAAAGAACTTAGAGGGTTTTCCTATGACTTGGGAAGAAACCACTGACATCAAAGCCATTTGGGATGCTGATGTGGCGTATGTAACAAGGATCCAAGAAGAAAGGTTCCCAGACCACAGAGAGTATGAAAAACTAAAAGACATCTACAAAGTGAATAAGGAACTCGTACTTGCTTCCAAAAAAGATACTACCATCCTCCATCCACTCCCTCGTGTGAATGAACTTTCCACCGATGTTGATGATTTACCAAATGCAGCTTACTTCCGTCAGGCGAAATATGGTGTGGTTGTCCGAATGGTTTTACTCTGCTTAAGCCTTGGAGTGAATTTTGACTAAAAAAATTTGGACCTTAGAAGAAGCTAGGGAAGTATTGCCCTTAGTTCGGGATATCACAAAAGAATATTATCTAAAGGCAAGTGTTTTAGCTGATGATGTGCGAAACAAAATGTTACCAGAAAATGTTTTGGAATCCAAAGAAGAAGAAATTGGAGACATCATCAAACATTGGACAAATGAAATCTTAAATCTTCAAATTGATGTTAAGGGATTGTGGCTTGTTGACTTTGATCATGGTAATGGTTTTTACTGTTGGACGTGGGGCGAAGAAGATGTGTTATACGAGCATGGTTATCATGAAGGATTTAGATCGAGAAAACTCATAGAGGAAAATAAAGAAGAAAATGACTCAGATAAATGAAAACTATTTAAAATTGAAAGCTGGATACTTATTCCCTGAAATTGGAAGACGGGTAAAAGTATATTCCGAAGCCAACCAAAATGCAAAAATCATCCGTCTTGGGATTGGTGATGTTACCCTTCCTTTGGCTCCGACGATTGTAAATGCCATGGTGGATGCGGCAAAAGAAATGGGAAGTGCTGGTGGATTCCATGGTTATGGACCAGAACAAGGGTATTCCTTTCTCATCCAAAAAATCATAGCTCATGATTATACCGCACGTGGTGTTCAAATTTCAGAAGACGAAGTGTTTGTTTCCGATGGATCCAAATGTGATTGTGGAAACATCCAAGAGATTTTTTCCCTCGATAGCAAAATTGCAGTCGTTGACCCTGTTTATCCTGTGTATGTGGATACTAATGTGATGGCAGGTAGAACGGGAGAAGTGGGCCCTGATGGACGTTATGCGAACATCATTTATATGCCTGCGACTGAAGAAAATAATTTTGAACCTGATTTTCCAAAAGAAAAACCAGATATCATTTATCTATGTTATCCGAATAACCCTACTGGGATGGTGGCAACAAAAGCTCGCCTTACTGAATGGGTGAATTATGCCAAAAAAATGGGATGTATCATTCTTTATGATTCTGCTTACGAATCTTTTATCCAAGACAATGAGATTCCAAAATCCATTTATGAAATCCCAGGGGCTAAAGAAGTAGCGATGGAATTTCGTTCCTTCTCTAAAACGGCAGGGTTTACAGGAACTCGCTGTGCCTACCTCGTGATCCCAAAAGACCTAAAAGGGAAAACAAAATCGGGCGAAGAAGTGAGTTTTAATTCCCTTTGGAACAGACGCCACACAACCAAATTCAATGGTGTTTCGTATGTCACACAAAAAGGGGCAGAAGCTGTGTTTTCTACCCAAGGCCAAATCGAGATCAAAGAACAAATTTCCTACTATATGGAAAATGCAAAACTCATCCGCGAGGGCCTTAGCAAAGCGGGTTACAAAGTGTTTGGCGGAACCAACGCTCCTTATATTTGGCTAAAAACCCCACGTGGACTCAAATCCTGGGAATTTTTTGACGAACTCCTCGGCAAAGCGCAAGTGGTGGGAACGCCCGGGTCGGGGTTTGGCCCAGCGGGAGAGGGGTATTTCCGACTTTCTGCCTTTGGAAAACGAGAAGATGTCATTTCTGCCATCGAACGCATCCAAAAAATGTAAAATTTAGTCCTGGTTTTTTCCATAGCTCCGATATACAATACAAGGTAGAGCTATGGGAAAATGGAAATTCATCCTCTTTTTTGCAATGGTTGTGGGTCATATCTCCCACATCAATGCAGTATCTCCAGAACAGACGAATTTGGGGATTTTGATCTTTGAAAACAAAGAAAACTTAAATTTTATCAATGTGGCACTCAGTAATTTGGCGCCTTCACAAGAAGAAGCACAAAACACTGCCCAACCAGGAACAACCCAAACCCCAGATCCTTCCAAAAAGAATTTGGATTTTGATTATTTCAAACTCCTAAAAGCAGCGAACCAATCTGACTTTAGTGGGAATATGTGGTACTTACAAAGTAACTATGTATATGGAT
This sequence comes from Leptospira sp. WS39.C2, assembly GCF_040833965.1. Taxonomy (NCBI): domain Bacteria; kingdom Pseudomonadati; phylum Spirochaetota; class Leptospiria; order Leptospirales; family Leptospiraceae; genus Leptospira; species Leptospira iowaensis. Next base: position 1,061,301 of record NZ_CP162142.1, read on the forward strand.
TCCGCCAACTCAGACAAGCCCAAGGGGAACTCAAAAACATCTTTGAAATTGTATTACAAAAATACATAGAAGATGCAAGAGCACTTCTAGAAGCAGCGGCACCAGCCATCATTCGTTCGAATGATAGCAACGCAAAAGCATTGTTACGTTTAGGTTTTCGTGACCTTCGTTCTTCGGAAGACCTATACACAACTGGTCTCAATTCAAGCCCACACCAATACCGTTATAAACTTACGCTCTACAAAGAAGGGATCTTGACACTCCGTCGTGCGAAACGTTTTGCCATCCTAGCGATGATTTATAGCAAAACTCCTGACGAAGACAAACCAGAATACCAATACCGTTCCAATGAAGATCTAAAAGAAGCTCGTAACGAAGAAAAACAACGTAACTACGAAAAGGTGAGAGATACACTCATCAACTTCATTGAAAACAAACGTATGGAAAGAACTGTTGTACCTCCAGGGAATCCAGATGCAAAACCATTGGATTTACTAGAACAACATGATGACAACTACGGTTTCATCACTTCTAAAAAATTAGATCTACTGCTTGAAGCAAACGCACAAATCAAAGAAACAGAAGGGGCGAGACGTGAGTCTGTTCCACCAACTCCAAAGTTTGACGAAAACGGAAAAGCAGTTTATCCAGAAGAAAAGAAGAAATAAAATGAAGTGGATAACAAGTGTGATCCTCCTTTCCTTCTCCCTTGGACTCGTTGCCAAAAGTACGATGTCTTATAGAGAAAGAAAAAAACAATTGGATGGAAAAATCACACTTGTACTCGACATCAAAGAACAGTTAAAACTTGAACCAGAGTTAGGTAAAACTTCCATTGAATCAATTCGTGACCAAGTGGAAGAAACCTACAGAGTTGGGAAACGTGCCGAGATCGAAAAAGTATTAACCCTTGCAGAAGGGGAGATCCTTCTTGCACAACGAAAACTTTGTGTGCCGATGGAAGAAAAAGCTAATGGGCTCTACCAAAAAACCATGGCTTTATGGATCCAAATGGAATCCGAAGAAAAATCTGGCACAACTCGTTTGGAGTGGGATACAAAAGAAAAAATCCAACGTTACCTGATTATGGCAAAAAGTGAAAAAGACCATGCAAAAGAATACTTTTTGTCCGGCAACTACCAACTTTCCCTTCATACATACAAACGTTCGCTAGTGTATAGTCTTTTGACATTACGTTCCCAAAAATCAGAAATTCCTGAAACGTACCAATCAGCAGACGCCGCTTGGGTACAACCGATTTGGATGGGACTCCACAAACAAAAGCAAAACTCCATCCAAGAAAACTAAAAAATTTTCATTTTCATTCACACCAAATTTCAAAAAATGACTGCTTAGTGAAGTTTGAATCACTCTATCGTCATTTTTTGCTCACAAGAGCCTCTCACATTCCCGTTGTAGACGAGAAAGGAGAACTTGTCGGTTTACTCTCCAAAGAGAGAGTCCATCGTGAGTTGTCTGATCTTGGAAAAGAAAGAGTAGACCTCGACCAAATTCCAATCGAGATTTTAGAAACCGAACTAAACGAATCTGTCATTTTATATTTCAAAGAAACTTCACTCATCCCGGTCATAGGAATTGATGGAGAAAAAAAAGACAATTGGGACAAACCAAGGTTCCTTGCCGCATTTACTAAACTAGAATCCAAACAAATCCGAGATCCAAAACTTGATTCTATAGAATCCAAACTTGAGAAAAAAAAAGAAAACCTAGATTCCGTCCAGTGGTTTATGGAACTCATCCTCTCCCATTTTCCAGACGGTCTTTTTGCCACCGATGTCACTGGGGGAACTATTTTTTATAATGAGAGTTTTGAACGAGATATTCTCACAAAATCATTGTTTAATGATTCCATAGAAACTGCTGAAAAATATTTACATAATTTGAATAGAGAAGTCCTTGCATCTTACTTAAAAGAACATGATTTGAGTTTGGGAAAAGAAGCAGATACCAATGTCCTAACAACGATGTTACCTGACTTATTATCTCAAGTGAGAATCATTACTTTAAAAAAAGAAAAAAAGGTCGTGGGGTTTTTATACCACTTTGTTTCTAGTGTTTCATCTTTAGGGGCGGGGAAAACAAAATCAGAATTCCCTGATTTGGATTTGGCCTTTTCATCCAAATTGCCATTGGAAACCATCCTTACGGAAATGGAAGCTCACTACATTCATAAATCCTTACAACGAAATTCACAAAATATTTCCCATGCCGCAAGTGAACTGGGAATCCCAAGGACTACCTTACAGAATAGAATACGGTTTCTAAATTTATCCGAACGATTTCAAAATCATAAAAAAGAAAGGGTGGTCATTCCAAGAAAACGATCGGAAAAGCAGTTTGAATCGGAAAAAGAGCCACTCCTAAACCAAATCCTAACGAAAAAAAAACAAAGTTTCCCTAAGAAAAAAACGAAAACAAAAGATACAAAGAAGGGAAAATCTGAGAAACAAACAGTACCCGCGCGGAAAAAAACAGGGAATGTGAAGAAAGGAAGCAAAATCACACCAAAAGCAACCAAAAAGGCAAAAAAAAGACGTTGACGAAAATGGTGCAGAAACGATTTTTTCATTACCGTTTGAGAAAACACCTCCGCACTTCGCTGTTTCACTTGCATACTTAACTTGCACAAATGGTTTCCCGAATTTTATCAAATACTCTAACAAATCAATGTAGAACAATCTATGGCATCACGCAAACAAGAAGAAATCCAAGTTAATCCTCCCGAAGAACCAACTGAATACACGAATGGCATCATGGACCAAGACGATGCTTCCGAACCACCGAAACAATTTAAGAAAAAAAAGAACCGGTATGAAGGGCCAATCCCTCCACCTCTTGATTTAGTCGAACTTAAGAAAAAAAACATCAATGAACTCGCTGACCTTGCGAAAGGTTTGGGAGTGGAAAACACTCATGGTTTGAAAAAACAAAACTTGATGTTTGCTCTCCTCCAAGCACAAACCGAAAAAGACGGACAAGTGCATGCAGCAGGGGTAATGGAAAGATTACCTGATGGTTATGGTTTCTTACGTTCACCTGACTACAATTATGTGCCAGGCCCAGATGATATTTATGTTTCTCCATCCCAAATCAAATTGTTTGGTCTAAGAACTGGCGATACTGTAACAGGTCTTATCCGACCACCAAAAGAAGCAGAACGATTTTTTGCGATGTTACGAGTGGAATCCATCAATGGTTTCCCAGTGGAAGTTGCACAAAAAAGAAATTTATTTGATAACCTAACACCACTTTATCCAGACGAAAGGATCAATATGGAATTTGATCCAAGCCATTTGGACACACGTGTGATTGACCTTATGTGCCCCATTGGAAAGGGACAAAGAGCACTGATCGTGGCTCCTCCAAGAACTGGTAAAACAGTTCTCATGCAATCCATCGCCAATGCCATCACTCGTAACCACCCTGAAATTTTCCTCATCGTACTTCTCATTGATGAACGTCCAGAAGAAGTAACCGACATGGCACGCCATGTTAAGGGTGAAGTTGTGAGTTCTACATTTGATGAACCAGCACAACGCCACGTCCAAGTAGCCGAAATGGTCATCGAAAAAGCAAAACGACTTGTGGAACATGGAAAGGATGTGGTCATCCTCCTTGACTCGATCACAAGGCTTGCTCGTGCTTACAACCAAGTGGTTCCTACTTCTGGAAAAATCCTTTCTGGTGGTGTGGACTCCAATGCCCTTCACAAACCAAAACGTTTTTTTGGTGCGGCAAGGAATATCGAAGAGGGTGGGTCTCTCACCATCATCGCCACAGCCCTCATTGATACGGGATCCCGAATGGATGAAGTGATTTTTGAGGAATTTAAGGGAACGGGAAATATGGAAATCCATTTGGACCGAAAACTTGCCGACAAACGAATTTTCCCTGCTATCGACATCAACCGTTCCGGTACAAGGAAAGAAGAACTCCTCCTCCCACAAGACACTCTCACTCGTGTTTTTATCCTCAGAAAAGTACTTTCTCCTATGAGTATCACCGAAAGTATGGAACTATTGATTGAAAAAATGCGTGGCGCGAAGACAAACGACCAATTCCTCGCCAGCATGAATACGAACTAAAAGGGCCACCATGAAAACTGACATCCATCCAAAATACGTTGCTGCCAAAATTAAATGTGCTTGTGGTACTGTGATTGAAACACGTTCCACTGCTGGGGACATCAGTGTGGAAATTTGTTCCAACTGCCATCCGTTCTTCACAGGAAAATCAAAACTTGTGGATACAACAGGCCGAGTAGACAAGTTCAAGAAAAAATACAAAATGAAGTAAGAGGCTTATGCCTCATGACCGTCTAAGTTATATATAACGGGGGGACAACTCATGGCAGTAATGGACTTTGCTCGCTACAAAGAAATCAACGACCAAAGGATGAATTACCGTGAGATGGAAGACGCAACTGTCGTCTCCTATTACCGCAACACAGGTTGCGGAGACGGTTACCGCATTTATCTTAAGTTAAATGAAAATCAAGTTGTGGAAGACGCAAGTTATACCACCACAGGTTGTGGGTTTGGGATCGTGGCTCTTGCTATGGCAACTGAGTATGCGAAAGGCAAATCCATTTCTGATTTAAAAACCCTCACTCCAGAAACACTCGAAACTCTTTTTGAATTCCCTGAACGTAGGAAAAACTATCCAGAATCGGCTGTTGCTGCTCTCAAAAAAGCTGTAGAAGATTATGAATCTGGCCAAGGGGTTCCGAAAGAAAATCGAATCACCAAAGCACAAACCATGGAACTCCTCCATAAAGATGGCCACCTCCGCGGTGCGAAGTTGTCCAGTGTGATGTTAGAAAAAGAAAAATTAGACGGTGTTGATTTTTCAGATGCTGATTTGCACAATGCATTCTTACAAAATTCTAGTTTTGTTGGCGCAAACTTCCAAGGTGCGAATCTCAAGGCTTCTTTTTTTAATGGAGCAGATTTGCGTAACGCCAATTTCCGTGGTGCAGACCTAAGGTTTGCTAAACTTGCTTCCGCTAAAATAGAAGGTGCTGATTTTACGGATGCTATTTATGATATTGGAACACGTGTGGACCACAGCCAAATGTACATCTTTGATGTGATGAAAAAAGCAGGCAAAGACCTTTATCTGAAAAAAGAGGAAGGGGAATGAAACCTGGAGATAAGGCAAAACTCACCAAACAAACCTTCCTCCACCAAGGTATTTTTATTTTTACTGGTTCTACTGTCGAAATCAAAGAGATCCAATCGGATAAAGCCATTGTCATTTATAATGACAAAGAAGGTTACCCTCACGATTTAGAGATGAATCTCACTGATTTGGCACCAGTTTCCTAAGCCCGATTTTCTTGACACAAAAGAAGAGAATCGTAACGTATTGTTAATCCAAGTATGTTGATTCAAAGCCACCGTCAGGAAAACCACCTGTTACTCTCCATCCAAAGGGATGTCCTGATGGAAAATTCACGTGAATTTTACCAAGAGTTTGAGAAAGCAATTGAAGGTTCCAATTTTGGTAAACTCACCATGGACTTTCATTTGGTAAAATTTTTGGATTCTAGTGGGATTGGAGCTGTGATCAAAGCATCATCTGCCCTCCACAACCGTGGTGTGGAAATTTTTGTGACCAACCTCAATAAAAATCTCAATTCTGTATTTCGGTTATCTGGACTTAATCATATCCTTTCTATTTTGACTTTGGATGAATACCTTTCCAAATTTCCAGAGTTCCAACAAACTCTAGAGGCTTAAACCAATATGAAATTCTTTCGACTCCTTTTTCTTTCTCTTCTATTGATCGGTTTTTTGCAATCCTGTGCCTCCGGTGTCAAATCCAGATCCTTACTCTTTCGCAGTAATGAGTTTGCGATTTATACTGTTGCAAGGGACAAAATCAATTTAAAACAAGAAACCTCAGTTGCTAAAAGTTTGGCTCACCCAGTAGAACTTTCAGAAGATAAAATTTTGGATTTACTTGGTAATATCCGTTTTCGAGAAGAAAGTTCGTATGGGGATGTGAACCAATACGTTTTTGAAGAAATAGAAATCAAAGAGTTTGCTCTCGATTTAGTGGATGGTTTACAAAAATTAAAACCAGACCAACTTTTGCTCGTGATTTCAAAATACAACCCAGTGAAGTCGGTTGTATCCCATTATTCAAGGACTGCTTTTTATATTTGGTCAACGGATACTTCGATTGAAATTTTATTTGGGGAATTACAAAAAGAAATCTCTTATGATGAACAAGGGAATTATTTTGATTGGTCAAACATTCCTGATATCCCTTTTGAACATTTCCCACAATCCACGTATGTTTTACAAGGACAGGGATTTAGTTTTAAAAAAGTAGGCGGATTTCGCAATCGCCATTGGCTTGTGTTTGATAAAACTGATTTAGCAAAATTGAAATTTGAAAAACGAAAAAAAAGTGCAAGAGAAATCTCCAATTCAGTAGAGGCAGATTTAAAAGCAGAGAAAAAAATATCTCGTGATGAGGAAGATGGAGTGTTATTAGAGGAGTAAGTCGTCTTCTTTTCTGATTACGTTTCGTTCTGTTTGGATGGAACCATCGGTTCCTAAATAAAATTTAGTTTTTCCAACAAGGGAACTCATTCCCATTCGGTAATTTTTCCCAGCTCCAAAACTTAAATCCACCCCAGGAAATACTTCTCTTTCTACATCCACGAAGGCTTCAGGATTTGGTTCATACGATCCAAGTGCTGTTTCAAATTGTTTGGTTTGTGTTTCCAACACTTTTGTGAATTTATCATTTGCATCTTTTAGTTTGGTGATGGTGTCTTTTTCCTCTTGGCTTAGTTCTTTTTTTTGGCTTTTTTCAGCGAGTTTTGTAAGAGTGAGTTGGACTTTATGAAGAGTGATTTCTTTTTCCGAAATTTCTTTTTTCATTCGATTGAGTTCATCTAAAAGTTCTGGTGGAGTTCCTATGGCCACTTTGGTTTTGGTTTCCACCACAGCTCCGAGTTTGGCACAAGTGAGAGAATTGCCTGCAATGATCGTTCCCCCAATCACTTCCCCACGTCCACCAATCACACGGATAAAATCTTTTGCGGAAATTTCTGAATGCATAACTGCTTCTTCTACAAAGATAGAACCTTGGGCAGTGAGTTTCCCCTGTTCTACAAATTTGGCATAGATATTTCCTTCGGATTCAATGTATCCTTCCCCTCGGCCCATAAACCCACCTGATAGGACAATGTCACCCTTTGCTTTTAGAAATGCTTTGCCGACTGAGTTACGAATGATGATACTTCCACTCGTTGTGAGACTAAACCCATCTCCAATTTTTTCCTCCACAATGATGGTACCTGGAAAATCGATATTGCCAGTTGAATAATCCACAGCTTCTAATTGGATGACTTCATCGACTTTGATTTCCCATGCAGCTGATAGTACAGGACGGCCTGCAATCTTAGCGTACAGTTTGTCCCCTTTCAGTTCTACGTTTGGGCCAAGGATCCATTCAATGATTTTTTCTTCTTGGTAAGGAAGTATGGTACCTGTGACAGTTTTTCCAAATTCACCTTTTTTGGGTGGGATTTTTTCAGCTATGAGATCACCCGGTTTTACAGATTGTATGACACCAATATTTTTATAATTGATTCGTCCATGTTCATCTTCTTCTAACTGCGGTTTGTTGTCAGATCGGAAGTGGATTTTGATCTCTCCATCTTTACCAGGAATCGGGAGGACACCTTTTGCAATGACATAAGGAACAAAAAATTCGGGATTTTTAATTTGGTTTTGGATAACTGAATCGATGATACCAACTGAAACTCCTACCGCTGCAATTTGTTCCCTTAATTGGTATTCGGTGAGTAGTGGGCCTCCATGTTTTGGAGGGTGGAGGACCATTTTTGCTTCCATTGCATCATCGGAAACACTGATATCTGCATACGAGGGAACTGGATCCCCTTTGGACCATGTTCCAATTTCCACAGGTTTTCCGTCGGCAAGCACAACGATTTTTTTTAATTGTTCTGTTTGGTAACCTTCAACTCCAAAAAGTTGAACACGTGCTAGGACATCTTTGTATTCTACTTTTTTGCCTTTTGCACCAGGTTTGGTAATTTTTAAAATGGCTTTTCCATTGGAATTTTCAATTTGAAAATATCCATTTTCGGATGCTTCCAAATCTTGTAAAATTCGATCGGTATAAGAGTCAGAACCTGGCATTTATGTATATTCTAACAAATGACGAACCACATCTTCTTCGCCATCCGTTTTTAGTTCCGATTTGGGTGTCATTCCATCCACTGTTCTCATGTATGTCAGGGCTTCATCAAATTCACAAGAAATAATTTTTTCTAAACTGAGGTAAGCTGATCGAAAATACAAATCAAGTGCACTGACCAAATACAAGTATTCAATGAAGTCTCCGCGATCGGTATATAGGATAGGTGTTTTTGCATAATAACATTCTGCTAATATACCATAACCAGGTTTTGTACATACAAAATCAGAAGCTGTCACTAGGTTTGGATAATGGGAAACTTCTGGAACCAAAATTCCTTCTTTTTGGATACCTGGGACCCCATTTGCAACGAGTTTGATATGTTTTGGTAAATGATCTGTATTTAATGTATGTCCTTCTAAACCATAGGCACCAAAGGAAAGGAGAATATATGTTGTGTCTTCTCTGAATCCCAAAATTTGCCTTGCCTCTTCCTTAAGGAGAGTTGGTTTTCTTCCCACAAGACCAATGTTAGTTTGTTCTAAAAAATTTGGCATTGGGCATTGGAAAGGTAATACAAGTGCTTCTGTTGCAAAACCATATTCTACTTCCAATTGTTCGCTCAAATTTCCAAAATACGCATCCTTTTTTGCATAATTTCGATATATAAAATCCCAGGTAAAATTCCCAAGATAGATACTAGGAATTCCTGTTTCTAACGCAATTGTAATTGGGAAAGAAGAACTATCAGTGAGGATGAGTGCGATTTTGTTATCTTTACAAAATTTGGTTTCTTCTTTTAATAAGAAGGATTTTGATTTTTCAAAATGGATGAGTTCCTCTTTGGTGGAATCTAAGTCGATGGACAAAGAATCTTTTTGTGCAATACCAACATCTAACTTTAGGGAACGCAGTTTTAATTTTGGATGTTTGAAGTCAATAAAACTGGTACGAGGACTAACTAAATAAATTTCTTCTATGAACTCCTCGTTCAATAATCGTTTAATGATGTTGCCGGAGCGACTGATATGGCCAAACCCATGGCCTGAAATATAATAATAAAGTTTCATTTGGATCTTTGGCGGATGGATTCGTACAAAACGATTCCACAGGACATAGCTAAATTGAGAGAATCCGCTTCTCCGAGCATCGGTAGGAATAAGGTTGTATCAGCAAGTTCCTTGGCAATTGGACTCAGTCCATATTGTTCGCTACCAAATAAAAAAACAGATTTCTCTTTCATGTCAACGGAACTGTATAAGGTTTTCCCTTCTGGTGTGACCGCATACCGTTTGTATCCTTTGTTATGAAACTCAGACAAAACTTCCTTTAAATCTCCAATGTATACGGGGAGTGTGAATATTGTACCAGTGCTTGCTCTGACCACATTGGGATTAAAGAGATCAATCCTTGGGTCAGTGACAATGACAAGTCCAACACCTGCACCTTCTGCAGTCCGAAGGATGGTGCCAAGGTTTCCCGGTTTTTCAACACCTTCGATGATGAGAATCGGATTGGTTTGGATGGATTTGATTTGTTCCCAAGGAACATTTGCATTAGGTGTGTCTGCAACGGCAATGAGACCATCTGGCCTATCACGATAGGATATCTTTTCAAAAATTTTTCTTGGTAGTTCGTAGATTGGACAACGAAGGGAAGAAATCAGTTCTTCCTCATTTTCTCCTAAAAAACATTCAGGAGAAATGAATACACTTGTGATGTTTGCCGTTAAACAAGGGATAGACGATTTTTGATTCCCCGTGATGGCTTTTTTGATTTCTCTGTAACCTTCGATGAAAAATTTTTTCTCTTCGTCTCGATTTCTTTTATCTTTGAGACCGCTTACCCATTTTACTTTTGGATTAGAGAAACTTGTGATGGAGGATCGTTGTTGTTTCATAAAAGGCAAAGTGGTACTTATGATTTTTTAAAAAATGTGCAAAAACCTGCAGGGTATTTTTTGCCTGAAGTTTCTGGTATGTAGAGTTCAGTGGTTTCGTAACTCCCTTTGGTTTTGATCCGAGAAGAAAGAATTCGTTCCAAAGTTAGTGGGCTAAATCCTTGGCTATGGCAACTGAGGATGACAAATTCTGGTTTGGAGTCAGAGAGCTCCATCAGTGCATCCATAAGCTCTGATAAGTTTTCTTCAATCTTCCAAACTTCTCCTTTGGAACCACGCCCAAAACTGGGTGGATCAAGGATGAGGCCTTGGTATTTTTTCCCACGTTTGATTTCACGTCGGATGAATTTCATCACATCATCCACAATCCAACGAACTGGTTTGGAATCGAGCCCTGAAAGTTTTGCATTTTCCCGCGCCCAGTCCACCATCCCTTTAGATGCATCCACATGGCAAACACTCATTCCTGCATCAAGGCAAGCCAGTGTGGATCCACCAGAATAAGCGAATAAATTCAATACTTCGAGCCCTTGTTTTTTTTTGCCGATTTCACGGATCCGGTTCCAGTTGGTTTCTTGTTCGGGAAAAAGGCCAATATGACCAAAGGGAGTGAGTTTGATTTTAAATGTTAGGTTCGAAAAATCGATGGTGAAACTTTCGGGAACTTTTTTTTGGAAATTCCAGTGCCCAGAGCCAGAATCATTTTTGATATAAGTAGCATGTAAGTCTTTCCAGATCTCAGGAGTTTCTTTGCCATAGGCGGAAGTAGGGGAGGAACGTTGTAGTTTATAACCGCCCACAATTTCTAATTTGGATAGGTCACCAGAATCCAATAATTCGTAACTTTTTGTCATACCAATTCCAGAAAAATAAAGGTTAGGTCGTCCTCCCAGTCTTTTATTTCCCGATTTGAAAATGACTCCAACGCTTGGATGAGTTTTCCTTTAAACAAATGGTTCGGAAGTTCACGGTTGGTATTTAAAAATTCGATAAGTCCAGTATCACCGAACATATTCCCTTTGGGATCAAAACATTCCAAAACTCCATCACTCAAAAGTAAAATGCGGTCTTTTGGAAATACGGGATAAGTGATTTCATCAATTTGGATTTCAGGAAACACACCAATGATTTTCCCTTTGGGATGGACTTTGATAATTTCCCCAGTTGCTCTTTGTAAAAATGCACTTGGGTGTCCTGCCCTTCCAAAACGCCAAACTTTAGTGGAATTGTTTAGATACAGATAAGAGGCAGTTACATACTGAGGGGTACAATTCCCATACAAAACTCTGTTCATTCCCTCTAACACTTGTTTTGGGGAAGAGATTGAATCCTTTTGTGTTGTAAAAGCTACTTTTCCCATTGCTGAAATGAGAGAAGCTGGAATTCCATGCCCAGATACGTCACATAAAACAATTCCTAACTCATAGGGATTTGGGGAATAGTATTCGTAAAAATCTCCACCAACATCTTTCATCGGTTGGATGTATATTTGAGTTTGTAGGTTTTTTACATCTGGATTTGTTTTCGGTAACGATTGCATCAAAATGTCACGAGAGATTTTTCTTTCCCTCCTCAGGGTTGTGACTTGGGCAAGTGCCATGTCTTTTTCTTGGCGGAGTAATTGGATTCTATCAGCCAATGCAAAGGCAAATAAAGTAATGTCTGCAAGTGATGCGATGGGAAATAACATTTCCTCTAAAAATGAATTACTTGGTAAAATCCCAAACTTTAGTAATCCGTAGATGATACAGGTGAATAGTAAAAGAAAAAATGCGATGGATATATAATAAAAAGATCTAAGTTTTCTTTTTAATCCCCAAACTAAAATTCCAAATAAAGTGAGGCAGATGCTAACTGATAACCAACTTACACCTATCGATGATTCTTTGATTCCACCAAACAATGCAATACAAACATTAAATAATGAAAATGCACCGAGTAAATGATAAAGTCTTGTAGTCCTTGGTAGGCGTACTTTTGTTTTTAAAAAATTTGCAGTAAATAATACGAAGAAAAATAGACAGATGCTAAAAAATACGGGAATCCCCACTCGTTTCCAATAATAGGAGTTCGGAACAAAAAAGTATCCCCAAAATCCAAGCAGGGATAACTGTCCGAGACCAAAAAATAAAACATAACCTATATAATAAAAATAACTTTTATCTCTTACAAAAAAAGCAATGGCAAGGTTGTATAAAATAATGATACCCAAACTTCCAAAAAATAATCCATACACCCATTGGGTTAAATAATCTTCTCTTTGTAGGTTCCTCTGGTTCGTAAAAACAAGTGAAAACTGCAATGATATATCAGATTTGATGGCTAAAAGAATTGTCTCTTTCTGGTGTCCCATTCGAAATACAAAATTTCTATGGGGAATTTCCCTTTGGAACATCGGTTGGATATGACCGGATTTTGATATGATATAACTATCACCATCATGTTTGAAATACATATCCACCGAATCGATATTATGCGCTTGAATTAGGAGTAATGGGAATTTTGTAGGATTTGGGAATTTCTTTGGGTCAAGACGTAACCACAAAGTTCCTTTTAGGAAACCAAAATTGGCAAAATTTTCTCGAATGGGTTGGAATTTTCCTTCCGCTAATACTGAATCGACATTCACTTCCGATTTGGGATCTATCCAATAAGAAAATTCTTTTGTGGCGATGTATCTTTCGCCAGTATCCTCAGAATCACTTGGGAAAATGGGAAGGGATAAAAAACCAAAAAAAACAAAAAGGAAGGAGGTTTTATAAAGGGTGAGTTTCAAGGTTAGGATGGGACAAGGGAATATTCCCTTGTCCTTGGATTTTTATCGTCTTACGCTTGTTTTTTTGCAGTTTCGTAAGAAATTTCTTTTGGACCAGTGTAAATTTGTCTTGGGCGACCAATTTTTAAGTTCGGGTCTTCGATCATTTCTTTCCATTGTGCAATCCAACCTGGTAATCTTCCCATAGCAAACATCACAGTGAACATGTTTGTCGGAATTCCAAGAGCTCGGTAAATGATACCAGAGTAGAAGTCTACGTTTGGATAGAGTTTTCTTTCTACAAAGTATGGATCATTGAGAGCTGCTTCTTCCAGTTCTTTTGCGATGTCAAGGAGTGGGTCTTTGATTCCAAGTTTGTTTAAAACCTTGTCACAAGCAACTTTGATGATTTTTGCACGTGGGTCAAAGTTTTTGTAAACACGGTGACCAAATCCATTTAAACGGAAACTTGAGTTTTTGTCTTTGGCTTGTTCTACAATTTTTTTCACAGACAAACCACTTTTTTTAATCCCTTCTAACATTTCCAAAACTTCTTGGTTGGCACCACCATGGCGAGGTCCCCAGAGAGCAAGGATCCCTGCAGAAATCGCACCATACAAGTTAGCAAGTGATGACCCTACAAGTCGCACTGTAGATGTGGAACAATTTTGTTCATGGTCTGCATGTAAAATGAGAAGCAAATTAAGTGCCGATACAATTTCTTGATCGATATGGTAGTCTTCTGCTGGAACAGCAAACATCATATTAAGAAAGTTAGATGCATAATCCAACTCGTTTAATGGATGGATGATGGGTTGGCCAATTGACTTTTTGTAAGCATAAGCAGCGATGGTTGGAAATTTTGCAAGAAGGCGAATGATGGAAATTTCTCTATGTTCCTCATTCATTGGATCATAACTATCTTGGTAGTAGGTAGACAAACAACCCATCATACAAGACATGATTGCCATCGGGTGTCCATCTTTTGGGAAACCATTGAAAAGACGCTTGAGGTCTTCATGGATCATTGTATGTTTTGTGATGGAACCATTCCATTCTTTGAGCTGTGCATCATTTGGAAGTTTTCCGTAGATGAGTAAATAAGCCACTTCTGTAAAGGTAGACTTTGCTGCTAAATCTTCGATGGGAATTCCACGGTATCTTAAAATTCCTTTTTCACCATCAAGAAAAGTGATTTCACTTGTACATGCACCTGTATTTAAATAACCGGAATCAATCGTAACATAACCGGACAATTGGCGGAGTTTTGTAATATCAATTGCCATTTCGTTTTCACTTCCCGCAACGATCGGAAGTTCGAACTCTTTTCCATCCACTTTCAGAATTGCCTTTTCGGACATATCTTCTCCTGTATATCTCTGTCTATTTCAAAGAATAGACAGGGGAAAGGGTGGGGAAAAGCCATTTTTTACAACTTATGGTATTTTTTCATGATATCGTATGCGTAGAAATTCGAAACGACAATGCGACAATAGTCTCTTGATTCTTTATAAGGTAAGTCTTCTAAAAAATGGTTAAAATCACCTGAGTAGACAGATTTTTTCCATTTTCGCAAATTCCCTGGACCACCGTTGTACGCAATCGATGCCCATTTTAATTCGTTTCCATTTGATTTCAGTAGGTATGCTAAAAACTTTGTGCCCAACCGAATGGAAGTTTCTGGTTCGTAGAGAGAGTAAGACGAAATTCCCATCCTTTGGGCAAGTTCTCTTCCCGTGGCCGGCATGATTTGCATGAGGCCCCGCGCGTTGGACCTAGAGGTGGCAGTTTCCTTAAAAAAAGATTCTTGGCGCATGAGTGCATACACACTGTCCTCAGGAATCCCATTTTCATTGGCATAACGTGATACAATATTTTGGTGAGGCCTAGGATACATCCGAATCGATAGAGATGTTGGCAATAAAATGGGATCATCAGGAATGAGGTATCGTTTGAGAAGGGATCTTGTATGAAAGGCCGAATAATAGGTGTTACGTGTTAGGTCTCCGATCCCAACTAAAATTTCATCTTTTTCATCTTCTGAAAGATTTTCCCTTTTGACATGGAAGTTCACAAGATGGAGTCCAAGGCTATCTTCTCCCACGCGGAAGTATTCTTTGGCAAGGTTCAAAAGTTTGTGGCCTTGGATCCGAGAACTCATGCCTCCCAGTTTATTTCCCAGTTCATAAGAATCTTTAGGATACACAAAACCTAAGTTACGTCCAATGAGGGCACTCGATTCTTCCGGGATTCCTGCGGTATAAGACAAGTATTCAAACAAATATTCTTTGTTGTATGTTGGGTTTTCAGGTTTGTTTGATTCTTTAATCGTGGATAAAAACTCTTCTCGGATCACCCGAGTGTAATAGGAACCTGGGCAAAGCGCATAATAACGTTTTAATTCTTTTTTCAAACGTTCCGTTTCCCCATTTTCTTTTAGGGATCTCAAATACCAATACACTAACCTTCCTTTGACGGGTAGATTTGGAATCTCAGCGAGAGCCCTTTCAAATTTGGCAAGTGGTGCGTAATGGGATTTTTCTCCTTTTCTTTCCACAAGGTATTCAATAAGTCTGTCTTGGTAAAATAAATTAAACGGGTATTTGCCCAAATATAAGATTAGGTTTTCAAAATAAAGTTCCTTGTCACCTAACCTGTCATAAGAGGCAGCAAGGACTCGGTAATACCCAGCATCTTTTCCTGGAAAACTTTTTAGAAGTTCGATGGCTTGTTGGAATTTGTTTTGTTGGTATAAGGTATCTGCAAGTGTTACAATCCAAGAAGAATCCATATCCACAAAGGATTTATTGGCACGCAAAACACGAAAGAGTTCATTTGTTTTTCCAACTTTAGTGAGGACAGAAGTTAGGTGTTTGAATCCTTCGTAGTAATTGAGACGGCTGGAAAAAAGTTCTGGTCTTGACCGAAACAATGCTTCCTTGTCATTCGAATTGATTGCGGGTAAAAATAAAGTGATCTCTGATGGATTTAGTTGTAAGATACTGCCACTCCCTTTGTATTTACTCCAATCGGAAGCAATCATTTGGACTGTTTGGTCGAGGAGTCCTTCTTTTTGTAAACAACTAAGCCATTCTTCAATGGCACCTTTTTCATCTCCAAGAATGAGTTTTGCTTTTCCATATCTGTACAAACTATCACCCGTTAATAGATAACGTTTGTGGGAATCTTGGATGGATTGGATTTTATCAGTGATTTCTTTCCATTGGTTACTTGCTGCAAGCAATCGAATTTGTTCGTCGAGGACCCTTCTGCAGATTGGATCTTCTTCCATATTCAGTCGATTTAGAAATAAAATCCTTTCTTGGGGAGTGAGGTAATTCTTAGCAGTGATTTCATTATACAATTTCCAATAACTCAATTTGAAAAGAGTGGTTTGGAAAGGCATGGTTTGTGTGAGAATTTTTCTTACTTCTTCTTCGTTCGCGTCAGTTACAAAAACACCACGTATGAGAGATAATAAATACCGAAATCGTTTCTCCTTGTCTCCGTTAGGTGACTTTTCATGAAATTCAATGAGAGTATAAACTTCACTTTCCCTGGAGGGAGTTGTATTTCTGAAATGTGATTCGATTTGACCCCACTGGTGGGATTTAATGAAATAATGAAGGTCTGTTTCGGCAAATAGGGATGTTGTGAAAAAGAGAAGAATTCTACTTGCTAACCAAAAATGCCTCATGCATACTTCCTATGATTACGAATTTAGAGAGGGAAGGTTCCCCTCCTTATGAGCTTACAAACAGAATACAAACTGCACTGGCCAGAATACCGAATCCAATTCCACTCTACGGAAGAAAGTCCTAAAAATGTCTCTCTCCCAGAGTTGTGGCCAGACCTACGTGCCTTTTTTTCAGGCAATCAGTCTCGATTTGCAAACTATCTCTTTTATTTATCGACCGATTTCTCTGGGGGGTTCAGCCTTTGTTCGGTTCTTTCCGAAAATGATGCGAGCTTTCGTTTCCATGATCCTGTTTTACTAACTCCCACGGCCTTCCCAAAATCCAGTTTGGAACGGATTTGGAAACTCTGCCAAAACCGTGAATTTGACGAAATGGAACGAGAGGATTGGGAACTCATTGGTTACGGACTTTTGTATATTGGAAACATTCCGGAATTCCGAAAATGGGTTCTCGCCACAAAAGAGTTTTTTGGACAAACAGATGACAATCGCCGTTTTTTAACCCTTCTTGGTTGGGAATATTCTGAAATTCCTTTTGAAAACTCTATCTTACACATGTTAGTTGAATATGCCAAAGGTAATTTTGAGAAAATCCATTTTCCAACATTAGTTGATGCAGCACTACTCGAATCCCATTGGCAACTTGTGGGAGTATTGTTCCATGCCATTGAACTTGGATTGTTACAAGGTCCAGATTCCTTTCGCATTTGGAAATTTCTCATTGGCTTTTATGAAGAATGGGAAAGTTGGGAGAAGGAAAAATTCCAATTGGTTTCTTTTGGCAAGGTCCCACCATTTTTTGCCCTTCGGTATGCAAAACGTTATTTACCCGCCGAATCTTTTTCCAAATACCAAATCGATTTAGGAACAGAGTTACGTGGCGATTGGATGAATGGAAATGAATTTGGGTATGAACTCACCCATACCATCAATCCATGTATCGATACAGTTGTTCGTTTTCGAAACGAAGGAGAAAGATTCGAACGAGAACTAAACGCAGAATATAGTTTGAAACCTTATTCCTATCTCATCCCTTTACAACTTGCTTGTATCCAGTTTGTGAAAAAAGATTACGATGGTTTCTTGAAATTATACCAAAAGTCGGGAAGGCTCAAACACCTACCACTGGCTCTCAATTTATACTGGAGAGTTTTACAAGAAAAAGGTGATAAAAACTTAAGTTCTGCCATTAAACGTTCGCTCGAGAACGGTCATGAATCCATAACATTACCAGAAGGTTGGGAATAAATGCCTCTAACGCAAGAACAAATTATGGAGCTCTCCAAATTGCAGAAAATGCTAAGGAATTTGGAGAAAATTGAACGAAATGCAAAAAACGATCTGCAAAAAGAACGTGTTGCGTTTGACATAGAACGTTATAGAAGGCGCATGCAAGAAGTGTCCCCAGATGGAATTCCGGATAACTTAGAACAAACGATGCGTAATGCAAAAACAAGAGAAGAAAATCCGGAAAACCTAAAACACAAAATCATATCACAATACCCTGTTATGAAAATTTCACCAAATTCAAATGATAGTGAGATCAATCAAATTGGAACCCTTGTGAATATTATGGATTTGGAATACATTCCAATCTTAGGGGATGCTCATATCAAATTTGATTATTCTCATGCAACAGAACGTGACTCTGTATTAAAATATATGGAGAACCTCCGCCGGAATATGAAAATCTTAGTCGAAACAATTGAAGAGTATGCAGCGGCAGACAAACAAGAGTTTCGTGAACAGCTCTCTCGAATGAAAAATAAACAATCTCGTATCTTCATTGCTGAGTCTTTTGAGACTTTGGGTAAGTTCCGAGACTTCCTTGTTGCGGTAAACAAAGACATCAAAGAAGGAAACAACGTCATTATGAACATGGAAGAGCCGATCAAATTCAATCCACGGTTTGAAAAGGCAACAGTTTTAGAAGGTCGTTCCATCATGGAAGGCCTCCGAGAATTTGAGGAATTTGCCGAAGAGGCATGTGATTTGATTCGCCTCCCGTCGTTTCGAGGGTAAAAAAACCTTTTCATTCCTAGGGGGAACGAGGACACTGTGAAAAATCACATACACGGACTCGCAAACGCATGGCATTAGTCAAAAATCAGACCGAAGTTACCAATTCAACTATTGGTGAGAATTCTTACTTCAACGGAAAATTCTTCATCAATGGATCTCTCAAAATTGACGGTAAATTCGAGGGTAAATCCCTCCAAGCCGAACACCTCTATATCGGTGTTACGGGAAAGGTCAAAACCAACATCACTGCAGCGAGTGTAATCGTAGAAGGGATTATTGTCGGAAACGTGACTGCTAGAAACCGCGTGATGCTCCTTCCCACTTCCAAAATCCTTGGGGACATCAAAACTCCTGAGCTCATCATCCAAAATGGGGTGATTTTAGAAGGTCGTTGTATGATTTCCAATGACCTCAAACACAGTGCAAAAGACCTGATCGAATTGGAATATTCCAAGGATTCACTCAGCGTCGAAAAGATTTTTGGGAAACAACCAAACGCCAAAGAATAATTGAAAACCATCTTCATTTCGGAAGGAGACCCGACGAGTATCAATTACGAACTTTTGGGATCTTCCTTCCCTCTCTTAGAATCCTTAGGACAACACCATCGCATTTACCTCATCCGAGGACCTCACAACCAAACCCTTCCGAAGGCAAAAGAGATTGGAAAACCCATAGGCGAACCAGGATTTTATTCGATCCCTTGGGGGAGAGGAAAACCTAAATCCTATGTCCTTGGAAAACCATCCAAATCTTCTGGGAAAATGGCATACGACTCGCTCCTTGCGGCCATCGACTTCCAAAAAAACTTTGGGGGTGATCTCATCACCCTCCCTCTTTCGAAAGAGTGGGTACAAAAAGCTGGGGTGAAGGGATTTCGTGGCCATACGGAAACCTTGGCAGAAGCCTACAAACGACCCACATTTATGATGATGTCTGGGGATAAGCTGAATGTTATCCCCTTAACGACCCATGTCCCTTTGAAGGATGTTGTGAAAGAACTTAAAAACTTCGATTGGAAAGAATTAAAAAATGCCATCCTTCGGTCTCCCTATCTGAAAGAACCCACCATTGGTTATTTAGGCCTAAACCCTCATGCGGGAGAAGGGGGAAAGATTGGCACGGAAGAAACCACAATTCTAAAAACAGGAGTTGGTGTTCTCAGAAAGGCAAAATTGACAGTGGAAGGGCCACTCTCTGCCGATTCAGCTTTTTTGCCCGGTGCCAAAGCGTACGATTTGTATTTGGCAGGTTACCACGACCAAGGCCTGATCCCATTTAAATTGCTTGAAGGAAAGAAGGGTGTGAACATAACCTTAGGTCTGGATTTCACTCGTGTGTCTCCTGACCATGGAACTGCTTTTGGAATCGCAGGAAAAGGATGTGCTGATCCTACGGGACTCATCTCCTGTTTAGAACGACTTGTGGAGACAAAAACAAAACCAGTATGACACTTTTGGAAACCCTAGCATTTCCCGTTTTATTCATTTGGTTTATTGGCCTCCTTCTCACTTTTTTTCGAAAGGATCTCGAGCCGCATTGGAAGTTCTTTTTCTTTCTCGTTTTTTGTTTTTACCTCGTTCAATTTTTCCCTGAATTTTGGCTTGGGGTCACACGTTGGAAGGAAAACCCCAAAGGGGAAGTGCTCCAGTGGATATCAGCGATGGGAAATTCCATTTATGTGTTTTTGTTTTTCTTATGGCCCCTTGTTCTCATTCGAATTTATTATTCCGCATCCAATAATTTAAGTAAAACCTTGATCCCAAGCTTAGCCTATGGGACGGTTCTGTATTGGGCATTATTTTTTCTTTGGACTTTGTATTCGAAAGAGTTCAATGAATGGCTTCATCAAATATTTGCAAATAAGTAAAAAAAGGGCGAACAATGGCAGTTCCATTTATAGACATCAAACGATTTGAACCAGGATTTTTGGACACCTGGAATGAAAAAGTAAAGTCCATGTCAGAAAACGCACAGTTCATTGGCGGGAACGAAGTCACTGATTTAGAAACAAACCTTGCCTCTTGGGCCGAAACAAAATATGCAATCGGTTGTGCGAATGGAACCGATGCCTTACAACTTGCGTTACGCGCTGTTGGTGTGGGTCGGGGTGATAAAGTATTATTACCAGACTCTACTTTTTGGGCAACTTTCGAAGCGGTTGTGAATGTGGGTGGAGATCCATACACGATTGATACAAATCCTGTGGACTTACAAATGGATTTCCAAGTGTTCCAAGAAGCAGTGGAAAAAGTAAAACCAAAAGCAGCTCTTGTTGTACATTTGTATGGTTGGGGTACTTCAAAAATTGAAGAACTCCGTAAGTTCTGCAAAGAGAAAAATGTAGCCCTCATTGAAGACGGGGCACAGTGTTTTGGTGTGAAACACAATGGCAAATCTCTCTACAAAGATGCGTTGATCTCAACAACTTCCTTTTACCCTGCGAAGGTGTTAGGTGCTGCAGGTGATGGTGGTGCTGTATTTACAAACGATGAAGAATTGTCTGTAGTCACTCGCCGCCTTGTCAACCATGGAAGGACATCCCATTACGAACACGGCCTTGTGGGTTGGAACTCAAGACTCGATTCCCTCCAAGCAGCATTTCTCAATCTCTCACTAAAACATTTACAAAAGAGAATTGAATCTCGTAAATCATCGCAAAACATCTATTATAAGGAATTACCTGGACTTGGGATTGGAGTGATCCAACCACCAAAAGGGTATGACGAAAATGGATACTGTAACGTAACTTTGGTGGAACCAGAAATCCGTCCGAAAATCGAAGCCGTCTTAAAAGAAAAAGGAATTGGTTTTGGAAATATTTATCCAGGAGCAATGTCTGACCAACCAGGTGCTAAACCATATCTAATCGAACGATTTGGAAAAGACGGCAATGCACGTCGGATTTCAAAGTCAGTTCTCAACTTTCCACTCTTTGCTTATATGACAAGTTCGGAAATGGATGAAGTATTGAGTGCGATAAAGGCGTATAACGCTAGTAAATAATGGAAAAACTTCGGGTAGGAGTCTTTTTATTCTTTTTACTCATCCTTGCGGTGTTAACCTTTAGTTTGTCTAAAAGTTGGCGCCTCTACGATGGCGGGTATGAAGTGACTGTGGAAAATCCAGAGTCAAAAGAAAAAGACACCTCTCCCGAACCCACAGATAGTTTAGACTTAGAAGATGGGAATGGTAAAATTTATTGGAAACAATACTTCATCTACCCACATGGGCTTGTGACTGAATCAGGTGGGTTCGGACCAGATGGAATTTTATCCCATGCACGAAATTTATATTCGATCAGTTTAAAGGATGGGAAAATTCAAAAACTTTTCCCACACGATGTATACATTTGGGATTACTTTGTGAGTGAATTTGCAAAAAAATCTGTGGCCAATACCATTGATGATCCCAAAGAAGATATATTACAAATCGATAAAAAACTTTTGATTTTTGCAGTTACGGAAGATAGCAATTTGGATGGAGTGCTCAATTACAAAGACCACAAATTTGTTTTCCTCTTTGATCCAGAAAAAAATCAATTAGATTCGGTATTGCCACAAGGTTTTCATTTTCGAAAATTGCTTTTTAATTCTTTGAAAAACCACCTAACTTTGATTTTGGGCAAAAACCCAGACCCACAACCTAAAAATTCTAGAAGAAAACCTATTGATCAGACAACAAAACTTCATTTATATGATTATGATGTTTTGACGTCAAAAGGGATCCTGAGTGGATCGTTGGAATCTCTTACTCCACCATCTTCAGAACCAAATCCATAATATTATCATTCACCCCAAACTTGGACACAATCTTGGTTATAAATTCCCATTAAGGTTTTGTTTGCAAATTCCACGGCAGATATTTTTTTGATCCCAGCTTTTTCAGCGGCATCTCTTATATTCCCACCTCGTTTGAAAAAGTACATATTCACATACAAATAAGAATTTGTACAAGAACGACCCATCTTTAGGATTTTACCTTCAGCAAGGCTTGCTGCAATTCCAGGGTTTCCACTTTGTGAACCATCTCTTGAACTATGTGTTTCGTTGATTACTAGGGAAACAAACGGTACACGGTATTCGGGAATACAATGAATGAGTGTTAGAAGAAAACAGATAATACTAATTTTATAAATTCTTTTGGCCGTGTACATAGGTACAATACTTCCCATATATGAATATAAATTCGACCAAGTGGTGGTCGATGTAGGATATTTTAATGATGCCATTTTCTTTTGCAATGCTACCAGCTCCTGCATTGCCCCATGAATATAACCGAAGGAAATGTTGGACACAACCTGAAGCTATAATTTCATCTTTTACACTATTTTCAGGATCAAAGTCTCCATCAAAATGGATATTCGTATAGAGTATACCAGGAAGTGGTTTGTATACTTCGCCATAAAAACATGATAGTGAAAAAAAGGAAAAGAGGATTAGTCCAAGCAACAATTTCATGTACCAATTTCTCCTGTTAAAATGAGACAATGCCTGATGACTACAAAAGTTAAGATGGAATGCACTTGGATATCAATGGAACGGATTTTTGTGATTTTAGAAATACGTTTGGCTTCTTCAATACTTGCATCTCCCGTGGATACCAAATATAAATAAGAAAAGGCGCAGGCTTTTCCTTCTACAGATCCATCAGCTTTGCCTAATTTTCCAGGGTAATTGTCTTCCCTGTATAAGGCACCCAAACGACAGTTTTGCGATGTTAATACAATTAAAATAAAGGTGAAAATAAATTTCCCTAGTTTAGATTGTTTCATCGTTGGTCTTTACTGATATTGTCTAAATTAAAGATCACTCCAAATTGAAATCCAACTTGGTCAAATGATTCACTGGAAAAGGAATTGGATTTTAACATTCGTTTCATTCCATGTAGTTCAAATGAAAATCCAAATTCTGGAGTCAGGTAATAATTGATACCTAAAGCTGCCCTTCCACTCACACCAGTTCCACCAGCCATGAGACTTTGTAAATAAAGGTTTGTATAACCCATAGACCGATAAGATGCATTGAAGTTTACAAGCCCTAATTCTAAACCAATATAAGGATCAAATTTGTTTTTAGTTAAAAAATGATAATTGAGTCCGAGTCCATAAACACGATCTTTATATAGTGTATATTTGGTAGGGATAAATTCCAGGTAAGGTGAAAACCCTGCTGGATTATTTCTATCTGCATAGATGAATTGGTCAGATCTTTCTCCTTGTACTGAATTTGTAGCATACGAAAGAAAAATTCCTAAATGATTGGTAAGGCCATATTCAAAAAAAACTCTGCCAGTTCTCCCTGGTTCCACTTTTCCTTCAGGTAATGGGATCACAGAAGGGACTACTTGTGTACCTAACAAACGTACGGGTAATAACCCAAATTGGGTTTGAGTTTTCATTGAGTTTTGTAAAGATGATTCTCTTTTTTGTAGGCTACCTCCCGTATAAACAGTTTCACCACCTTGTAAATTTAAGTAAAAACCACCTTCATAAAATCCGGTAGGATACTCGGCACGGGGAGTTGGTGTTTGGGAATAAATTGGGAAGATTCCATTCAGAATCACTAAAATAGATAATATAAACCAATTTGAGACAAAATTTTGTTTCATTTCCAAATTCTAACGAGTGCTTGTTGGTCTGTCAATGGAAAAGAAGTTTGAGTCGGAAAAGAATTTCCTAATTTGGATAAAGAAAAACCCCAAGATAACTTGGGGTTTTTTCGATTTGTTTAGTTAAAAACAAAATGAGGATTGGTGGTCAAAGGTTTACACAGTTCTATTCCCAAATCCTTACATATTTGTTTTTTAAGACAATGCATCCTTAACTAAGTCTTCTTGTTCTTTTAAGTGAGTGACTACGTGTCCACAAGCAGGGCTTGGGAACTCAGAACGACCTGCATAATGAAGTCGTTTGTTTTCTGGCATCACTGCTTCGATGCGGTCTCTCACAAAGAACCAAGCCCCTTGGTTTTTTGGTTCTTCCTGAACCCAAACAAATTTTTTCAATTTTCCATAACTGGTTATCATCTGTTTGATATGGTTTTCAGGGAAAGGATAGAGTTGTTCAATACGAACGACTGCTACGTTTTCCAATTTTTGTGAATCAATGGCTTTTCGTAAGTCATAGTAAACTTTTCCCGAACAGAAAAGTAACTTCTCTACTTTTTCAGGTTTTGCCACTGGGTCAGGCAGGATCTTCTTAAATGCACCGGTTGTGATGTCTTCCAAACTGGAGGCTGCATCTTTCAATCGTAGTAGGGACTTCGGCGTCATGATGATGAGAGGTTTTCTAAAACTTTGTAAGATTTGTCGGCGAAGGATGTGGAAGTACTGCGCCGGTGTTGTGAGGTTTGCCACTTGGATGTTGTCAAGAGCACAAAGTTGGAGGAAACGTTCGAGCCTAGCCGAAGAGTGTTCAGGACCTTGTCCTTCATACCCATGTGGGAGTAAACATACAAGTCCAGACATCCTTTGCCATTTGATTTCCGAACTGGAAATGAACTGGTCAAAGATCACCTGTGCGTTGTTAGCAAAGTCTCCAAATTGTGCTTCCCAGATCACAAGGCTATTCGGATCGGCAAGAGAAAACCCATATTCAAATCCAAGACAAGAATACTCAGAAAGGGAAGAGTTTACAATTTCTATCTTGGCTTGTTTGTCACTGATATGATTGAGTAGAGTAAGTTTTTTCCCGTTTACAATATCAGAAAGAGTGGCATGTCTGTGAGAAAAAGTTCCTCGTTGTGCATCTTGCCCACCTAAACGAATAGGAAATCCGTTTTCTAAAATGGAACCAAAGGAAAGTGATTCTGCAAATCCCCAATCGATTGGAAGTTCTCCAGCACCCATTTTTTTACGGTCTTCTAAAACCTTTATGTGTTTTGGATTTGCCGTATAACCTTCTGGAAGTGTTGTAACTGCTTTTACAATCCCACCTAATTGTTGTTGGAGGAGCTGTGTATGAACATCGGAATCCAAAGGTTCTTTGGTGTATCTTGACCAAACCCCACCGAGTGTATCTACGGTAATTCGAGTGTCTTTTTCCTTTGCTTGTTGGAAAGAGTCTTCAAGGCCTTGGGCAATCCCATCTTTAATGAATTGAATTTCTTCCTGAGTGATGTCACCACGTTGTAACAATTTCTCTTCATAAATTTTGATGGTTTTTGGGTGTTTTTTGATGATATCATACATCTGTGGTTGTGTGAAAGTTGGTTCGTCCGTTTCGTTATGACCAAGCCTTCTGTAACAGATTAAATCGATGATTACATCCTTTTTAAACTTTTGACGGTATTCTAACGCAAGTTTTGTGACTCTGTAAGTAGCCTCTGGGTCATCTCCATTCACGTGAAAAATGGGTACTTGGAAACCTTTGGCAAGATCCGTTGCATACAAAGTGGATCTAGATTCACTTGGAAGTGTGGTAAATCCAATTTGGTTATTGATGACAATGTGAAATGTTCCCCCAACAGTATAACCTTCTAGGTTCATCATATTGAGTGTTTCTGCTACAACACCTTGGCCCGCAAATGCTGCATCCCCGTGGATTGCAACTGGCATGAATTTGGAACGATCCGTATCCTTTGCCATTTCTTGCCGGGCACGCACTGATCCAAAAATAACTGGGTCTACGGCTTCTAAGTGTGATGGGTTAAAAGCTAAGGAAAGTTTCACTTCTTTTCCGTAATGGGTCATGACATGATTAGAATAACCTAAATGGTATTTTACGTCCGCATAACCAAGTTGGCCTGGGTTTAGTTTTTCTTCGAACTCAGCGAAGATAAGCCCTGCCGGTTTACGGATGATGTTCACAAGGACATTGAGTCGTCCTCTATGTGCCATACCGATGACAAGAGCATCCATTTTATGGCCACCTGCTTCTTCCACAAGGGTATCAAGCATGGGGATCATGGTTTCGCCACCTTCAAGAGAAAATCGTTTTTTCCCTACGAATTTTTTGGCGAGGAAGTTTTCGAAACTATCCGCTTGGTATAATTTTTCAAACAAACGTAAGGCTGTTTTTTTGCTAATAGGTTCGTTGTTGGCAAGTGGTTCCATTCGGTTTTGTAACCACTCTCGTTCCTCATCATTTACAAGGTAGTAGTGTTCACAACCAATGGAACCACAATAGGTTTTTTCAAACCAATCGATGACATTTTTTAGTTTTGTTTTTCCGAGATTAGGGATCCCTGAATCCACTTCCGTATCTAAATCAGATTGTTTGAGGGCTTTAATTTTGAGATCAATGAATTCGCGGTTCGGTTTGTTGATGCCTAGTGGATCGAGGTTTGCTGCTAAGTGACCTTGCCTTCTGTATGCGTTGAGAAGGTTGATGATACCAAAGTCACTTAACGATGAGTCTTTGCGGTGTTCGGTGGAAGTGTAATTAACATATCCATTCCCATTAAAACCTCCACCATTCGAACCATTATTAGAAAGTGAAGATCGTTCCAATTCTCCAAAAAAATCGATCCAATCTTTGGATAAGGAAGACGGATCTTCCTTAAACTGTTTGTAATACTCTTCCAATAATACAACGTTATCGCCGTATAAACTCATCATCTGATCGGTTGTCATATATTCTCCCTAAAACAACAAAACAACTGTTTCATTACGAATGGATGGACCATTTCGCATCAGCATCCATCGCCGCTTCTCTGAGGACCTCAGAAAGAGTGGGGTGGGCATGTGTCGATCGAGCAATGTCTTCTGCACTTGCTCCAAACTCAAACGCGATTGCTGCTTCTGCAATCATATCAGAAGCTCTTGGGCCTACAATGTACACCCCAAGTAATTTATCCGTTTTTTTGTCAGCGAGGACTTTGACTTGTCCATCGGTTTCATTCATTGCTTTGGCACGAGCATTGGGTTTGAACATGTACTTACCCACTTTGTATTCGATGCCTTTGGCTTTCAGCTCTTCTTCGCCGAGTCCCACCCAAGCCACTTCTGGCCAAGTGTAAACGATCCAAGGGATGGCTTTGTAATTCACATGTCCATACTTTCCACAAATGAGTTCAGCAAGGGCAATCCCTTCGTCTTCTGCTTTGTGTGCAAGCATCGGTCCATCAATCACGTCACCAATGGCATAAATATTAGGAATGTTCGTTTGGAATTTGTTAGGTTCTACTTTGATACGACCACGGTCTGTCATTTCAATCCCAATTTCTTTGGCACCAAGTCCATCGGTGTTTGGTCGGCGGCCAATGGAAACAAGCACCTTGTCGCCTTCGAGAATGGTTTTTTTCCCATCTTTTCCTTCGATTTCGACTTCTACTTTTTTTCCTTTTACCTTCGCACCATGCACTTTGGTTTCGAAGAGAAAATTGATCCCTTGCCCAGTGAGAAGTCTTTCCGCAAGGCTTGCCATCGCTTGGTCAGCAGTCCCAAATAGACGTGGCATCAGTTCCACCACAGTGACTTTCGCACCAAGTCGTAACCAAACAGAACCAAGCTCAAGACCGATGACCCCTGCACCTACAATGATTAAGTGTTCGGGAACGGAATCAAAACCAATGGCATGGTCAGAAGTAACAATATTTTTTCCATCCACAGGGAGTGGAGGGATCTCAATTGGTGTAGAACCAGAAGCAATGATGATGTTTGTTCCGCTTATGGATTCTTTTTTCCCATCTTCAGCAGTGATAGAGATTTCGTTTTTAGAAACAAAACTGGCATGACCCAAGTAACGCGTGATTTTGTTTTTTTTCATCAGGTAGTCTACACCAGATGTCACTTCACTCACTACTTTGTCTTTACGTGCCATCATCTTAGCGATGTCGATTTTGACATCTTTTACGGAGATTCCATGGTCGCTTAATTTGTGTTTTGTTTTGTGAAACTCTTCCGAGGAATCAAGAAGGGCTTTGGAAGGGATACAACCTACGTTCAGACAAGTCCCACCGAGAGTTTTTCTTTTTTCAATGATGGCTACTTTTTTTCCGAGTTGGGCTGCGCGAACTGCTGCCACATACCCACCAGGACCTGCACCAATGACAATGATATCGTATTGTTCCATACTGTGCTTATACCTCAAAGAGGAGTCTTGTTGGATCCTCTACCATTTCTTTGATCTTCACAAGGAACTGAACCGCTTCTTTTCCATCCACAATTCGGTGGTCATAAGAAAGTGCAAGATACATCATCGGACGGATGACAATTTGGTCGTTTACAACTACCGCACGTTTGACGATGTTATGCATTCCAAGGATACCCGATTGTGGAGGGTTGAGGATAGGTGTCGACATCATCGATCCATATACACCCCCATTGGAGATGGAGAAAGTTCCACCTTCCATATCTTCGAGAGAAATTTTTCCGTCTTTGACTTTGCCGGCAAGCCTTGCGATTTCTTGTTCGATTTGTGCAAAACTCAGAAGGTCAGCGTTACGAACGATTGGAACCACAAGTCCTTTTGGTCCACCCACAGCCACTCCGATATCATAGAAGTTTTTGTAGACGATGTCTGTTCCACGGATCTCTGCATTGATGGCAGGATACGCTTTTAATGCCGCAACCACAGCTTTGGTAAAAAGTGACATGAACCCAAGACCCACACCGTGTGTATCTTTGAACTTGTCTTTGTATTTATTACGAAGTTCCATAATCGGAGACATATCCACTTCGTTAAACGTAGTGAGGATGGCTGCCGTATGTTGTGCACTCACAAGTCGATTAGCAATTGTTTGACGAAGTTTTGTCATCGGCACAACAGTTTCTCTTGGACCAACATTTGCCGAAGCCACAACTGCTCTTGGAATCTCTGGACTTGTCGTCGCAGTTTTCGGGGCACCCGCAGAACTCGCTCCCCCTTTTTCCATAAAGAGGATCACATCTTCTTTTGTGATTTGTCCGTTGCGACCAGTGCCTGTGATTTTTGAGGCATCTAATTTATTTTCTTCTATGAGTTTACGAGCTGCAGGAGGGAGTTCCTCATTCACTTTGCCCGTGTTAGGTTGGGCTGCGGGAGCTTCTGCTTTTGGAGCAGGGGCACTGGAACTTGCCGGAGCGGATGCCACAGCACCTTCTTCAATCATACCCATGATATCACGCACATGGACCACATCCCCCACCTTTTTGGTGATGGATTTTAAAACCCCAGATGTAGGAGCAGGAATCTCTAATGAGACTTTGTCTGTTTCTAAAATAGCGAGCACTTCGTCTACTTTTACGGCATCGCCTTCTTTTTTGGTCCAAGCACTGATGGTCGCTTCGGTTACGGATTCCCCCATCTCGGGGACTTTGATTTCTATTGCCATGAAATATTCCTTAGCAGGTTTTTAGAGAAAAATAGCGTTTTTGAGGAGTGAGATCCCATTTGAATCTAAGACTACGGTAACTTGTCGGAAGGTTAAAACGCAAGCGGAAAAAACGAAAAGGCCTTGAGTTTGTGCCTGTTTGCCTATGCTTAGAACTATGATCCGTTCTTTCCAAGGCCATACACCTTCCATCCACCCTACGGCCTGGGTGGCACCTTCTGCTGACATAATGGGCAAAGTTTCAATAGGCGAAGAGTCCTCGATTTGGTTCCAATGTGTGTTACGAGGTGACGTAAATACCATCACCATTGGCAAACATGTGAACATCCAAGACATGACCCTCGTACATGTGGCAAGAGATTTGTATCCTGTCACGATTGGGGATTATGTATCCATCGGCCACCATGCGACCATCCACGGTTGTGTTTTGAAAGACTATAGTTTTGTGGGAATGGGAGCCATGCTCATGGATGATGTGGAAATCGGGGAGTGGTCTTTTGTAGGTGCCGGATCCCTTGTCCCTCCAGGGAAAAAAATCCCACCAGGAGTACTCGTTATGGGTAGTCCCGCCAAAATCATCAGAGACATCACTGACAAGGACCGCGAGATCATCACCCGCACCGCAAACAATTATACGAAGTACAAAGAAAACTACCGAGCGGAAGGGATTGGGGGCACATCCCTTTCTTAACAGAAAGGGACCGGGTGATCCGCTGCAATCTTATCGCTTCCTGCGATAAGGATTTCCGCTACTCCCCCTTGTGCAGGGGTGGATTGGTTAGTCATGAACTCAATTTGAAAATCGAGGTTATTATTTTTGTTTGGTTGTAGTTTTTGATTTATCATTTTGGATCGAGATAGAATCCAAAATCAAATATCCATTTGTGACTAAGTCTTTCCAGTCGTTATCTGAAAATGTCGGGTGGAAAAAATATTGAATACTCACTTGATACGTTTCTTTTCCCTGTTTCCAATGATAAAAACCGATCAATTGATTGCCTAAAAGTTTTCCATTTCCAAATAAGATAGTAGTTTTATCAGTTTTGAACTTAAGAATTTCGATCCATTTTTTCATTTCGTTAGGTGGATTTCCAAAATCGTTTGTTTTTGATTCTTTTACTAAGTCTTCATAACTTTTTAAGGAATCTGGAATGATCGAAACGGTTATCAATAAGGAAAAACATTCGTTTTCATTTTGGCAATCGACTTTAAAAAAGCTGATTGGGTATTTGTCTTGTTGTTGGATGGTATCCCTTCTTTCGGCCATACTGGGAATCGAAATTTTCATATCTTTGATCGTATGTTCAACTGTCGGATAAAACTTAATACCTCGAAAATTTTTGTATAGAATGGATTCATTTTTAAAACGAATGTTAAAAATAGAATTTTTGAGTTCTTCTCTAATCGAATCAATATCATCAAATAGGTAAATTGTATATAGATCAGGATAATCTTTTTTATGTAAGGCAGTTATGATGGCAAATTTGTAACCTTCTCCAAACTTTGAATTTACTCCAACGATGAAGTTGGCACCCCAATCTGCATTAAAAGCAGATAATGCATCTTTTGTAAGATCGGTTTGTTCAATACTATCCATACACTGACAAACGTTTGCTGCGGTTGTAATGGCTTGGTGTTTGTAATACTCATTTTTTTCGAGGTTTGTTTTTTCCGATTCGGGAGGTGGAGACCCAATTAAATATCGTATTTCTAGTTTTTTAGATTTGTGTTTGATGGCAAAATCATAGTATAACTCAGGGTTTTCTTTTGTTTCAATTTTTTGGAATTCCTGATTGAAACTAAAGGGGAATTCATATTTTTTGATCAGTGCTTCGAAGTTCTCTCCTTTCCAAGCAAACAAACTCGAATGGGTGATCAAAAAAAAGACAAGGATTGAGGAGATGGAGGATGTTTTCATTAGGTACCTAAAATTTAATCTATGGAAAAGGAAACGAATCTCATCTTTGCCTGATTAAGATACACTCTTTTTTTGTGTGTTACTCATAAAATCATAAAATTGTTTCTCCTAATTTCATTTGTTTTCTCCACCACCATTCGGATCCTTTATCTGAAAATTCAATTGGTTAAAAGACGATCATGGAATTGTTAGGTTTTGCTGAAATCCGCTTGCAGAAGTAAGCATCGTATGGCAAAATAACGGAACGTATGAATTTGTTGATTCGATTGGTTCTTTCTATTATATTTTTAATTTTTTACTCTTGTAATTTTCATTACTTTGCACTTGCGAATGAACAACGAAGCAAAATTGAAAACCTCGACAAAATCTCGGAAGACAAAATCCGTTTCCATCTCATTCGAGTGGAAGAAACACCCAAATACAATTTGTATAATTCTCCTGCTTTGGAATTTGAACTTGCGAAATCTAAACTATTCAAACTCAGTCGGTCTTCCAAACTCAATTTGACGTATTCCACAAAAACAGGGAATTATGATTCTGGGATTTCTGGACTTATGTTTTTGCTGACTTTGGGAGTGTTCCCTTGGTTTACCGAATCTCAGTCGAATGTCACGTTTACGCTTATGGACAGGGAGGATAAAAAAATCATTCGAGATTATACCTTCCCTATCCAAGGAAGAAAAATCGTTTCATGGCTTACCATTCCCTTTTACCTTGTATTACCTATTTTTTCGGATTCCATGGACGGTGGAACTAATTATGAAGTTTCCAATGTTTCCTTACGCCTTTTAGTGGAAGCATTTGAAGCAGAATTAGCAAAAGACTGTCTAGAGGATCCTAAATTACTTGAAACTTTACGAAACAAAGGGAACGAATCTATCGAACTTTGAAATCCCTGGTTCCTCTTTCTATAACGGGTGTATCTTATGCAAAAGATTTCGAAAAAGGAACGATCTTAAGGGACTGCCCCTGCCGGTGCATCTACCGTGAATAGTAGAGTGGTTTATCCAACTTCCTTAAGTGGAGGGATCGTAAGTAATCCTCAAGTTTTTTATCCGCTTGTGATCAAATATGATACAGATGGAAACCTTGCGCGATTACAATTTAAATCAGCAGTAGGTGCAGGTTGCACATCTTTATACCCATATACTTGTGATGCATCTGCATCTTGTACGTCAAATTCTGGGTGCTCTTGTTTATCAGAATGTGTCTACAATCAATAATACTAATATTACTTTAGAATTTGTAAGTGTAAGATTTATTTTCGATCGACAATGAGAATCGTCACATCATCAGCAAATTCTACCGAACCTACATAATCCTTTGCTTCTTGGATGAGTAGGTTCGCACATTCTTGTGCGGACAACCCTTTCCCTTTTGAAATCGCTTTTTGGAATAATTCGTCGTCATAACGTTTGTTATGGTCTTTTGACATGTGTTCTGTGATCCCATCTGTATACAAAACCAAACGGTCGCCAGAACCAAAGGAAAAGGTTTTGTCTTCGTAATATAAATCAGGGATAAGGCCTAGAATTTTACCTTTTACATCCAAAGGAATAGCTCTGTCTTCTGAATTTTTGATAAGAAAAGGTGCATGGTGACCAGCATTCGCACATAAGATCGAATTTTCTTTTAGGTTGATGATCCCATAAAAAGCAGTGAGAAAATTACCTGCTAATTTTCCAAATAACATATGATTGAGTGTGGTTAAAAATAAGGAAGGACTTTGTTTGATTTCAGGTTCAAAGTTTTTTAAGACCATGTGAGACATTGCAGCAAGTACTGCAGCTGAAAGTCCATGCCCTGAGATGTCCGCAATTAAAATCGAATATAAAGAATCATCAATTTGTGTTACATCATAAAAGTCACCACCCACTTGTTCCAGTGGGATGTGAGATACTCCATATTTGAGTTCCTTTGTTTCTGGTAATACAGAAGGCATAATTCTCTGCATGATGTTTTTAGCACGGCTCAGTTCTTTTCCTGTATCCACAATTTGGTGGAAAAGTTGAGCATTTTTAATCGTGTTACTGAGTCTTGCTGCAATGTTTGTGAGTAAGTCTAAGTCAGAATGTTGGAAGGCATAACCCGAAAGTTTATTATTGATACTGATCACACCCAAAAGTTCATTTTGGTAAATGAGAGGAGCTGAAATCAATGATTTGGATTCAAATCGAAAGGGTGAAAGTTTATTATAACGAGGGTCCATATCTAGATTATGGATGAGTAAACTTTCCTTTTTTTCCGCAACCCAACCAGCAACACCTTTGCCATAAGGAACCTTAATTTGGTCGTAAGCATCTTCGGGGATTCCTTTCGCAGATAGAATTCCTAATTCTTGTTTGGTGTTGTTTGCTAAATATATGGTTCCCGACGATGCACCTAAATATTCTAATACTCGGTTTAACATCCATTTCCCAAGTTCATTCAAACTTTTTTCGGAAACAGAAAGTTTTTCGAATTCATATAACAGGGATAATTCTAAGATTCTTTTGTCTAAACTATCTTTGACATTTGCATTTTGGATGGCTGTTGCTGCCACCTCTGATAAAGAAATCAAATACTCTAAATCAGAATCATTGAAAATACGAGCATTGGTTTTGTTGATGACTTCTAAGGTCCCAATTAACCTTTCTTCAACAAATAATGGGACACATATAAGTGATTTTGTTTTAAAACCTGTCCGTTTGTCCATACTTGGATTGAATCGTGGGTCTTTGTATGCATCTTCAAGTGCGATTGGTTTTTTTTCTTTGGCAACCATTCCTACAATACCTTCGCCTAATTCCAATCGCGCATACTCTTGTATGATCTCTCCCTTTTCTCCTAAGGCCACTTCGCAATATAAAAATTCATCGTTTTCCAAAAGGAACAAGGAACTTGCCTCGGCCTCTAACAAATCTTTGGAATATAACATGATGAGAGGAAGTAACTGGTGCAAATCTAAGTTTGCATTGAGAATAGAGGATATATGAAGGAGGCTACGGAATTTACTCAGGCTAGTTTGGGGATCAGTCATACAGGCAACAAACCAATCTTTACAATCGATTCACATTCGTCGATTTAGAAATTTAGTGGTTTTTTGAATGGGAATCGAGTGTAACAAAAATAGGCAAAATTCACCTTTATCCTGTTTTTTGGTAACGAAAAAATCTTCTATTGACTTAGGTCAATGGAAAGATTCGAGTTCCGTGCCATACTGATACCAAAGGAAAGGGTTAACCAAATGAATCCATTCAAAAGAAATCGAATTGGAATTTCGATCGTGATTTTGATCTTTTTTGTTGTATTTTCTATGTGTGGAAAAGAAACAACCGAAGAAGCAAAACTCACTTATGCTCCTCAAGTGCCTCCACATATTGAGCGAGATTACGAAGCAAAAGTAATCGTCAATATGGAAACTGTGGAAGTTGTGGGAAGGCTTGCGGATGGGGTAGAATACACGTTTTGGACTTTCGGAGGTTCTGTTCCAGGTCCAATGATCCGAGTGAGGGAAGGAGATACTGTTGAATTCCATTTAAAAAATCATCCAACAAGTAAAATGCCACATAACATTGATTTGCATGCTGTAACAGGTCAAGGTGGTGGAGCAGCTGCTTCTCTCACAATTCCTGGCCATGCTTCAAAATTTTCCTTCAGGGCATTAAATCCAGGCCTTTATATTTATCACTGCGCAACATCTCCAGTGGGAATGCATATCGCTAATGGAATGTATGGTCTCATATTTGTACAACCAAAAGATGACCTTCCAAAAGTAGATAAAGAATACTATGTAGTTCAAAGTGAATTTTATACCAAAGGGAAAAATGGAGAACCTGGGTTACAAGCATTTAGCATGGAAAAGGCGATTACTGAAATTCCAGATTATGTTGTATTTAATGGATCAGTTGGTTCAATGGTGGAAGATCGCTCTATCACAGCAAAAGTAGGTGAGAAAGTAAGACTTTATGTTGGTAATGGTGGTCCTAACCTTGTTTCTTCTTTTCACGTGATTGGTGAAATTTTCGATTTTATATATGCTGAAGGTGGTATTTTACCAAACCAAAAAAATGTTCAGACAACTCTCATCCCTGCAGGTGGTTCTGCGATTGTTGATTTTACAGTTGATGTGCCAGGAACTTTGATCTTAGTGGACCATTCCATATTTAGAACATTTAATAAAGGTTCACTTGGTATGTTAAAAGTAGAAGGGGTAGCTAATTCAAATATTTATTCTGGCAAAGAAGAAGACACAGTGTATTTACCAGAAGGCCCCGCGATACAACGTATGGTCACTGAGGTGAAACCAAAAGTTGCAGCTAAAACAAAAGAAGAAATATTGGCAAATGGAGAACGTGTATATAAATCTGTATGTTCTGCTTGTCACATGAAAGAAGGGCAGGGTGTCACAGGAGTATTCCCTCCACTTGCTAAATCAGATTACTTAAATGCTGATAAACAAAGAGCCATCCAAATATTAAAAAAAGGATTGAGTGGACCAATTACAGTTAATGGTCAAAAATACAATAACGTTATGCCTCATTTAGAGCTTACCAATGAGGAAATCGCAAGTGTATTAAGTTATGTTTATAACCAATGGGGAAACAAAGGTTATATGGTCTCTGAACAGGAAGCAAAGTAAAGGGAAAGTTGTTAACAAAAGGTATTAATGGTAAGTATATGATAAAGAACTTTAGGAATTACTTTTTGTTATTATTCGTTTTGTTTTCTGTCACTACATCCCTCTTCTCAGAAATGGTCAAAATTCCTTCTGGGAAATGGAAACCATTTTTGATTAGTATGTTTTATGCGTCATGCGTTTCGATTTGCCCAAGATTGGTTGCTGATTTGGAAGTAGTGGCAAAAAAAATTGAATCTGAAACTGGTATAGTTCCAAAAGTAATCTTAGTGAGTTTTGATTCCGAAAAAGATACACCTGAAGTTTTGAAAGAATATAAGAAAAAAATGGGTCTGGGAGAAAACTGGTCTCTACTTACTGGAAAGGATGAGGACATTCGAATGTTATCAGTTGTTCTTGGTATCAATTATAAAAAAATGGCGAGCGGAGAATACAACCACTCAGCTGTTTTCAGCTTGTTTGACAAAGATGGAATGAATGTATCTAGGATCGAAGGGATTGGAGCAAATGCAGAGCAGTTAATCCAGATGTTTGGTAATATCAAATGAATTGAATTGCAAAGATAGAAACGTTTGAGATTTTTGTTTTTAGATGAAATCCATTCGTTTCTATTTTTCTGCCCATTTTTCTTTTTTTTATTCAGTTTTTCTAAAATTTGTTTTCATTTTGTGTTTGGTGCAAAACTTCCAAGGTTGTAAAAAAGAAAATGAAACAAACGATGATTTGGTAACTATGCTTGGATTAAATTTGTATGCGAGGTCTTGCGCTGGACAAAATACATTTCCATCCAATGGTACCGTTGGGAATTTATCCCGTTACCAAATTTTACCATCCCTTACTTCTTCTAACATAATTTCTGAAAATGAACCACACCAAGTGTATCCTCCACAATCGGGTGTTACCAAAAAAAATATTTTGTCTGTTTTTTATCCGGGCACTGGATCCACACCTTGTGAGATTGGAGCGATTTTGCAACAAGGAGCTACTCGAGGGTATCATGTCATTGGACTTAGTTATCCCAATGATGATGCTGTGAATTCAATATGTAACCAAGGTGCTGCTCGGAGTGATGCAAGTTGTTTCGAAAATTTAAGAAACGAAGTGGTTACTGGTTCACAAGTTTCTCCTTATGTTTCCGTTGATAGTAACAATTCGATCGAGGGTAGATTATTATCATTATTATTGTATTTGGTAAAAACGTATCCCAATGACGGATGGGATACTTATTTAAATAATGGTGCAGTCAGCTGGCCAAATGTTTATGTTGGAGGACATTCCCAAGGGAGTGGGCATGCGGCCTATCAAGGAAAAATTAGAAATGTTGGAAGAGTTTCAATTTATAGCGGAGTTTCAGACTACAGTTTACAAACGTCATCTATTCCTTCTTGGTTAGGAAATTCACAACAAGCACCGGTAGGTTCCTATTATGGTCTCATTCATGAAAATGATACTGTCGCAAATTTCAGCGGGAACTCAAACCAGGTAACAGATGTTTGGTCAAATCAATTCTCTATGTTAGGGACACTTACGAATACAAATGTTGGTGCCCCTTACGGAAATAGCAAACGTTTGGTGACAACGGCTTGTGATGGTATGAATGCAGCCATCTTACATAGTTGTCCGATGACAAATGGATTCCAAACCATTTGGAATTATATCAGTTATCCATAGTTTGAATTCTATTTTCTATTTTCTTAAAATGCTGGCATTCGTTTAAAAATCCATTCAGGAATGATTTGGATCACAAACATAATCAAACGCCAAGGCCAACGTATATAAGTTTGATTTTTTTTGTTTAAGCCAGCTTTTACGATTTTTTCGCCTGCTACTTGAGGAAGTAAAGTTAACCAAGGTATCAATTTGTGTCCCAAAGACATTTTTGTATAAACGGGGCCTAGAAGGATTGTACCGATATGTACTCCGTTAGGATATACTAACGCACGTAATCCTGAAAGGTATGTGGTGAGTCCCGCTTTAGAACTTCCATAAATATAGTTCAGTTTTCTTCCTCTCACTCCTGCAACAGAACTAACAACTGTAATGGTGCCCGTTTTTCTTCTCTCCATATCAAGTGAGATTAGATTTAAGAGTGCAAGAACTCCTGTCATATTGATTTGGATGGTTTTCTGCAATTCTCGCCAATCTTCTCTTGCGAGTATTTGGTCTTCATAATACCCAACAAGAACAAAGACATGGTTTGGTTTTTCTTTCAAATTGGAATAAAAAGTACCAAATGATTCCATATTGATGATATCTAATTCGTAAGTGTGTACCAATACATTGTATTTTGCGGTAATTTTCTTTTGAATTTCAGATAACTTTTGTTTATCCCTGCCTGTTACAGAAATTGAATGCCCTCTTTTTGCCAAAGATTCAACTACCCAAAATCCTATATCAGATGTTCCACCGACAACAAGTGAATTTTCCATAATATTATATTTTAACCTTCGACCATTTTTTGATCATGTAAACCAAGTCTTGCATAAGAAGAGGTTTTGTCATAAAATCATCCATTCCTGATTGTAGGCATTTATCTTTTTCTTCTTCCATGACGTTTGCTGTTAAGGCAATGATGATTGGTTGTTCTGTCAAATTTTTGTTTTCCCTAATGGATTTAGTGACCTGTAAACCATCTAAATCAGGCATTTGGACATCTAAAAGGATAAAATTAGGTCTTTCTTTGTCTACTAAAGATAAAGTCTGGTTTCCATTTTCAGCAACTAACACAGAGTAACCAAGTTTTTTCAAAAACATCTTTGATACTTTTAGATTGATTGGATCATCATCGGCAACTAAAATTTTTGTTGGGTATATTTGTGCCAAATTTTTTTCCCAATCCATAACCTTTAAGATACTTTTGTTTGTGATTTCTTGGTTTTGGTTGAGAGTATCGATTCCAATTGCAACGGGTATTTTCACGGTAAAAACTGAACCTTTTCCTAATTCCGATTGGACTTCGATGGAACCAAACAATTCTTCTACAATTTTTTTTGTAATCGTAAGTCCTAAACCTGTCCCATTTGTTTTTCCTGAAAGGTGAGAATGGATTTGTTGGAACGGCTGGAAAAGTTCTCCCAGTTTTTCTTTAGGAATCCCAATCCCTGTATCCTTTATTTGAATTTTGAGGAGGATTGATTTTTCATTGATTGGTTCATTCGAGACTTGTAAACGTATTGAACCCTTCTCAGTGAATTTCGCTGCATTTCCAAGTAAATTGGAAAGGATTTGAGTGAAACGTCTTTTGTCGATGATGATTGTATTTGGAATCTTCTCGTTTAACTCTAATTCTATTTTGACTTGGTCATTGATTAATTTGGATTTAAAAAGTTGCACCATATCTGTTAGAAATTTTTCTAAAACAATTGGTTCTAATCGTAATTCAAATTTGCCTGCTTCTAGTTTTGTTAAATCTAAAATGTCATTTATCAGTAATAATAGATTTTCACCGCTAAATTGAATTAAACTTAAATACTCTTTTTGTTCCTCAGTTAAGTTAGTTTGGCCAAACATCTGTGTCATACCTAAAATTCCATTCAGTGGTGTACGGATCTCATGACTCATTGTAGACAAAAAAGCAGATTTAAATTTTACTTCTGAGACGGCTAATTCTTTCTCTTGTTTTAGTTTTTCCTTATTTTTGAAATTTTGGATCATACGTTCTGCAATGAACAAAGCTTGTGACAATCCAAAAACCAAAAACCCATATTGGGCAAGATAAGCCGTTCCTTTTTTTGCAAATTCTGTTAAGATGTCTAGTGAGAAAAGTAACATCGTTGAAACTAAGGAAAACAAAAAGAATTTGGCCCCTGGTTTTGATATGACTACACCGTGTACAATTGGGTATAAGAGGGTAAATAATCCAAATAGAGAAAGGATTAAGTGATAAGATTGTATTTTCGAATATACATTTGTTGAAAATGGAATTCCAATTAACAGAAGTATTGCGAAAAAGTAATTCATGGAATAAAAGTGATGATACCTTTTTTCGGGATAAACTTCTTTCACATACCTAACAAAAGCAAGATACAACAATGTAAAAGAAAATCCATTGACTCGAACCATAATTTCATAAAAACCTAATGGAAGGTAATTGTATATCAAACGCGTTTCCCCTATGCTTAAGAGCCGAACAGATGCTAACAAACAAACAAAGGAAAAATACAGATGTGTTTTTTCATCACGCCAAAATAGAAATAATACAAAATGAAAAAAAGCAAGAGTGCCAAGGGAGGATAATACGAGAATATCTCGG
Source organism: Leptospira sp. WS39.C2 (assembly GCF_040833965.1). Taxonomy (NCBI): domain Bacteria; kingdom Pseudomonadati; phylum Spirochaetota; class Leptospiria; order Leptospirales; family Leptospiraceae; genus Leptospira; species Leptospira iowaensis. The sequence goes on from NZ_CP162142.1 coordinate 1,101,920, forward strand.
CTTGTTGCTTCAAAAAACGATTTGATGATACCATCATGTGTACCAAATAAGTATGGTGTTGCTATTCCACAAACATGATAATGGAAACAGGAAATTTGAATGTTTAAGTCGATTGTTCCAGTCTTGTGAGGGGGAATAGAAACAGTTCCGATATTGATATTGGGAATTTCGGAATTTGCATCCAATCCAAATTTACCAGACTCATAGATATTTTCTTTCCCAATGAAAATTTTAAATGCGTTTCTTGTAACCCCATTTTGAAGGTAAAAGGATTTGGAGTTCGGATCCACCAAAATTTTTAAACGTAATGTGGCGTATCCATTCGGGAAAGTAGTTTTGGAATCTTTTGTCCAATTCCCTGGAATTTTTGTATAATTGGGATTCTCATTTTGAATTGGTTCCATTTGGTTCCAATGGATTTCCCATTCCCCATTGAGAGGGACATTACCATACCGATTGAAATCCCAACCCCTAAGATCTAATATTCCTAATTTGGCAAGTGGCAGATTCTCCTTGTTATACGGTAAACATACGGAAAAACTGAGAGAGAGAAACGATACCAAAACGATTTGTAGAAATTGTTTCACAGGCTTCATCCAATAAGACGAAACGGAAACAAGGTTTCTACCAATCTAAGTTAGAAAAGATTGGATTTTGTTTTTTACTATCAGATAGAAAAAATATAATAGGTTAGGTTTTCGTATATATCCTAATTTTCTTAACTGTCCTTCGTTTTGAAATCCTTTTAGTTTATCTGGATTGACAATTGTCAATACCTCACTGATTTGATTTCCTTCAATGAAGATGAATTGGACAAATTTTGGTAATCCATCTTTCTCATATCCAATGATGGCATCTGTTCCATTTACTTTACCAAAATAAATATTTGATGAATTCATTACTTTTTTTGTGGTTTGTTTTAAAAGTATTGAAACTCGAATGATTCCAGGAATTGGAATCCTTGCTGCATGTACTTTCCCACCACCATCGGAATAAGCGATGACATCTTCTTTTAATAATTTCGAAAGTGCAGTTGTATTCTGTTGGATACAAGCTAAACTAAATTCGGTTAATAATTGTGCATGTAACTTAGGATTTGGATCAAATTTCTTCTTACGTTGTTTTAAAGCCTGTTTGGCTCTACTGAGAATTTTTCTGGCGTATTCTGGTTTTTTCCCAATAATTTTTGCTATTGATTCAAAATCAAAATCAAATGATTCCCTTAATATAAATACAGCTCTTTCAAAAGGATTGAGTGTTTCTAATAATACAAGGAATGCAAAATTTATTCTTTCATCATCAATCCCTTCTGCCGTTTCTGGAATTGGTTCGGGAAGGTAAGGACCAATATAAGTTTCTTTTTTTCGGGATGCTTTTTTTAATAAATCAAAGGCAAGTCTTGCGACAATGCTACCCAAATAAGATTTGTAGTTTTCTATTTTTGTTTTATCTACAGAGAGCCATCTTAGATAACTCTCTTGTAAAATATCTTCCGTATCAGCATAACTTCCTGTTATGCGGTATGCAATCGAAAATAAATATGGTTTTAACTCTAAAAAAGAATCTAACTCATTCAAATTATGACTCACTTTGTATTTCCCCATTTCCGAATTCATAATTTTTTAATTTGTACACACTTCCTTTTGGCCAAAAGTAAAATCGAAAAGGTAAATATTTTTCCATCTTCAAAGAAAATATTGTAAACCTATTTACGATTTCTTTAATCAATGCTGCAAGTTTTCCTGTAATAACCCATTCCTTTGGAGTATCATCACCGTAGGTCCATTGGATGAGCCCATCCTTTCTTCCTAGCGAAACACAACGTCCAAAAAATTGGAAGGAAAAAGGGGATAGATCTTTGTTTTTGATTGTATTGGAAAGAACATCTGCAACATAAGCACCCATTGGCAAAGCAGTCACACAACCCATACGGAGAATGGAATGTTCTAATTTTGCAGCATCCCCTGCGACAAAAACATTTTGAAATTGTTTCGAACGTAAAAATGGATCAACATACACTTGATTTAGATCATTGGTGAGAAATCCAGATTCTTTTAATAAGGGATAAATCTGAAATCCGGTACAATTGATGAGAGAATCATATTGTATTTCCTTATGATTTTGGAAAATAATTTTCTCCGATCCAATCGATTGGATTTGAATCGAATCAATGATCTGAATTCCCAAATTTTTAAATTTGTTGTGAATATATGTTTTTCCCGTTTTTGAGAATGATTTTGCAAATGGACTCTTGTCTATGACAGTGACCACTTGGTTTGGATATTTTTCTTTCCATTCAACTGCCAGTTCAATTCCAGTAAGGCCTCCACCTAAGACACATAAGTTTTGGATTCGGTCTGGATTTTTATTGTTTAAGAAATTTTGCAAAGACTCGAGAGATTGGATTGAATATTCGGCATCGTTTTGTTTTTTTATTCCTGAACTTCCAATTGATACGACCAAAAAATCATAATCCAATGTAAAATTCCCTACAAGGCTACGTAATACTACTTGGTTATTCTTGGGAACAATTTCGATTACTTTACCATTTACAAAATTGATTTTCTTTCTTAACAAATTTTGGATAGGAATCTTTTTTTCCTTTTGTTGCGATGCAATTTCATGGAATCGAATTCTTTCCTGAAAATATGGATACTCTGAAATAATTGTAACTTCTACACCTTCATTTTGTTTTTCCAATCGATTGGCACATAGAATTCCCGCATAACCTGCGCCTATGATGATTACCTTTGTTTTCATACTGAAACCTCACTCCCAAGACGATTTAGGCAGGCATTTTGTGACAGTATTAGAAAAAAAATGGACTTGCATTAACAAACGATATTGGAACAAGATCACCCATGCAGAAATGGACGGGAAATTTTTTCTTTTTTGGAATTTTATTTTTATCTTTGGTTCCCGCTTCTCTTTTGTGGGGACAAGGGTTTGATAAAGGAAATTTCATCCTTTATGGAATGGGGATGGGAGGGGTTGGAAATAACTCAGGAAGTATCCAAAAAGGAGTATTTACCGAAAATTTTCCAAATTATTTGGTAATCAATTCGCCGTTTACTGACAACACATCTCGGTATTTATTATATGAATTTTATTCCAATGTCACTGAAGGAAGAGCAAAATTAGCAAGCCGTGGCGGAGAACTTGGTTTCGAATATGGTTTGTTTCGGTACTTTGGAATTGGACTTTCTGCCACTAACCAAATCATTACTGCATCTCATTTCCAAACCGTTGACAATAGACTAATTTTATTATATTCCCTATATGCAGATAGTGCCGCCAATCAACTAGCAAGATTGGTTACGGGTGATTTTTATAGTTATGGTACCCAAAGAAAAAGAGATATTTTTAATGGGATTACTGGGGATCTAAATTTTTTCATTCACTTTATGCCAAACCAAGCTCTTGATCCTTACTTCCGATTTGGAGGTGGAGCTGGCACAGAACGGTTGTATGGTGGAAATATAAATCGAGTTTTTGGATCTCTTGGGCTTCGTTACCATTTCAATCATCGTTTTTTTATGAGTGCAGAAGTGGAACATGCCAATGTTTATATGGTTAATTTTGAACAACCTACTGCCGGGTATCGAAACAAAGGTAATTACGAAGAAACCGCTGTTAAAATAGGCTTTGGATTAAGTTTTGGTTCAAAACCCGAAACGATACCAAATGAAGAAATTCCAAAAAAAGTAATCGATGCGGTAGCTCAAGACAACACAAACAAAACTGAAAATTTACCAAATGATACAAAATTAGAAAGATTTGTCTTTTTTGCGAGTGAGATCTTTGATTTGCCATCTAGCCGAATCCATTTGGAAGGACGAGCAAGACTTGATGCAATTGCTAGAAGTTTAGAAAATGAATTCAAAGAATATGATATTCTAATCATCACATATACCTCTCCTTATAAAGAAGACTTACCAGGTAATTTCGAGAATTATGATTTGGGTTTCGAAAGAGCGCAAGCAATCTCTCGTGTGCTTAGAGAAAAAGGTGTTAGTCCAAAAAGAATTATCGATTCCACACAAGGATCTGCCCTATATGCTGTGGAATCGAAAGAAAAAGTGGTGATTGAACTTCGTAAAAAAGTTAAGTAACCAAAGTTTTTAATCCTAATAATTCCTCAGTTCTTTTTCGGCTTATAGAGCAGAGGTCTGGATTTTCTTTCATAGATTCACCATAACTTGGGATCATGGTTTTTAGTTTTTCCTTCCATTCGTTAGAATTCATTTCATTTGGAAAACAATCTGATAAAACTTCTAACATGATTGAAACAGATGTTGAGGCTCCTGGACTTGCTCCTAGTAATGCTGCAAGTGACCCGTCTTTTGCAGAGACAACTTCTGTACCAAATTCCAATACACCACCTTCTTCTTCATCTTTTTTTATCACTTGTACCCGTTGGCCTGCGACAACAAGTTCCCAATCTTCTGATTTTACTTCCGGGAAATATTCCCTTAAAGCTTCGATTCTATCTTCATGGGATTGTAAGGCTTGGCTAATTAAATATTTTGTCAAAGGTAGGTTATGCATACCTGCAGATAACATTGGGAAAATATTGTCAAATTCCAATGACTTGACTAAATCTAAATAAGATCCTTTTTTTAGAAACTTTGTCGTAAAACCTGCGTAAGGTCCAAACAATAATTCTTTTTTACCTTCAATGATCCTTGTATCCAAATGTGGAACAGACATTGGTGGAGATCCAACATTGGCTTTTCCATATACTTTTGCGAAATGTTCTTTGATGATATTTTTATTTTTGCATCGTAACCACTGGCCACTGACAGGAAACCCACCAAATCCTTCTGCTTCAGGAATGTCTGATTTTTCAAGAAGGGGTAAACTTCCGCCACCAGCCCCAATAAAAACAAATTTTGCTTCATGGTGTTCCTTTTCATGTGTTTGTAGGTTATGAGAAGTTAGGTGCCAGTAGCCACTTTTACCTCTTTCTAAGTCCTTGACATCTTCAAAGTAATGGACATGGACATCAGAAAACGTTTCTAAATACCGAAACATTGCCCGTGTAAGTGTTCCAAAATTAACATCAGTTCCTAAATCCATACGAGTAGCAGCCACTTTTTCATAAGGGTCTCTTCCTTTCATCACAAGTGGAAGCCATTCTGAAATAGTTTGTTTGTCTTCTGTATAAACAAGACCTTGGAAAAGTTCGTACTGACTTAAGGCAGAATATCGTTTTTCAAGAAATCGGACATTATCATCTCCCCATACAAAACTAAAATGAGGGACAGAATGGATAAAATCTTCAGGGTCAATGATTTCTTTGATCCCAGCTAAATAGGCCCAAAATTCTTTGGAAATTTCGTAAGACTCAGCAATTTGAAGCGCTTTTTTTGTTTGGATACTTCCGTCTTCATTTTCAACAGTATAATTCAATTCACAGAATGCTGAGTGACCAGTCCCAGCATTATTCCAAGCATTGGAACTTTCTCTAGCCGCAGCATCAAGTCTTTCTAAAACTGTGATTGTTAGGTGAGGGTTTAACTCTTTCAAAAGTACGCCCAAAGTGGCACTCATGATTCCTGCACCGATGAGAATCACATCGGACTTAGTTCTAACTGTATCTTTTTCTTTCATCCTTTCCTTCTTTACGCGAATATTGGTCACTTTCTTTCCGAATTACCAGTCCAATAGTTAGGGTAATACCATTGAAAGCTTTCTTCCTATTTTTGTCCGTTCTGACATCCTTACTCGGATTCATCTATTACTATTCTACTTTTCGTTTAATCTCAGGACTTTCACTGAATGGGCCTATTGTAACATTGATTTTAGTTGCGATTGGAGCGATGGTTCTACTTGTTCCCTTGACCTACGTGTTTAGTCGTGTTTCCAAACGGGAAAAAACCCAAACATTTTTTGCCTATGTCACCTTCACCAATTTTGGTTTTTTTTCTATCTTATTCACCTTGGTTTTGTTCATGGATCTTTTGCGATTAGTGGATATTGGAATTGTATCTGATTACTCTCGACTTTTGTTTTCGGCATTAATTCGATTCGGATTTCCAATTGATGGTGTGACAGAAGTAAAAAATTTCAGTTTGGCATTTTCAACCATTGTTGCTGCAACAGCGCTCAGTTCTTTAGGTTTTTATAATGCTCATGTACGATTGTTAACAAAACATGTGAAAATTCCTGTTAAAGGACTTCACTCCGACTTACAAAGTTTAAAAATAGTACAAATCTCTGATGTTCATATTGGTCCAACGATTAAAGAAAAATTCCTCAGACGTGTGGTTGGAAAAATCAACGCGCAGTCACCTGATATCGTAGTGATCACTGGTGATTTAGTGGATGGACCTGCGGCCACACTCAAACACCATCTAAAGCCATTAGCCGATATACGATCGAAATATGGAATATTTTATGTAACGGGAAATCATGAATACTATTCAGGAGTCCTTTCTTGGTTACCAGAAATTGAGAGATTAGGCATTCGAGTTTTACTCAATGAGAATCAAATCATTCCAATAGGAAATGCAAAATTGCTAATGGCAGGTGTTACGGATTTAACAGCTGGTTCCATGATCAAGTCCCACCAAACAAATCCTAAACGAGCAATCCAAGGCGGCGAGAATACTGATTATAAAATTCTACTCGCACACCAACCAAATAGCATCTATGAAGCAAACCAAGTTGGATTTCAGTTACAAATTTCTGGTCATACTCATGGTGGACAATTTTTCCCTGGAAACATACTCATTTATTTTGCACAAAAATTTGTGTCTGGTTTACATTGGTATAAAGATACACAAATCTATGTGAGTCGTGGGACTGGGTATTGGGGGCCTCCATTTCGATTGGGGGCACCATCTGAAATTTCTGTTTTAGAATTACAATCTACTTCATAAAAGTCGACAATGATCGAAAAGATGTGATTCTGAACATTCCTGCTTTTCTGTTCATAGTAGAAAAAAAACATGAAAATGGGTGATGTAACTATGTCTTCCTGAAATCTTTGACAAACGGAAAGGAAGGTTCGTAGGGAATGACAGAGAATCGTTTGATCAGGAAGTTAACCATTGCCATTGAAGCTCCACTTTATCTTTTAATTTTTCCATATTTTATTAACTTTTGTCTTTTTGCTTCAAGTTTTGATACAAACACTCTCATCCAACTCGCAATTTTAGGCACACTGCTTTCCCTTGTTCCTCTTGTGCTTGGCATCACCTTAAGAAATCGAAGATTAAAACGTTTATTAGGTTATTCTCATATACAAAGCTTTCAAGAAATTTCAAAATTAAAAAAAGGATTATTAGAACACCCTAGATGGGAAGGGAATGTAATTCTCATTCGTTGGACAATTTCGATTTTTGGATTTTCTTTTATGGCAGTAACTTTACTTGGTTTGCCATGGAAAGAAATTTTGGCCTTGCCTTACGCCTGTGTGATGCTTGGTCCTATTATCTACTTGGCATTTTACTTTCAGTCAGAAGTATATTTGAGTTCTGTCTTAAAGGACAAAAAACTAGCTGATATTCCTTTAGAAGAATCGAAGTTTCAAATTTTTGGAATTTTTCAAAGAAATTTATTTACAATGATCGCAGTTGCTTTGTTACCAATGTTAACCTTTGGTTATTATTTGTTTTTGATTTTGGCCACTAATTTTCGATCACCATATTGGTTTTATCAAATGCCAATTGTATTTGTGATGATGGTGGTTATAATGGTATATGCAGCTTTTGTTGGCAGTAAATCCTTAAAAGAAGACATCGGAAACCTAAACCATTCGATTGAAAAGTTATCTAAAGGAGAACTTTCAGAATCGATCCCACAACTCTCCGCAACCAATCTAAGCCATACAATTGTGAAGCTCAATTTGTTTATGGATTCACTAAGAGTTTATTTCCAAACTGCAAAAAAAGAAGCAGTCACCTTAGCAGAAACTTCTAAAACAATTTTAGATAAAGGAGTCGAAATAGATTCTCAAGTTGTCTCTGAGAAACATAAAATTGATTCTACATTTGAATCGGTTAGTCAAATCCAAAGTCTGTCGAAAGCTACTTATGAACGAGTCCTTTCTCAAAAAGACAAAACAAATTTTTTGGCAAAAGAACTGACCCGTGTGACAGATGAGATGACAAACCTTTCTAAAAAAGCAGAAGAGTTGGTTGTAAACACGAATCATTCCATTGGCACTGTGAAAACGTCAGGAGACGCCATCCAATCTGCTTATGAAAAAGTGGAACTTATGAACCAAATGAGTGAAAATATCAAATCTGCGATCTCCATAGTGGAAGATATCTCTGACCGTGTGAACTTATTATCATTAAATGCCTCTATTGAAGCAGCAAGAGCAGGTTCGATGGGACGAGGGTTTGCTGTTGTTGCTAGTGAAGTATCACGCCTTGCAGACGAAACGGCAAAAAATATCGAGGAGATCAAACGTGTGGTAAAATTATCACAAGTTGCTTCCAAAGAAAGTTTGGAATCAATGAAAGAAATCATCTCCACAAATAACGATGTAAAATCTAAATTTGAAGAGATATCTCAAGTAGCACAAATGTTTGGACAAACAAGTGAAACAAATTCTGGAAACGTCAAATCGTTAAAAGATTTAGTGGGAGAATTCCAGCTCGATGCTGAAAAAATTACCAGTGAAATGGAGTTACAATCAGTTTATACAGAAACGTCCAATACGAACTTGCAAGAGTTATGGGAAAATCACTCCAAAATTTCAACAACCTTTAGTGAAATATCAGAAGAAGCAAATCACTTACAAGTGGTGTCTGATTCTATGGAAAAAATTGTTTCTAAGTTTCGGTTTTGAAACTCTATTTTGAAATTTTTTTAAACGAGTTAAATAGTAATTATTTGCACCTATAAATTTTGAGAGATTGGTCTTTGAACACTGATCAATGACTCGAATCTATGTCTCTTATTCAGGGAAAGTAGGAGTGTTAGTAAAACTTTATTTACAAATATTATTGGGAAGGTTCATGTTCTTCTTGGTCTTGATACGAAATTGCCTTTGGACTTTTGTTGTGGTTTAATAAAATCAAAAGAACTTCAAAAAATACTTTCATTTCATGGGAAGAACTTGTTTTCTCATAAATCAAACGAGAACTTTTAAAGTATGTTAAAACAAATTCTTCATAAACTATATTCTCTTAGCATCCGCACTCAGTTGATGATCTTCATTTTTTTTATTCTCAATTTAGTACTTGGCCCAATTTTTTATCTCGTTTATCAGTCCGCAAAAAGCCAAATCGTAAATATTGGTGGAGAGTTGTTTAAAACCTTGGCAACTGATTCCGTGGCAGTGATCGATTTATTGAACGAAGATGTAAAAGCCGGGAAAATAAGTTTAGCGGATGCCCAAGAAAAGGCTAGGATCTATATTTTGGGACCGAAAGGTGCCGACGGCGTTCGCGACTTGTCCAAAGGAAAAATGTCTGCCAAATTGGACATGAGGGTTTGGGCCTCTCATCCGAATGGTGTTTTTACGATGAACCCCTTTAATATTGAAGGGGTCAATCTTTGGGATTATCAGGTCGATGGAAAGTATACAGTTCGAGACACTTGGTCCAATAAGGAAAGAACTGGAAAACTAGTTTATGAATTATGGCAAGAGGGAAAAGAACCAACTCATTCTTGGATTGCCTATCAGATCTATTACCAACCTTGGGATTGGATTGTTGGTTCTGGGGGGCGGGAGGCCATTTTTTATGAAGAGCGCCTTAAGTCATTATCCTACTTATTCTTTTTCGGTGCCATATTTGCTTCCGTCATTTCGTTAGTTTTTTCCTATTTTTTTGCGGCTATTTTCGCGCGAAAGATTGAACATGTGAAGTCACTCATTGGAAAAGCGAGAGAAGGGGATTTAACATCAAAGTCAAATCATCTTTATAAAGATGAAATTGGATTACTTCTTACTGATTTTGATCAGATGACAAATAGTTTGCGTACAATGATTCAAGTTGTTTCTCAATCTTCAAATGAAGTTCTGCATTCGGCAGATCAGTTGATAGAAAGTGCAAAAGGATCTGCGAGTGTTGCTGCTACAATATCAGAATCAATGAGTACAGTGCGAAGTAATTCAAATACCCAATTGGAAGCATTTTCTGAAAACAAATCTGCAGTAGAAGAAAATACTCTTGCGATCGCAAAAATTGCTGAAGCAACTTATGTGGTTTCGGAATTATCAAATGGTGTTTTGGAAAAAGTCGAAGAAGGGCAAGAGATCGTAAAAAAAACAATCCATCAAATGGAGATTATTAATTCCTCAGTCAATGGAATTTCTTCGAGTATTAATACTCTTGGTGCAAACTCCAAAGCAATTGGACAAATTGTGGAAACGATCAATCAGATCGCAAGCCAAACGAACCTATTAGCACTCAATGCAGCAATAGAGGCAGCTCGTGCAGGAGAGGAAGGAAAAGGTTTTGCAGTAGTTGCCGATGAAGTTAGAAAATTAGCAGAAAGGTCAGAAAGAGCCACTAGGCAAATTTCCGTGATCATAGATGAAATCCAAAAGAACACACTTGAATCCATTCAGATGATGGAAAAAGGAAATCAGGATGTCGGTGCTGGCGTGGAGATGGTGAA